>JAKQFH010000003.1 GCA_029556265.1 Chloroflexota bacterium | reverse complement strand
CATGAACATGCTGCGCAACGAAGAAAACGACAAATACCGCCAGCTGATTAAAAACACGCTTGTCTACGACCCGCAAATCCTGAAACGCTACGTCAACTTCATGAACAACCCGGATGAAAAAACCGCCGTGGAACAATTCGGGAAAGGGGACAAATACTTTGGGATTTGTACAGTAATGGCTACCATGCCGGGGCTGCCAATGTTCGGTCATGGTCAGGTAGAAGGTTATGCTGAAAAATATGGAATGGAGTATTACCGCCCATACTGGGATGAAACCCCGGATCCTTACCTCGTCCGGCGGCACGAAACCGACATATTCCCGATTCTTCACCGACGCCGTCTTTTCGCGAACGTGGAAAACTTTATGCTCTACGACTTTTCATCCGCGCAAGGTGGAATTGATGAAAATGTCTACGCTTACTCCAACAGTGAAGGCGCGCAACGCGCGTTGGTAGTGTACAACAACCGTTTTGGCGATTCTGACGGTTGGATAAAAAGCTCTGTGCCTTTCCTGGTAAAAAGCGGCGGAGACCAGCACCTGGAGACCCGTGAGTTGGGTCAGGCGCTTGGGCTGCCTGATGACCCCGACGCCTTCGTAACCTTCCGTGACTACACGCACCACCTTGAATATATCCGGTCTGCCCGTGAAATTCATGAAAAGGGCATGTATTTCCACCTCGGCGCTTATGGACATCAGGTTTTGATGGACTTTGCCGTTGTGTACGGTCGGGATTTTGCGCAATTGAACGCGCACCTGAATGGGCGCGGTGTGCCCAGCCTGGACCTGGCGCGGAGAGAAATCGCGCTTGGACCTGTCTTGCAGCCTTTGGGGCAGATTGTTAATGCGGATAACCTCAGGAAGCTCACAACCCTCAGCCCTGACTCCCTGACGGTGGAAGAATTCGAGTCGCTACTCCAGCAAAACCTGGACCTCGCGGCGTCAGCCCGGATGGGAACCCGCGGAACGGGCTCTCTGCCTGATTGCGGCCAGGGCGAAGACAGCCTGGCGGATTTGGAAAAGCAGCTCCGGCTCATTCTGGACCTGGAGAATTTTTCAAAAAACACCGGGCTCTCCGTCAGCAAACTGACCCCGCTGTTTACGCAAGCGCTTTCGCCAGCAGAGCTGGAAGACCCGCGCCGTAAATTCGTCCTGCTCATTTGGGCATTTATTGCAAATCTTGCCGGAAGCAGCGCGGATGCGGACTGCCGTGCCCGCAGCAGGCAGGTTTTGGACGAGGAACCGACCATCAGGCTGATTACAAACACCTTGTCTCAGCTCGGCTTTGGCGACTATGAAGCCTGGAAAGCCTGCCAGGCAGTCCGCTGGATGGTTATCAATACTGCCTGGATGTCAGATATTCAAATGCTGGAACCGGCCGCTCTATTTGAGAAATGGCTGCAAGACGAACAGCTTCGGGATTATATCGAAGTAAACGAATACAACCAGGTGCTCTGGTTTAATCAGGAAAAATTTGAAAGCATGCTCTGGTATATGCGCGTCGCTTCCGTTATCTGGTACGCCTCACAGCCAGAGGTCACAACCGTGGAATTGCTGGAGAAAAACATCCTCGCGGAAACGATTTTCTCCCGCTTGCAGGTTGGGCTGACTGCGTCCGAATATCAACTGGGTAAGTTGTTGGCTGCCATAAGCTAAGCCGCGCACTCTTCCTTCGCGCGCAGCAGGGTCTGAGAGAAGACAATGTCTCCTTTCAGACCCGTTTTTTGACTGTACACCTGCCGTAAAAGCGCCAACGCGGCTGGAACCAGGTCCAAACCGGTTGCTCTCTCGGTCAGATAGACAGCCTTGGCGGCGTAGGCGATGCTGTTTTGTGGTTCAATGCGATGAAATTCGTCATGGAAAAAACCGCAGGAGGTAAACATCCGCTGGCGTTCATACTGCGCGGAGAGCAAATCCTGAACGCGGTTCAGCTGATCCTTACGCCAATTTCCTTTGGCGAGTTCATAGCACAAATCACTCGTGTCCATCAGACCATTCATCACGTCAATGTAACGATGGCGCAGTTCCCAGGGATCCGGGAAGATAGGTGCGACGACGTCCAGGAAAGCCGCGTCCAGCCAATCTCCAATCTGGTTGAGCGCCGCGCGGAATGGGGCTTTCCAATAGGCTTGCGGCGTGCATCCGCAGGTCTTTTCCCACCGGTCCACACCGTGCAGACAAGACCAGGAGGTATTCTCTGCCAGTTTCGCCCTGGACTTGACCGAATGCTCTTTAAGCCATTTGCCCGGGTAGGTCCACTGCACGCCTCTTTTTTCTGCCGCGCCGTTCAACACGTAAGAGAGGAATAAATCCCTGAAAGGTTGGTGGTGGCCATAAAGCTCGCCGTCACTCGCAACCAGGATAAGCCCTTCAGGGTTTTCCTGCCGGCTGCTCAGAATACTCTCCAAAAACAAGTCGCCATTTTCGGTGGAGGATGGGTGAAAGCTGACCCGTGTGCTCAATTCCTGGTCATAAGAAAAAACCACGAAAGGCTCCCTGCCGCCCGGCAATTCGACCAGGTAAGGTCCCTGCGCTCCATCTTCCGGTTTCACCTGCCAGGGCGCCAGAATGGTAAACTGAATGCCGTTGTCTGAAAGCACGCATAAGGTGGCTGTATCCGCCGCTGTCTCCGGAAGCCACATTCCGACAGGCGCATGCCCAAAGTGCAGTTCAAAATCCTTGATGCCCCAGCGTACTTGCGTGATTTTATCCTGCAAATTCGCCAGCGGCAGGATACAGTGGTTGTAGCTCTGCGCCATTCCATTCCCAACGCCAAAATTATCGTAATTCCAGCGTTCCTGAGCGATGATTCTGTCGCGGGTTTCCTCAGCGAAGTGATTCATCCACCGCATCAGCGTTGGTCCAACGTTAAAGCTTATTTTTTGGAAGCTCGATTTATTGGCGTTCGGTGCATAACACTCCGCCAGAATGCGTTCGTTCCAATTTCCGAAAGGTTCCGCGCCGATTTCATCGGGAATGTAATTTGAGATGGGGTCTTCACGAGGGGGTTGGTAAAAGTGACCGTGGATACAGAGATTCATTTTTTCCTTTCGTTATTGGAAAGAGAGGCTAGCGCTCGTCGGCGGCGCTTAAAAATTAAGAATTCTTTTTGGGGCTTCAGATAACTGATTTTTTGTTGAAACCGCGCAGGGTTTATCCCAAACACGCGCGGCAGGGAGTCAAGCGCGCAAACGCGGTTTTCCGCGAGATAATCCAACCAAAAAGCTGAGCCAGGGAAGTCCTTTCTCAGGCCCTGAATGTACTGAACGAAGCGATTCATCCGTAATGGATTGATTTGCATCAGCCTCTTGGAAGAACCGATTTCCGCGGCAATCGCAGTAAGAACCTCCCGGAAGCTCAGATATTCCGGGCCGCCGATTTCCAGCACGCTGTTCACAGTATCAGGCATGTCGAGCGCCCATGCCAGGCAGGCGGCCAGGTCCTGCACCCAAATAGGCTGCAAGAGAACGCTGCCGTCGCCTGGAATCGGAACAACGAAAGGGAATACTTTCAGCAGTCCCACTAAATAGGCGCTGAATATGTCGCCTGCCCCATAAACCATGCTGCTGCGGAAAATTGTGTACGGCACGCCGCTTTGTCGGATAGCGTGTTCCGCGATACCCTTGGCTTTCATCAGTCCAAACGCAGAGGCGCGGTCGGCGCCAAGATGGCTGAGATAAAAGAATCGCCTGACTCCAGACGCGTAGGCAGTCTTTGCCAGCATTTCCACGTCCCGGACTTCAACCTGCTGCAAGTCCTGGTGCCCCGCGATTTGTTCCACAGAGGCGAGGTGGTAAATCACATCTACGTCTCTGAGCGCGGCTTTTAATCCCCGCTCATCAGAAAGTGAGCTGACTGCCACGTCAATATCAATATTCCTGGGGAAAATGTATTTCCGGTCTCCCGGCTGGAGCAGATAGCGGTATGGCTGTCCCATTGCGCTCAACTGGCGAACCAGTTCCCCTCCGATAAAGCCAATACCGCCTGTAATCAAAATCATCCGCGTTATTATAGCAGGAAATTTCATTCTGTCCTGGCATAATACTTGCACTTATTTAGCTAACGCATTGTGTTGAACACGGATGTATCTATGAATAAACGACTCGGATTTCATTACTTTCAGGACTTCAACCATTATCAAGCCCGCGATCTGAGCCTTTGGCTGCCAGAACTGCAAGCGCTGAATGCGTCGTGGCTGGTAATTAAAAGCCCCACCTCCCAGGCAATCCCCGAAGATTTCATTCAGGGGCTCGTGAAGGGCGGCATCCAACCCATCGTTCAATTTGACATGCCAGTCAACGCAGATATCAAAGCGGAGGATTTGAAGGTTATCCTTTCCGCCTACGCGCGCTGGGGTGTAAAGTATGTAACTTTCTTTAAGAGCCCGAACGTGAAGTCTTCCTGGCTGGAGGGAACCTGGTCTCAGGGAGATCTGGTCGAAAGGTTTTTGGACCGCTATCTGCCTTTCGTTCGCGCGGCGGAACAAAACAAGCTGATCCCCATCTTCCCGGCCCTCCAACCCGGCGGCGATTACTGGGATCTTTCGTTCCTGAAAAAGATGCTGCAGTTGGTGCAGCAGCGCAAATCCCTGGATTTCAGCGCCAACCTGCACATGGCGGTTAGCGCCCAAACTTTTTCCCGCCCGCTCTCCTGGGGCGCGGGAGCGTCCAAACGCTGGAAGTCACTGCGCCCATACAGTAAAAATGAAATTGGTGAGGAAGACCACCTGGGTTTCAACACCTGGCAGTGGTACACGGAATTAGTCAAATCTGCTCTCAATGTCACCCCCAAACTTATGCTTTTCTGGTTTGGAGCTTCCAGTGTGGAGAAAAATCTATTGGACCCCAACCTGCGCTTTGATGACCTGCTGGGTTACACGCTGGAAGACAGCGCGAAGGCTGGTTCCGAAAACGCCCTGCCCGATGAGGTCCTGGGCTGTTTATTCTGGCTGTTGAGCTCCCCCGAAACTGACCCAATGGGGAAAACAGCCTGGTTTGATGAAAGCGGTAAGCCCAGGCAAAAAGAAATATCCACCTACAAGGAGAAATTGGAACAAACCCGGAACCAGCAGGTGGAATACCCGGTGGCGGACCGCGTGGCACAGTGGATGTATCCGATAGACCACTATTTGCTGCTCCCTTCTTACGATTGGGGCATCCCCGAGAATATCCTGGAACGGGTGCGCCCGATTATCCGGGAAGTTCGCCCGACGATTGGCTTCTCGCTTATTGAAGCCATGAACGCGCGGAAAGTTACCGTATGGAATGAGGATTCCGCGTTTACGGACCATGACATTCAGATGCTGAGAGAGGCAGGCTGCCTGATTGACGAAAAAGTCAGTAAAAGCCTCAGCGTTGCAGCGTAATTTATTTGACAGAGGAGACACCATGAGCAACCAACCTGTTTATTCAATGAGAACGCCGATATCCAGTTTGCTCCCCAAAATTGTCGTTATTGGCCTGGGAGGCGGCGGCTGTAATGCTATCAACCGGATGATTGAAAACGGTATGCAAGGTGTCACTTTCGTTGCCTGCAATACAGACGCGCAAGCCTTGGCGCATAATCTCTCCCCCAATAAAATCCAACTGGGTCCAAAATCCACTCGCGGCCTGGGGGCTGGCGGCTTGCCAGCCGTCGGCGAAGCCGCGGCGGAAGAGAGCTATCGGGAGCTTGCCTCCATCATGGAAGGCGCGGAGATGGTTTTCCTCACCGCGGGCATGGGCGGGGGAACCGGAACCGGTTCTATCCCCGTTGCGGCCCGGGTTGCGAAAGCAGTTGGCGCGGTGACCATTGCTATCGTCACCCGTCCTTTCTCATTCGAATTGGGCCGAAGGCAAAAGAACTGTGACGCCGGCCTTGAAAAACTGCGTCAATTTACCGACACCCTGATTGTCATTCCGAATGACAAACTGATTGAAGTGGCGCCGCGCGATTTGCCGCTTGAGATGGCTTTTACGTTGGCGGACGATGTGCTGCGCCAGGGTGTTCAAGGCATCTCAGAATTAATTACGGAGACCGGCTTAATTAATGTGGATTTTTCGCACGTCAAAAACGTCATGCAGCAAGGCGGAGGGGCTTTGCTTTCGATCGGCACAGGTACTGGCCCAGACCGGATCAAGCAGGCTATCGATAAAGCGCTGCATCATCCGCTTTTGGAAGAGATTGACCTGTATTCGGCTACACACATGATTGCTAACTTTACCGGCAACGCGAACATGGCATTCCGAGACGTGACAGATGCTTTGCAGCTGCTCCAGGAGGCTTCAGGTTTTCACGCGGAGATAATCCCGGGCGTGATAACAGATGCGAGAATGGAAGATAGAGTGCAGTTAATCCTGATTGTTACTGGCATTGGCGTTAAAAGAAATAGTCCGCTCAAAACCCAGCCGGAAATGACCTTCAGGGAACCCCTCGCGCAAACGCCGGTTCAGCCGCCAGCGCCTGCGCCCCAGCCGGGTTATCCGGATAAAGCCTCAATCCTGGCCGGGATCAGAGAGGTAGATACTACCAATATCGTTGGTCAAAGGATTGATCAGGATGAACGTCTGGATGTGCCCGCTTTCCTCCGCCGGCGTTCGTACCAATCAAAATAGGAGCCCTGATGGATTCTGCGGCAATAAAAAAGGTGAACAGGGAAGTCTTCCAACGGCATCCCCAGATGTCTGGAATAAATCCTAAGGTCAGCCAACAAACAGCTGATCGTTATTTGCTCGTGTATAGCAAGACGATTGAAATCGCGGCAGGTCGAAACATGCAGCAAACCATCCGGGTGACCGCGGATCAACAGGGGAATGTGCTGAAAATGTCAGCTTCTAAAAGTTAGCAGGTGCGTATGAGTCGAATGATGAACTCAATTGAGATAGGCTTCTGGAACGCCCTGATGCCCATCCGCCGAAGAAAAGCTAACCCGCCAAGCCGGGAGGAACCCCCGCGTTCTGCCCCGGATGCTGTCCGCCTGGCTTTTCTAACCCAGAGCATAAGGGAAAGCACCCCCGTGGAGCCAGTACGCTCCTTGTTAACCGAAGTCTCTCCGTTGGAATTACAAAGTTTTCAGCCGACCGTCAGGGTAACTGTTCGCGAAAATCGACCCTCTGTGTTTGAAGGCGCGACAGTTGCCACGAAGGTGGTGGTAGACGCCATTAAAAAATCCCAGGCATTTATGGTGGTCAGTTCTTCATTTCTGGGGCTGCTGATTGGCGTGTTAATCGCGTTTTTTCTTAAATAAGCAAGACCTCCTCTGACAGAAGAGCCGGTTCCGCACCGGCTCTTCACTTTACAGTAAAATTTGACTCGCTTTTGTGGCTATGCGCAGCAAACGGATTTAATCGAATTATGTCTATAACTATGTTTCGCCGGTTTTGGATGGGTATTCTCGGGCGCATTTGGTCAGGCAATGCCAAAATATACGAATTTTCGGCTGAATAAATAATCCTTCTGTTTACTTTTGGTTTCGTTTTCCCTGAAGATTATGGATTCGAATATAAAACCCCTATTTTTAATCCCCGTGAAGACCACCAGACTCGCGGCCAATAACAGCTTCGTTTCCAACCTAAACATCAACCAAGGTCGCTGGTTTTTTCTGCTCAGGGCAATTCATACACAATCCCCATATTATTCAATACCCCCCAGGAAGTCAGGAACACCTCTGTCGGAACATCAAAAAACCGACCGTTGTTCATATACCGAACCGTTGTACGATCGTAACCGGTTAGGATTACCGCGTGCTCATAAGGCGCCACCAACACGTCCAGCCCCTGTTTATCCGTGTACACGACTGGCTGGCTGTACTCCATGTTGCCAATCACCCAAACCAGGATAGGCATGTTTTCTGCCAGTTTCTGTTTGACCTGCTCCAAGGACCAACCGCGAACAGCCTGAGCGGGCAATCCATACTTGATCAGCAAATCAGCCACCGGTCGGGCATGCACGCCATAGGCATACGGCGGAATCTGCCCCCACGCGTCAGTATACACATCCCCACAGTAACCCAGGTCCGGGTTGTCAGAAAGCGGCAGCGCGGTCTGGAAGTCATATTCAAAGATGTTCACACCAAAAAAAGCTGCCCAATCCACCGCGGCGCTTGCCTCGCAGCTTAGGGGGTAGGCTTGCACATGCCCGCTGATGGCGATGTAATGCGAATCAGGAAAGCCAGAGGCAGGCGATGGGCTTGGCAGGGGGTTTTCCGGTAAGGTTTGCGTGGTTACAACCAGGACGGTTGGTACTGCTTCCTGTTTGGTTGGGGAAAGCGCGCGCTCTGTTGGAGATGAGGTTGGCGTGAACTGTATTTCGGGTCCACTGCCAGAGCAGGCAGCCGCACATAAACCCACAACGCAACAGACAGCCCAAGCCAGCCATATCCGAAGAGTCATCGCACATCAAGTTTAATCCACACCAATTTTTGAAAATCAAATGTAAAACCATGGGTCCAATTGATTATCCTTTCTTGCTATCCTGCGTTTGACCTTGCGAATTAGTATCAAAAGTTTTCGGAAAAGAAAGCAGGTTGGCAACGTCGTCTGATTGCCAGGGTGCCATTCGGTCGGTCGAATCAGTGTGGATATCCTCCGCCTTAATTAGAGGGCTGTCTCTTCTTAAGGGTTTGCGCCGGGTCAGAATAGCAATAACCTTGTTTTTTTCAACTGAAACCATCGCAATGCGATTAGACCTGATATTCCGGTTTTTTTTTGTGCCTTAACCAAACATTTCCCGAAATCGAGTTTGGCGCGCCATGATTAATTCCACCATTGCAAGCCACCTCTCCTATCCCAGGTTGACTGAGAGACTGAAGGATTAACCAGCAAGACACAGATACCTGCCGCAGGGCGCAAGAGACGTGAAGACTGCTGCATTGCACAACCATCTCAGTTTCAACAGGCGTTTAAGCAGCTGAGGAAACAGGATATGCAAAGACATATTAGTGGCTACGCGCAATTTTTTCTGCAGATTAATCTACTTCTTTCCAATTAATTACGCGCAGCCTGGGCGCTAATCAGGTATAATCCAAACACAATTTTGTGTTTTCGAGGGAATTATGGCATTACCAACCAACGCAATTCAGGAGAAGCAGTGGAAAAACCTCCAGATCACACCTGAGGATCTGCAAGCGCTTTCCGCTCACCTTTTCGAAAAAGAATCTCCTTTGCCGATTGAAGGTCTGGCGCGCGTGTTGATTTCAAACCGTCTGGAGAGTGCCCGGGCTGAACTCAAACGTAAACTGAAAGGCCTTGGCAAGGTTTATCTCCCAAAGGATCTCCATGAACCCGGAGACCAACTTGTCTTTCCGCAGCGTTCCTGGGAAAGCGGAACCGTCGTTTCCACCCACCCCGGGAACAACCCCGAAGCTGGGGATTTCACCGTCCTGACCATTGAATTTTCAGATGGGAGCCAAAAAGAATACGCTGCCGGCGTCGCGGAGCACCCCCTCAATACAATGGATTACGAAGCCGCGGCTGATGGCGGCGCCCCGCAAGATCAAATCTGGCAGCAATACGGCGCGGATATCAAAACAAAACTGCGCGCTGCACTCGACGCCCAATCGGACCTGGTGCGTATCGGTTATACCTGGTTCCCAAAATCCTTGCTGATTGACATCGGACCAGGCCACCTGAACCTGGCGGAAGCGCTGTTGGACGCCCGGGACGGCGGCCCGATGAGTTCGGCTGAACTGATGAGCCAGTTGGAGCTTTCCGGCGGTGAGAACGATAAACTGATGGAATTCTCACTGAATTACGAACTGCAGGAAGACCCCCGCTTTGATGAGGTCGGGACAACAGGCATTATCGCCTGGTTTCTCAAGAAGTTGGAACCGCAGTCTGTATTGGAAACCCCTTTGTATTTGCGGGTGGCTGGTCGGACGGCGTCTGTTGAAGAGGTGTCCGACGCGAGCGAAAAACTGTTGTTAAGCACCTCGGACGAACTTTATTCCCCTGCTGACCTCAACGCCCCCGAGTTCTCCGCGTCTGAAGCGACGGTTGTACTGAACTTTCCGCATTGGCGGGCGGGCACGCTCCCGATAAACGCGGAAACCAGCGGCATATTCCCCTCCGCGCTCGAAACCGAACATGTCAAATTCTCTCTTCAGGATGCCAACAGCGGGGAGCTGATTTCCGCCTGGGTGGTTCGCAAACACCATTACATTTTTGGGCTGCGCGAGTGGTACGAATCCCAGAACCTCATCCCCGGCAGCATCATTGAACTTTCGGCCACGGAAGACCCAGCAATAACCCTGATCCGCCCCCAGAAAAAACGCTCAAATAAGGAATGGATTAAAACAGTTTTGGTCGGCGCGGATGGCGGTCTGGTTATTGCCCTTCTGCGCCAGCAGATTTACGCCGGCTTTCACGACCGTATGGCGATTGCCATTCCAGACGTAAGCACCCTGGATAAACTCTGGGAGGACCGCAAAGGGAAAAACACCCCGTTAAAGTCAGATGTGATGCGCATGATGAACGAACTCTCGAAGCTGAACACGCAAAGGCACGTTCACTTCCTGGATCTCTACGCGGCTCTGAATATCATCCGCCGTACACCTCCCCAGGATTTGCTCAGCGTCCTCTCAACCCACGATGAATTCAAACATGTCGGTGACCATTATTACCACCTCGCAGAAAACGAATGACTGGAGCAGCTGTGGATTCAAGAATATCTGCCTTAATCAAACCGACACTTAAAACGAAATTCAGAATTGACTTTGAATGGTGGAAATCCCAGGACCACAATTGGAAGGTTTATTTGCAGTCTTTCCTCTGTCCGGAACACCAGAAATTGCTGGCGGACTATTCGTATTCCGACCAGATTGACCTGATAAATCCCGCCACGGGTGAGGTGACGCGCGTCGACGCGCTGCTGCACACGCTGGCAGAGCACTGCGCCAAGCAGCCGGATTTTCTCGCCGGTCACAGCGCGATTGTGGATTCCATTTTCAAGATATTCCTCGTCAATGGCAACAGTCCGCTGAATGCCATGGAACTTTCGGAATTGCTCGGCAAGCCTGCCGACACGATACTGCGCACAATCGGGACCGGAAAGATCTACAAAGGCATCAAACCCGCCTGAAACTTTCCTTTTGGTATAATTTTCGTACGCCCTTGTAGCTCAACGGACAGAGCACCAGCCTTCTAAGCTGTTGGTTGCAGGTTCGAATCCTGTCAAGGGCGCCACTGATTTAACCTTATATTATCTTAGGGTAAATCTCCAAAAATGTGCCATAATGAAAACAACCAAGATACGAAGGAGTGTCTATCATGAAATTTGTCACACGTTGGTTAGTTATTATGCTTGCGCTATTCCTGGCAGTTTGGATTGTCCCCGGAATTGAAGTCTCGGGGAATGGTTGGATCGCATACGCGGTTATGGCAGCAATTCTGGCGCTGCTGAATGCCACGCTCCTGCCGGTGTTAAAGTTTTTCTCCTGCGGGCTGATTATCCTGACGTTGGGCTTGTTCAGCCTGGTCTTGAATGCGGGTGTTTTCTTGCTTTCATCGAATATCGCGCAGAATGTTTTCCATGTTGGCTTCAGCGTCAACGGCTTTTGGCCCGCTTTGTTTGGCTCAATCATTGTCAGCATCGTGACCATCTTGTTCAGCCGGGAAAAACGCGAAGAAAAAAAGTAGTTCAACCTTGACAAACAAGTGCCGGCGCGTGCGTCGGCACTTGTCTTTTCTGCATCATGTTTGGCACAGCAAATAACCAGCCTTCGCTCAATTCCGCCTGCAGCCCATTGATTCAAAGGCTTGCATTTATCGCGATTTGTGATAAACTCTCTTCGTTAAAATCAGGAAACCCCTGAAACCTTCCACTCCTGCCCGCCTACGGCGCAAAGCAGGAGCAAACCCGAGGAAAGGAGCCTCATACTTATGCATACTTACGAGTTAATTTACATTCTCCAGGCAGACCTGGACGAAGCCACATTAAATGGGCTTACCGAAACAGTTGAGAACTTAATCAAAACCGCCAACGGCGAAATTCTCAAAGTGGATCGCTGGGGTAAGCGCAGATTGGCTTATCCCATCCGCAAGTTGACCGAAGGCTATTACGTGCTGGTGTCTTTCAAGCTGGATCCGTCCGAAGTAGCCAATCTTCGCCGCACATTTGGTTACAACGAACAGATTTTGCGATCAATTATCGTTCGGACTCTGTAGAAAGGAATCGAGATGTCTGATTATAAATCCAACAGCGGTGGAAGCCGCCATTATGTCTCCAAACCCAAATTCTGTCAGTTCTGCGCGGATAAGAATCTGGTTATCGATTACAAAAACGTTGACCTTATGACCCGCTTCATCAACGAAACCGGAAAAATCCGCCCGCGCCGCCAAACCGGAACCTGCGCCAAACACCAACGTGAAGTTGCTAAAGCGATTAAAAACGCGCGCCACATCGCCTTGATTCCCTTCGAAGGTGATATTTATTACGACCAAAACTCATAAAGGTGGTTCTTTATGGCGAATAATCGCAAACCGGTAAAGCAAGTAGTTACAAAAAAACACCTTGCAAAACAAGAGAGAGAACGCCGGGAAACAAGAGCCATTCTCTTCTCAACGCTGGCAGTTGCGGCGGTTGTTGTGGGTCTGCTCGCGTATGTATTGGTCGATAATTACATTGTGAAACCCTCCACAGTCCTCGCGTCTGTTGGAGAAGAGAAAATTACTGTCCGGGAATTTCAGCCTGTGGTCAAGTTCACCCGTCTGAACATGTTGAACCAAGCCAGCAATTACTATTATTACTATCAGATGCTGGGCAGTTATGGTTCAAGCTTTCTGACCACAGCCCAAAATCTGGTGACCTCACTGAAAATGCCAGCGGTCATCGGCGAACAAACGCTGAATACGATGGTTGAGAATATCCTGATCAAGGAAGAAGCCGCCAAACGCGGCATAACCGTCAGTGACGAAGAAGTGGCAAAAGCGATGCAGGCTGCCTTCGATTTTTTCCCCGAAGGCACTCCTACCCCAACAATCACCCCAACCATCGTGAATACCCCCACGCTTTCACTGACCCAGATCGCGATCATCCAGCCAACCGACACGCCCACTCCGCTGCCCACGTCCACCTCCACCCCCGAAGGTTGGATGCCCACCAACACCCCCACCTCAACGCTGGAGCCAACCGCCACATCTGAGCCCGTTCCGGCTGGCTCTACGCCTACCAGCGTCCCAACCGAAACCAAGGTGCCTACCATCACGCCCACCCCCACAGTCTATACCACCAAGATATACAGCGGCGTGCTGAAAGATTATTACGGGAATGTGAGTCATTACGGTATTTCGCGCAGTGTGATAGAGGATTCATTCCGCAGCAAGCTCCTGCGTGAAAAGCTGCTTGAAGCCGTCACCGCGGATTTGGAACCCAAAGAAGAGCAAGTTTGGGCGCGCCATATTCTTGTCGCCACCGAAGACGAAGCGAAAACTGTCCTTGAAGACCTGAAAAAAGGTGAGGACTGGAACACCCTGGCTGCCACCTACTCCACCGATAGCTCAAACAAAGATAATGGTGGGGATTTGGGATGGTTTGGGCGCGGTTCCATGGTGACCGCGTTTGAAGATGCCGCTTTCGCAATGAAACCAGGTGAAATCAGCGAGCCAATCAAAACTGATTTCGGTTATCACATCATCCAGTGCGTTGGTCATGCGGTCAACGACCTGGATGCCTCCGCCTTTTCCAAGCTCAAACAGACTACCTTCACAAACTGGCTGGAAGATTTGCGGAACTCCCGCGATGATATTGTGATCAACGATAAATGGGCGGATTTTACCCCCTCCACGCCTGCGGTAACTTCCACGCTGTATAACGCGATTTTTGGCGGTAAGTAAACCTTCCGCAAGCTAAAAGCGGCTGAGATGAATTGGACGCCAATTCACCATCAGCCGCTTTTTTGAATCCAAAATCACGTGATTGACCCTTTCCCGCTTATCGAAGGGTGAACCGCACCCCGATAGCCCCATCTGAAAGGTTGAATTTCAAACTCCGCAGAATCCTGAAGTTGCCAATAGCAATCTCCAATTCAGAACCGCGTGTGCCTGACTAATCACCAGGCGCCTTGCCCGGATTTGGTCACTCTGAGCAAATAAGCGCCGGGGCAAGGGTTTGCCGGATGGAAATACTATTCCGGATGAAAAATGACATGCTGGTTCAGCTCTCTTGCAAAGCAAGGTCTTGCATTATTCCAAACGCCGGTCCCGCTGCGATTAATTCCCATGCCGTCCACCAAGCGGAATTGGGTCAGGTTAATTTTTACTTTACATAACTGTCATCGACTTCGTCCAAACGCAGACTGATAATCTGGCTGGCGCCGTCCCTCCCCATCGTAACGCCATAAATGACCTCGGCTGCCTGAACAGTATTGCGGTTATGCGTGATCAGCATGAACTGCGTGTCGTTTGAGAGGTCCTTAAGCAGTTCAATGAACCGGCCCACGTTGGATTCATCCAACATCGCGTCCACCTCATCCAACACGCAAAACGGCGTTGGCGAGATTTTTAACAGCGCGAACACCAGCGCGACGGCGGTAAGGCTGCGCTCTCCGCCGGATAAGAGGACCAAACCTTGTTCCCGTTTTCCTGGCAGGCGGGCTTCAATTTCAATTCCTCCCTCGATTGGCGCGGATTCGTCTGAGAGGATCAGGCGGGCAGAACCGCCATTAAACAACCTGGTAAACATCCGGCTGAATTCCACGCTGACTGATTTGTAGGTGTTCAGAAATTCACGCTGCATCACCTCATCCAATTCGGTTATCATCCGCTGGATATCTTGCACGGCAGCCTGAAGGTCGGCAACCTGCGCTGTCAGGTTATCATACCGTTCCCTAACCTCAATATACTCGTTCTCAGCTTCGAAGTTAACCACCCCAATCCGCCGGATATGGTTCTTCAGCTCCCTCATTTCTTCTTCAATGCCTGCAGGCAGTTCTATCGTTTCTGAGAGCGTTTCAATAACTAAATCCGGAAATGGGAGCGGGGTAGAAACGGTAAACTCGTTCCGATATTCCAGTTCAATCAACCCAAAATCATCTTCAATATGGGAGCGCAGATACTCCAGTCGTTCCTGTTTACGACCAAGCTCCAATTGGACATGCGTTACCTGACGCTCTTTGAATGAAAGCTCTTTTTGAAGATCGGCTTCCGCCTCACTGAGAGCCTGAAATTCTGTTTCAAAGCTCTTAAGTTTGGCCTGGTTCGCCGCCAATTGCTCAGCCTGCACCAGGCTCACTTCCTCATTCAGCTTCTGCAAGATTGCGTCTGTTTCTGCTTTCTTTTCCTGTAAGCCTGCCAGCTCATCGGCATTCGCGCCGCGGCGCTGACCCAGGAGCGACTTTCGCTCGCGGTCGGAGGCTAAGCGCTGCTCCTGAGTGAGCATGGTCTGCCGGGTATGGGCAAGCGCTTGTTCCTGGACCCGGGATTCCATCTGGAGGTATTGAAACTGTTGTTCCAGGTCTTCCAACTTCTGCGGGTCCGAGGTGTTTGCGAGCTCTGCGAGCGAGCCAGCCGTGATTTTGCTTTCGTTTTGGATTTGGGCAGCTTTTTCGACCAATCTGGTTTGTTCTGCTTGCAGGCGCGCGATTTCCTGCTCGTTTTCATTGGTTTGATTCTGCGTCCATTTTCGGCGGTTGATAGCTTTGTCCAGGTTCACCAGCGCGCTGTTCAGCTCACGACGCAGATCGCTGATTTGTTTTTCTATCGCGCGTTGTTGGTTCTGATTGGTAGCGATTTCAGCGTCCGTGCCAATCAGTTTCTGTCGGGCCTCCTTTTCTTTTTCAAGCGCTTGGCTAAGCCTCGTATCCAATTCCTTCAGGTTTTGTTCCAACTCATTGCGCGTGCGCACATACGCCACCTTGCTGGCGGTCTTTTGCTTCCCGAGGACAAAAACCCCACTGCGAAGCAAAACCTCACCATTCAAGGTCACGATGTTATAGCGTTCCCGTATCTGTTCCGGCAAACTGAAAACGCGCTCCAACGTATCAACCACAAGATACTGGCTCAGCAAGCGCTGTACCAAAGCTGACATAGCTTCCGGGCTGCGGACGAGTTCGGCGGCTCTGCCAATTATTCCCTCTCCGCCTGGCGCATCGGGCTCTTTCGCCTGGGTGATACCCTTAAGACCAATGAGGGCGACTTTTTCTGTCACCTCAGCCGCGATTTGTGTCAACAAGCCAAGTTCCAGGCGGTCTTCAGGCAGCACCAAAAGGTCAATGGACTCGCCTAAAGCCGCCGTAAGCGCTTTCTCGTATTTTTCGGGAACGTCAAGTTTTGTTGCCAGGTCTGTAATAGATTTGCCATATTGTCGGACGCGCGCGTTTTTCATTAACGCCTTCGCGCCGTCGGAATATCCCGCCAGACTTTCCTGAGCCTGAATTAACAGCTGAAGTTGACTCGTCAGCTTATTTTTTTCCAGGTTCAGCCGGTTTATCTGGGCAGAGTATTCCTCCGTCTCTTTCTTCAGGGCTGCTTGTGTTTCCAGGTTGGCTCTACGCTGATTTTCCAACGCGCGGACTTGTTCCTCGTGGGTGCTTAGGCGGTCTTCCAAGCCCTTCTGCGCGGATGCCGCGGCTTTCTCCTCGACAACCAGGTTCTCAAGCGCGGCGCGATTGCTGAGCAGGCTTCGCTGAAGGGATTCAAGCCGCGTTTCAGTTTCTCTCTTTCTGCTCTCCAAAACCAGCAGTTCTTTATCAAAATTCAACAGGCGTGTTTGCAGGGCTGTCCGTTGGTTTTCAATTTCTTTCTTTTTGTTTCTTTCCTGCGTCAGTTCAAGCCCAATTTGTGATTGTCTTTCTTTGAGCTGCGAAAG
Organism: Chloroflexota bacterium; assembly: GCA_029556265.1. Classification (GTDB taxonomy): domain Bacteria; phylum Chloroflexota; class Anaerolineae; order Anaerolineales; family Anaerolineaceae; genus Mesolinea. The sequence goes on along the minus strand of JAKQFH010000003.1, from coordinate 93,617 downwards.
GGATTGGGACTCGGTTTCGAGATCGTTCTTCAGGGCTTCCAGAGTTTTTTCAGAAGATTCAATCGTCTCCTCAAGTTTCAAAAGGTCGTCGCCTATCTGTGCTTGCGCTCTTAATAGGGCTTGTTCTCTCTCGTCGTTAACCGCCGCATCCTTATTCGCTGATTGAATAGAGTCGTGCAACCTCCCAAGCTGTTGATGCAGTTCGTTTACAAGCGTCCTCTGCGCGGAAATGCTCTCTTTATGGGCCGCCAGAACAGATTGATTCTGTTTAAGCAAGCCAAGCGCATTTGAGGAAGCGCCTTCCACTCGTTCCAACTCAGCTTTCAACTGGCTGATGTCTTCCTGCGCTTTAAACCAGTGGTATCCATACCAAACACGCAGTTTTTCCTGGAGGCTTTCCTGAACGACTTTGTATTCGCTCACACGCGCGGCTTGTCTTTCCAGGCTGCGTAAACGCGGTCGGATTTCGTCCATAATGTCCGAAACACGCTCAAGGTTTCTTTGGGTGCTTTCCAGACGTCTCAGCGTCTCTTCTTTCCGCGAACGGTACAATCCAATCCCGGCAGCCTCTTCAAACAGTTTGCTGCGTTCATCTGGCTTGATGGACAAAGCCAGGTCCACCAGCCCTTGTCCAATAATCGTATACGTTCGGTCGCTTAAGCCCGTCTTTGCCAGCAGCTCATGAAAGTCCTTCAACCGCACGCGCTGATTGTTCAGCAGGTACTCGTTTGTCCCATCACGGTAAGCCCGGCGAGTGAGCGTTACCTCACTGTAATCAATTGGCAGCCAATTCGTCTCGTTATTGAACGTGATGGAGACGGAAGCCATACCCGCTCGCGCGCGCTGGTCCGACCCGATATAAATCATATCCTCAGTCTTTTTAGCTCGCAGCAAGGAGTACGACTGTTCCCCCAAAACCCAACGGATCGCGTCTGCGACATTGGATTTCCCCGAGCCGTTCGGTCCAACAATCGCCGTGGTACTGGCGGGGAATTCGAGACGCGTTTGCCGGGCAAAAGTTTTGTACCCATGCATTTCTAACGAGGCAAGTTTTACCCGATTCATTCTTCCTTTATTCCCATTTTCAAAATGGCCGCCGCAGCGGCTGATTTTTCCGCAAGCTGTTTACTTCCCCCACTACCTTCAGCAATTTCATTGTCGTCAATCACCACTTTAACTGTGAACACTTTATCATGGTCCGGTCCAAACTCGCCTGTAAGCACATAGACGGGGGAAGAAAATCCCTGCGCTTGCGCCCACTCTTGCAGCCGGCTTTTCACATCTTCTTCGGAGTGATTCGCCAGGATCGAATGAATTTCGTTTTCCAGGAAAGGATAGATGAACTCCTTAACCGTCTGGATGTCCGTATTCAGGTAAATCGCGGCAATCAAAGCTTCAAATGCGTCGCACAAAATCGCGTTGCGGTCCCGCCCACCTGCCTGGTCTTCGCCGCGCCCAAGCAAAAGAACAGAGCCCAGATTTATACTCCTGGCAAAGCCGGCTAATTGCTGCGTATGCACCAATGACGAACGCAGCTTGGTAAGAACGCCTTCATTTTTCTCAGGGAAGTGGTTATATAACCATTCCGCGACCACATATCCGAGGATTGCGTCTCCGAGGAATTCAAGCCTTTCATTGTCCTCAATCACAGACCGGTTCTCATTTAAATACGAGCGGTGCGTGAGCGCCCGGGTCAGGAGGAAATGATCATTAAATTGCCTGGGCAAGGCACTATAGAATTTCGCGGAATTGTGAGGATCAAGCATTCTATTCCTGTTCCGAACTGCCTGATCGTCCGCCATCAAGCCTTTGATGGCAAACGATCCAACAGTTCACTTTATTGATTGTTGACTGAATTTTAACCCAGAACCAGAAAAAACCAAAACAACCGGTTCAGGCAAATCATCAATCAACTTATCGCACGCTGCCCATACCAGCGCGGAAGTCGGTTCCACATAAAATCCCATTTTTGCCAGGGCCTGCCAGGCAGAAAGCAACTCGTCTTCGGTTATCGCCACCAGAGCGTCTCTGGATGGGTCGAGCAGACTCAATATCTGCCTGGCGCGAACCGGCGTTTCAATTTGCGTCCCCTCCGCGAGCGAGGAGCCCTGGCAGCCTCCGAACTCCCGTTTTTCCCAGTTCGCGACTAATGGAGCGCAGTTAGCCGGCTGTGCGCCAACCATCACTGGCAGGCTTGCTCCGGGCTGCTGTGCGCGAATTGCCCGGACGGCTAAGATTAAGCCGAGAAAAAGGCTGCCGTGCCCGATTGGCGCGACTATTGACCCCGGCATCTGCCCCAACTGCTCTATTAATTCAAAGGCGGTTGAAGCAATTCCAGGTATTCCCATCGGGAGCAGGGCGTGGCTGGCATACGGCAGGCCCCGCTCACTGGCAAAACTGAGCGCCGCCTGATGGGCAGCCTCACGGGCTCCGGGAACCCGAACGACCCGCGCCCCGTACGCTTGCATCTGCTGCAGTTTTGGCCCCGACGCGAAAGAAGGCACGAATAAGTGGCTTTTTATTCCCACGGCTGCGGCGTAGGCTGCCAGGGAGGCGCCAGCGTTTCCGGACGAGTCCTCAACCACTTCAGTAACTCCCCTTGAAAGCATGAAGCTGACAAGCAGCGCGCTTCCGCGGTCTTTGAAAGACCCGGTCGGATTCAGGTTTTCCAGCTTGAAAAACACCCGCTTTCGCGCCACCTCGCGCCCAACCAAGGGTGTGCCCCCTTCGCCCAGGTAAACCATATTCGCGTTCCCGGGCAGCCCAAAAGCTGACCTGTAGCGCCATATACCAGGCAGCGCATTTTGTATCGCCGCTTTTTCCAGGAATTCAAGCCGCTCAATTCCGAAGACGCCGCCGCAGCCCGGGCATTGATGGGGCAGCCCGCTCTCGGGATAAGGCAAACCGCAGGAAGTGCAAACAAATATGCTCACCCAAATAGTATCGCTTAAATCAGGGTTTTCATCAATACCATTTCGGCTTCAGCTATAATTGACATATGGCAAGAAGTTGGCTTACCCAAACAACGCAATACGAAGTGGAAACCGAGCTTTTTTCCGGCCCGCTTGACTTGCTTTTGGACCTGATCCAGAAAGCCGAGCTGGACATTACCAAGCTGGCTTTGGCGCAGGTGACCGATCAATTTCTTGCCTACATTGAAGCGCATCGCGAATCGGAACCAGACTACATCTCAGAGTTTCTGGTGATTGCCGCGAAATTGGTTCAGATAAAATCCGAGGCGCTTTTACCAAGGCCGCCAGCCCGTGAAGAAGACGAAGAAGACCCGGGTGAGCAGCTCGCGCATCAACTCCAAATTTATAATCAGGTAAAAAAAGCCGCGGGTTGGCTTGGGCAGCGCGTGGATTCCAATCTGCGCGGTTACCTGCATATCCCACGGGTGTTCAACGTTTCCGCGCAAATCGATTTATCGGACCTCACGCTAACCGATTTGACTGCCGCGCTCGAAGCCCTTCTGAAAAACGCGTCTGTATTGGAGCCTGAGGGTGTAATCAGCATTCCCAAACTTACCCTCAAACGCAAACTGGAAGAAATCATAACCCGGCTGCGCGTCCTGCCTACCACTTCTTTTCAGGAATTGCTCGGGGCTGAGCGCACGCGCCTGAACATGATTATCGTTTTCCTGGCAATCCTGGAGCTTACCAAGCAGGAACTGGTATCGACCGAACAGCCGCAGCTCTTTTCCGATATCCACATTACCGCCTTGAACGGAAATCTGGACTTGAACAGCCGTGAAATCACTATCGAAGACGATAATTAATCAAAGCTTTTACTTTCCAGGTTTTTTTTACGCGGCTTGTTATATAATCAAAGAGGAAGGACACATATGAGCGAAATAGTTGTGAAGCAGGACTCTGACCCGATCACCGCAGATAAAAAACCCGCGGACAAAAACAGCGTATGGATTATTGTGGGGGTTGTGCTGGTTATCCTGGCTGTCACAGCCGGAATCGTCGTGCTCGCCGGGCAAAGCTCGGAAGTGACAACCAAAGTCCGCGATATATTCATTATCTTGCTCGCTTTGGAGATGTTCGCGATTGGCACAGCTCTGATCATCCTGATTGTTCAGGTGGCAGCCCTCACCAATCTCCTCCAAAACGAGGTCAAACCTATCCTTCATTCCACCACGGACACCGTAAACACGCTTAAAGGGACTGTTAAGTTCCTCAGCAATAACGTGTCTGAGCCAGTCATCAAGCTGAACCAAAGCCTGGCAAGCCTGAACAGAGTGCTTGAGCTATTAAAGTTGCGTAAATAACCTATAACAATTGAAACAGGAGAATACCATGTCAGAATCAAACAATTTCGGATCCTTCGTAATGGGGTTTGTAGTCGGCGCTCTTTCCGGCGCAATCGCCTCTCTTCTGATGGCTCCGCAAACCGGCGAAGAAACCCGCCAACTCATCAAAGACAAAACGATTGAGCTTTCAGAAAAGGGCAGCGCCACGTTCGAGGAGACCAAAAAGAAAGCAGAAGAAGCATACAAAGAAGCCCTCGCAAAGGCACAGGAAGTGGGTGCTGAGGCGGCCGAAAAAGTGACTGAAACCGTCAAGAAAGTTAAAAAGACCGTTGAAGTTCCGGCAGCCGATGCCCCCGAAGCGCCGGAGTTATAAGCAGAGCGCGGCCAGAAAAATAAAAAGCTGCTGGTTTATCGAGCGTAAATTCTTAGTTGCATTTGCAAAATGCGCATTATTTCAAGCGCTTTCGCTTGACTTATGCCATATGCCGTGATAAACTAGCTTTCGCTTTGGGGGCGTGGTGTAGTGGTCGAACATGTGGCCCTGTCAAGGCCAAGATCGCGGGTTCAAATCCCGTCGCTCCCGCACCGAAGAGGTCATCCTTTCCATAGGTGACCTCTTTGTTTTATTTCTCTCCGCGGCCTCGCTCTGACAAATAGTTTTTCGATTTAAGCTCCATATGAACGTTACCTATCATGTTACATGGCATGCCTGGCATTTTATGCACGAGGCACTGTGCCGAAGTAAGATCCGCTTAATTTACCGGCGGCGAGCCTCCGGTTCAACATCGACCGCGCCCCCTTGCCATTAGAAGAACATCAGGGATAGTCCCCCCCGACTTATACCGTTTCCCGCCGGCAAAGCTCCCGGGATTCGTGGTATTTGGACTTAAACTCAGCGATTTTGATTATTAAAGAACGCTCCTCCCCCTTAACCAGGTCTCTGTGTGTGATTTGATCACTTTTATGAATTGTGGGGCAGCCAGCGAGGAGCAATGCAGCGCGGTAGTTACTTCTCATATCCACCCTGCGTTATCTTTCCGGTAAAATTGAGACAAAACCAATCTTATCCTGTGAGGCGCCATGTTCTCTCCCGCAAAACCCTTCTTCAGCCCGATTGCAAATTCAGCCTCCGTGGTCATATCCGGCAGTCTGCGTTTCTCTCTCCTCACCAGCCGATTGATACGGATTGAATATGCGCCCTCTGGAAGTTTTGAAGACCGTCCAAGTCAGGTGTTTTGGAACCGCTTCCAGGATGCCCCTCATTTTTCTGTCCGCCAGGTGGACGATTGGTTATTCATAGACACAGAACACCTGGACATCCGGTACAAGTTAGGCGAAGAGCTGAATTATCGCTATCTGCAAATAACGTTGAAGCAAAACGGAATAACCTGGCTTTATGGAGACCCCGACTTCTCCAATCTGGGAGGGACCGCGCGCACGCTCGACCGCGCCAACGGCAGGATTCCCTTGAACCCGGGTTTGGTCTCCCGTTCCGGTTGGAGCGTGGTGGACGACACAAACAGCCTGGTAATGGATGAAGCCGAAGGGCTTCGTGCCAGAAACAGAGAAGAGGCTTATCGGGACATCTACTTTTTTGGCTACGCGCAGGACTACTTATCCGCCATTCGTGAATTCCAGCAAATCGCCGGCAAACCCGGGCTCATCCCCCGCTGGGCATTGGGCAATTGGTGGAGCCGGTATTGGGCTTATTCCCAGGACGAGCTGACCCAGCTCATGCTTGAGTTCCAGCAGCGCGAAATTCCTTTGTCCGTCTGCATTGTGGATATGGACTGGCATATCACCAGGACGGGCAACGAATCAACCGGCTGGACTGGCTATACCTGGAATAAAGAACTCTTTCCGCAGCCCGAGGCTTTTCTTGCCTTCTTACATGAACACAACCTTAAAACCGCGCTGAACCTTCACCCTGCTGAAGGCGTGCATCCCCATGAGGATCAATATTCAGCCATAGCTCAGGCGGTCGGCATTGATCCGGCATCCAGGCAGCCTGTAGCCTTCGATATTACTTCCGACCTCTTCAAGCGCGCTTATCTGGAAATCCTGCACCATCCATACGAGCGGCAGGGCGTTGATTTCTGGTGGATTGATTGGCAGCAGGGCACTCTGAGCAAAAAAGAGGGCTTGGATCCACTGTACGCGCTGAATGAACTTCATTACTACGATCTTGGCAGAAACCCCGAAAAACGCCCGTTTATTTTCTCTCGCTGGCCCGGATTGGGCGGTCACCGCTATCCAATTGGTTTCTCCGGTGATACTGTCGTCTCCTGGGAAACGCTCCAATTTCAACCGGAATTCACCGCGACTGCCTCGAACGTGGCTTACGGCTGGTGGAGCCATGATATCGGCGGGCACTGCGATGGAATAGAAGAGGCGGAACTGTTCTTGCGCTGGGTACAATACGGCGTTTTCAGCCCGATTTTACGCATCCATTCTACCAATAACCCCTATATTGACCGCCGTCCATGGGCATTTGGGTCGGATACCTGCGAGACTATCCGGGAGGCGATGCAGCTGCGCCATGCCCTGGTCCCCCTGCTCTACGCCGCGAACTACCGCTGCGCGCGAGAGGGAGAGCCGCTGATCCTGCCGGTTTACTACGACTCCCCACAAGAATCCGCGGCTTACCGCTGCCCGCAGGAATACCTGTTTTGCCGGCAGCTCCTGGCTGCGCCTTTTACCCGGCGAACAAACCCCGAAACCCGCCTCGCGCGGCAGGTGGTTTGGCTGCCGGATGGGGATTGGTACGACTTTTTCTCCGGCGAACACTATGAAGGCGGCTTTTGGCACGCCCTTTACGGAACCAAAAAAGACATTCCGGTTTTTGCCAAGGCTGGCGCGATAATTCCTTTGAACGGCGATGAACCCGCGAACGGGGTTGCTCTGCCAAAAACGATGCGCTTGAAGGTTTTCCCGGGGGCTGATTCTGAGTTCACCCTCTACGAAGACGACGGCGAAACGCAGGCTTATCTGCAGGGCGCGTATACGACAACGACCATCCGGCAGGACTGCCAGCCAAACACTATCAATCTCAGCATAAGCCCGGCGGCAGGCAGCTTCGCGGAGATGCCAGCTGCCCGCGCCTGGACAATTGAATTTGAAAATATCTCAGAACCCGAAGCCCTGATTGCGCGTCATGGAAATCGCGCTCCTGACTTTCAATCAGAATACTCCTCAAGGGCCTGCTGCCTGACAATGCGCCTGCCTGAATTACCCACAAACATGGAAATTCACATCCAGCTGGTAGGCACCAACCCAGCACGACGTTCTGCCAGCCTGGAAGAACGCGTGGAGGCCTTCCTCCAGGCGGCCCGGCTTCCCACCGCGGTCAAATGGATGTTCAGCCGGCGCCTTTCAGAATTCCTGCAGCATCCCGCTCACTTGCTCGAAATCTGGCAGTATTTCAGCCCGGCTCAGACGCTCGCGCTTTTAGAGCTGATCTTCGGGAAGCAAAAAGAACCAATCCCAACAGACCCCGAGGCAGCACTGACGAACGCGTTAGGTAAGGCTCAAAAATGGATGGCTTCGCGGGATTGATTTCTTAGGGAAGGTCGCCGCTGTTTTCATGCGGTTTTTCAGGCGCATCTGTCCGTTCGCCAAAATTCTTTTGGACCTCAGGGTAGATTGAGCGCTCTGAAAGAAGCGGGTCGAGCCTTGCTTCGTCCATAATTTTTTGCGGAAACTTTCGGATTTGTTCAGTCGTATGCATAACATCCCTGAAGGTCTCCGATTTGTTAAGTTTTCGCAGCCAAACTCCGAGGTCTCGTCCGGTTTGTGTGATTTTGTCTGGTCCAAGGATGACAAAAGCCAATATTAGAATTAGCAAAACCTCAGGCCATCCAAGGTTAAAAAACTCCATATCATCGTCCCATCAAGCCCAGGAGCTATTCAGTCTGGTCGGGCTTGGAATTGTCGTTTGTGTCGTCTTTTTTCTCGCCGCTTTTTTCTCCGGATAGTCCTTCTTTAAATGCCCGGATGCCCGCGCCCAACTCACCGCCGATTTTTGAAATGCGGCCAACTCCAAAAATCAGAATAACCACGAGCAAAATCAAGAGTATTTCTGCTAATCCAATTGAACCGAACACGTTTTTTCTCCTATTCCTGTTCAGCCTTTTTTCGCTTTTTTCCAGCTAACGCGGCTAAACCAATACTCAGTAAATATAACCCAAAAAGGGGCACCATAAAAATCCCCATGTTAACCGGATCTGCGGTTGGGGTGATCACCGCGGCAAGAACAGCAATCACAATGACCGCCACCCGCCAACCTTTGAGGAGCATCCCGGCGTTCACCACGCCCACATCCGCCAACACGAATATCAACAATGGGAGTTCAAAGCTCATCCCGATCCAAAAGATAAGGTTTGTGACGAACGCAAAATACGACTTTATCCGTAAAAAAGTCTGCACGCCCATCAACTGATTGAAAAAATTGAGTGCCGATGGGAGCATTACCAGAAACGCGAAAACAGCGCCCGCGGCAAAAAAAAGCACGGCGAAGGGAACCGCGATGAGGATGTTGCTGCGTTCCTTAGGCTTCAATCCTTTGGCGAGGAAGCTGAAAAACTGGTAAAAAATCCACGGGGATGCCAGAATGCCGCCAGCCAGCAGTGCGACGCGCATGTAGACTGAGATTGTCTCGGTCACTTCAATCGCCTGCAGCTTATCCAGCCCCCCAACAGGCTGCGCAAGAAAGTCAATCAGCCGGGGGGTAAAGAAAATGCTGATAACTATTGCCGCGCCCAAACCAAGCAGAGCCTTCAACAAAGCGCTGCGCAGCTCTTCCAGGTGGGTCTGAATTGGTGCTCCTTCGTTTTCCTGTTCCACAGTCAGAATTATACAATCCCTCGAAGCCGATGGCTAAAGCAGGCCTGTACGCCTATTCCTCACCAAATTATGCCTAATCGTTACGAAAAAGGGACTCAATCAAGAGGTTTTCAGCTTCAGCATCACCCGCGCGCGTGATGTCAATTTCAGGATAGCGCGTCTGGAACCAGGGCAGCAAAGTTTTCCTGAAAGTGACAAGCACCTTTTTCGCGGGCAGCCCGGGGATTAATGGCAAAATATCAGCCCAACCCTGCCCGTTGACAATTTCCAGGGGTCCAATCTCATCAATAATCCACAAATCCGCCGGCTGCAAATCCAACAGGTGAGCGCGCGCCCAGGCAATGCTCTCAAGGTTAAGTTTCCATTTACCGAAAACCTGGGTGTCTCCCGCGGTGGCAAGACGCGCCAAAACCCTGGTTTGCATTCCCGGGAGCAATTTCACTCCAATCCCGATTTTCAGGCCGTCTTCAAAAACAGCCGGACTGAATACCCCCCTGCAGCGCCATCCCAGCCGCTGGGCTTCGGCTAAAACGCGGGATACCAGGCGCGTTTTTCCTTGCCCGCTGTCTCCACAGATGCCGTACAGGCGCATCACCGGTCCTTTTCCGGGATTTCATGCAAAGCCAATTCAGAAACGGTTTCCAGAAGCAGCGCGCTGGCGCTGGCGAGCACATTCTCGTCAATATCAAAACGCGGGTGATGGTGCGGGTAACCCGGGTGCTCCGCCGTGCCGCCAGAGCCGACCAGGATAAAGGCTCCCGACACTTGTTCAAGGAAATACGCCATGTCTTCAGAACCCATGGTGCGATAATCACTCAGTAAATTCGCGTCGGGAAACAGCCTCAGCAAAGCGCGCCGCGCGGCATCCGCGACAAAACCATCATTCACCAGCGGCGGTGTGCTTTTAAGCAGTTTGATGGCTGCCTCACACCCAGCCGCGCTGGCGGTCTCATGGACAACCCGAGCAAGCCGCCCGGTCAAAAGCTCCCACATGTGCGGGCTGAAAAATCGAATGGTTCCCTGTAAAACGGCTTGTTCCGAGATAATATTGCTGACGCTGCCGGCATGGAAGGTGGTTACCCCCAGCACCGCGGGTTCCAGCGGGTCTATCATTTGCGCCGGGATGGATTGCAGCGCGCAAACAACCCGGGCTGCGGCCGCGATCGGGTCAATTGCCAGGTGCGGCAGCGCCGCGTGCCCGCCCTTGCCGGTAATCGTCAGTTCGAACATGCCGCTGCCTGCCATCAGTTCGCCCGTCCTGATCACAAAGCTGCCGCTGGGCAGGCCGTTCCAGACGTGCACGCCCAAGGCGTAATCTGGTTTCCAGCGCTCAAACAGGCGGTCTTTCAACATCGCGACTGCGCCCTGCCCGATTTCTTCGGCTGGTTGGAAAACCAGCAAAAACGAAGCGTCAATTTCATCGCGGCAGCTTGCCAGCAGGCGCGCCGTGTAGATACCGATGGCGGTATGCGCGTCATGCCCGCAGGCGTGCATTACCCCGGGGTTTCGGGAGGCGTATTTTGCTCTGGTTGCATCCTGAATAGGCAGGGCGTCCATGTCGAACCGAAGCATAATCAGCGGGTTGGCTTTGGCTCCGTCTAAATACCCAACCACTCCTGTGCCGCCAATTCCTTCAACAACCTCATAACCGCTGGAGTTCAGCATTTCGGCCGCCAGGTTGGCAGTTTGGTATTCAGCAAACGCCAATTCGGGGTGCTGATGCAGCTTTCGCCGCAAGGCAATCATTTCGGGAAGCAGTTTATTAGCCTCAGCCAGGAAATCCATGTTTATTTCCTGAAAATGATTCTGCGGAAGCGTTCAACATATCGGTCATCAGGTCCGCTGTTATCCAGTCGGCGCTCTTCCAGATGAGCGAGGAAGCGCTCTGGGTCTCCAATCTGGCTTTTATGCTGAAGTAAAGCCTGGGCCCGCTGCTGCCAATACTCGCTGACGTCCAGCACCACATTCGCCTGCGCGGGCAAACTGAGCCAAAGCTCTGATACTTTAACCGCAGGATAGCCTTCTTCAGTCAGTTCAGGAAAGAAGCTCGGGTTGCTGACCGCCGGAAATACGGCATCCACGACAAGCTGACCCGCCGCCCGGTGGTCCGGATGGTTCAGGTAGGTCTCGTGAACAAAGTAGTTTTGGGGGTCGCAAGATACGACAATGTCCGGCTTGGCTTTTCGAATTAATCGTGTGACTTCGCGTCTGATGTCCAGGTCAGGGACGAGGTAACCATCCGGATAATCCAAAAAGTAAAGCTCGTGAACCCCCAATACGCGCGCGGCTTCGGTCTGCTCAACCTCCCGAACGCGCGCCAGTTCCTGGCTGTCTGGGAATTCAGGGCTGATTCCACGTTCCCCTTTGGTCAGCAATCCATATTTCACCGTGAAACCCGCCGAAGTCCACCGCGCGATGGTACCGCCGAGGAAGAACTCCGGATCGTCCGGATGCGCCAACACCACAAGAATGGTGGTGCCGGCTGCCCAATTATCAGCCTGTTCCATGCTTATCTCCGGCGTTTTTTGCGGTGTGGGACGTTAGACACCCCCGATTCCGGCGGTTTGCCAGTAGCGGGGGGTTCTTTTGGCTGCTGTGGACGCGTCTGCTGCTGGGGCGGCTTGGCGGAGCGTGGGGTATCCGGTCGGTTTCCCGCTTGATTGCCGCGTTGTTCTGCCCTGCGGTCTGGTTTCCCGCGCCTGCTGCCGTATTCACGACCGGTTTTGCTGCCGCTTCCTGGGGCCGGCTTACCCCCGTAAGAAAGTATTTCTACTTCGCCTTTGATTTCCTCAGGCATAGGTGGGCTCTCAACAGGGGCGCTTGTTTTCTCTGCCAATTTCCCGGTCTGTAATTCCTCCAAGGTAAATTGCCGCGGTCCACCTTCGGGGAGTTCAACAACAACCGAATCGCTCAGCGGAAGCACCTGGATAACCTTACCCTCACCCATGGGTGTCTGCACCATTTTCTTGCGTTTGGGCAGGTTCTTGCGGGCCTCTTCGTAAGTCTCATATTCATAATTCAGGCAGCAGCGCAGTCGTCCGCACATCCCGGTAATTTCTTCCGGGGTAAGCGAAATGTCCTGTGACTTTGCCATCTTGATGGATATGGAGCTGAATTCTGTCAGAAATCTGGAACAGCAGCGCTTCTCAATCCCACAAGCGCCAAGGCCAGAGAGCGCCTTAGCCATATCCCGCGGCCCGACCTGTCTTACCTCCAGGCGCACATCCCGGAACGAACGCGAAATATCCCTCAGGAAAGCGCGCAGGTCAAAGCCAGCATCAGGTTCGTAGTTCAGATAAAAAGTCAGCCGATTGCCGTCAAAGGAGTATTCTGCAGCAAATGCTTTTACAGCTTCAAAGCGCGGGCCTTTCAGGTATTCCCGCGCCTTTTCTAGCGCAGCTTTCTCTTTTTCGGCGTTCTTTTCTTTGACTTCCAAATCCTGTTCGGTCGCGATTCTTTCAATTGGCTGAATCTCATCCGCGTTGTGGGGGTGTTCAATTGAAGTTACGAGCACTCTCCCAAGCTGCCTGCCGCGCGCGGTGTTAACCAACACCCAGTCTTCCTGTTTGATGTGGATGCCTTCCGGGACCGAAAAGTGATAAATCTTTCCGACAGGAGACAATTGAACGCCAATGATGCTCTGTTCAGTCATGAGTGCTGTCGAGTTATTCCGCCTCGTGAGCTTGTTTGCTGCTCTGCGCAGCCAGATTCCTCGCGATGGCTCTGATTGCTTCAGAGGCCGGGTTATCAGGGCTGGCAAGAACAGCCGGGGTGCCCCGGTCGCCGTCAATTCCCACTTCCGGTTCGAGCGGAATGCTGCCCAACAGCGGGACGCCGGTCAGGTCTTCCAGACGCTGACCTCCGCCCGCGCCAAAAACGGGCATCTGACTTCCGTCCGGAAGCCGCAAATAAGCCATATTTTCAACGATTCCAAGCATAGGAATTTCGAGCTTGTCGAACATCGAAATCGCGCGGAAGGCGTCATCCGTTGAGACTGCCTGCGGCGTGGTGACAACAACCGCCCCGCTAATCGGAAGCGTTTGCGAAAGTGAGAGCTGGACATCCCCTGTTCCAGGTGGAAGGTCCACGATAAGATAGTCCAGGCTGCCCCAATCAAAATCAGTCAGGAACTGCTGAACTGCCGAGTGAAGCATGGGTCCCCGCCAAATCAGGGGTTGACCATCCGCGACGAAAAAGCCGATGGAAACGACCTGCACGCCGTGAGCAACCAATGGTTTCACCTTGGCTCCATCCTCAGCCTGGGGCGTTCCAGTAATTCCGAGCATCCGGGGAATGTTCGGTCCGTAAATATCGGCATCCAACAAGCCGACTGAGGCTCCGTCCTGTGCCAATCCGATGGCGATGTTTGCAGCTACTGTACTCTTGCCAACGCCGCCCTTGCCCGAACCAATTGCGATAACATGCTTGAATTCGTTGCCAGAAATATCCACTTTCTTTGGGTTATGCACCCTGGAGGTTGTGTGGATTTCCACTTCTTGCGCGCCGGTCATCACCTGGACAGCCCGGCGGGCATCCCGTTCTAATTGAGCGCGCAGCGGGCAAGCAGGTGTGGTTAAGACCAGCGTGAAGCTCACTTTTGAGCCCTCAATTTTTATGTCTTCAATCATCCCCAGACTAACAAGGTCCTTCTGCAAGTCGGGGTCAATAACGACAGATAAAGCACTTAAAACTTGTTCTTTGGTAATCAAAGTGTTCTCCTGTTTTTTCAATAGTTTACTTCAAATTTCTGCAAAAAAAATTTTGCGTAAGACCTTACTCAACAGTAACCGATTTTGCCAGGTTGCGCGGCTGATCCACATCCAACCCGAGCTGCGTGGCGATGTGGTAAGCGAACAACTGCAGAGGAATCGTCGTAAGAATCGGGCTTATCAACCAGGGCGCTTCGGGCACCCACAAAACCTCATCCACCAGGTCAGGAATGAGCGTGTCGCCAGCTGTAGCAACCGCGATTACCTGACCACCGCGGGCCTTGGCCTGTTCTATCTGGCTGATCATCTTTTCGTACCAGGCATCCTTCGGCGCAATTACCAAAACCGGCAGGTCCTTATCCACCAAAGCAATCGGTCCGTGCTTCATTTCACCAGCCGGGTAGCCTTCCGCGTGGATATACGAAATCTCCTTTAATTTTAAAGCGCCTTCGTAGGCAATCGGCATGTTGATTCCCCGCCCCAAATACAACATGCTGCGAATGTCTTTATATCTCGCCGCGGCTCGTTCCACCTCACCTTCGTGTTCGAGGGTTTTACTGGCCAGCGTTGGCACTTTAAGCAAATCGCGGATCAAGTCAATGCGTTTCTCCGCGGTGATGCTGCCGCGCAAATCGGCAAGGTATACCGCCAACATATATAAATCCACGATTGGCGCGGTGAACGCTTTCGTGGATGCCACCCCAATTTCGGGGCCTACCTGCATGGCGATGGTGCCGTCAGCGCTGCGCATGGCTTGTGAGCCGATGGCATTGACGATACTCCAGAGCGTTGCGCCTTTTCTTCGACCCTCTTCCATAGCTGCCAGCGTGTCGGCTGTCTCTCCGGATTGGCTGATCGCCAATACCACCGTATTTGCGTCAACGATTGGATCGATATACCGAAATTCCGAAGCCACCATTACCTCGACGGGAATCCGGGTCAGGTGCTCAATGATCGTCTTTCCAACCATGCCGGCATGCAGCGCCGTCCCGCAAGCGGTAATAAAAATGCGCCGGAATTGTTTTGCCCGCTCGCTGCTCAAATTCAAATCCGGCAGTACCACGCGGTAATCATCAAAATCAATACGCCCAATCATGGTATCGGATAGTGAACGCACCTGCTCATGAATTTCTTTCTGCATAAAGTGCCGGTAGCTGCCCTTTTCCGCTGATACCGGGTCCCATGGGATATGTTGGGTTTTTGGCTGGATTTTCGCGCCGTCAAGCGTCTGGACTTCAAACCCCGCGCGGCTCACAACCGCCAACTGACCGCTTTCCAAAAAGGTTATCTCGCGCGTATGCTCAACAATCGCGGGTAAATCACTGGCGATGAACATCTCGCCAGCGCCTCTGCCGATGGCAACCCCACCGGCGTTGCCAAGCCGCGCCGTCACCAGTCTGTCCGGCTCTCTGGAGGACATAACCACCAAGCCATGCGCGCCCTTCACCCGTTTCATTGTCAGCTGGACTGCTTTAGAGAGGTTCTGACTAACCGCGTAATACCGTTCAATCAAATAGACAATGGTTTCGGTATCAGTTTCAGAGTGGAACACCGCGCCTTCAGCCAGCAGTTCATCCCGTAAGCTGAGGTAGTTCTCCACAATCCCATTATGAACGATGACAATCTCACCATTTGAACTCAAATGAGGATGGGCGTTTTGTTGGTTCGGGGCACCGTGGGTTGCCCACCGGGTGTGCCCAATACCAACCATTCCCCGCACAGGCTGCGCCGCGATTAAAGCTTCAAGCCGGGCAATTTTGCCCGCGTCCCGCCGCACCTCAATCCGATTATCCTGCAGCACTGCCACGCCGGCAGAATCATACCCGCGGTATTCAAGCTTTTTTAATCCGTTGACAATTATTGGCGTGGCATTCTGCTCGCCGATGTAAGCCACAATTCCGCACATCTATAGCACTCCTTCCAGTATCGGAGACGCTCAAGCGCCGGGCGTGAGCGTCGCATTATTGTTCCAACACAGGAAATCGGATGAGAGCTCATCCGGGGGGCATCCGCCGATCCTTCGATTTTCCCAATGAAAATTGGTTAACCTTTCCTCGCGGAAAGGAACCCCCGACCTCGTCACCTGACATTTGCCAGGCCTGGCGCTGGTTTCCGGTGCTGCCTGATTATACAATATTATTTTTTCAGGGCTTTGAAAAGAAAATTCTGGTCAGCCTGTCGTAATCCTCGCGCGTATCGATATCCAACGCCATTTCTTCATCCAGCCACGGAAGCTGAGCGACCGGAAACTCCCCGAAAATCGCCCTCCCGCCCTGGTCTCCCTCCAGCTCCATCAGGTGCGAAAAAGCCCTTTTAGGAAAGAAAACCGGGTTCGCCCGTCGGTCACCAATGACCGGAAGGATTACCGCGTCCTTTTGCCAGGCCAACTCCATAACAGCGCTGAGGAGTGACACCGAAATTTGCGGCTGGTCGGCCAACATAAAAACAGCCCCGAAGCAAACCTCGGGCAAGGCCGCGATTCCTGCTCTCAAAGAGGTGCTTTGCCCCTTTTCCCACTCCAGGTTGCGTACGATCAAAGCCCTGCCGAAACGCGTACGCGCCTGAATTTCCTCGAAACGGTCGCCTAACACAACCACAATCGGGTTCAGCCCGGCAATTTCGGCAGTCCGGATGCAGGCTTCCAGGCAGTTTCCGCGCCCCCAAGCCTGAAGTTGTTTGGGAGCGCCAAAACGGCTCGATTCACCCGCCGCGAGAATAAGCCCGGCAATCGCGGGTAATCCAATAGGTTTTGTCAACGCCTCCGCCACGACAGTTAGAATTTACCCAAGCCGCGTAAGACCGCTTCCGCGGTAAGCGGGAAACGATTGAAAAGCACGCCGGTTGCCTGATATACAGCGCTTATGACCGCTGGGGCAAATGGCAGGTAAGGCATCTCGCCCATTCCGCGCGCACCGTATGGTCCGATGGGGTCGGGGATTTCCAGAATGACGCTTTGCACCTCGTCCGGGATATCGACGGCGGTTGGAATCATATAGGTTGAGAGTTCTTTGGTTCGGGTAATCCCGTTTTGCGCGATGAAATTCTCCATTAAGGTGTATCCAGCCGCCTGCACAACGGCACCCTCAATCTGCCCCTCCACCATGGATGGGTTGATTGCCTTTCCAACATCGTCCGCGCAAATCACTTTTCGCAAGCGGACCTCACCGGTTACGGTATCCACCTCAGCCAACACCGCTTCGGCGACATAACCATAGGTAAAGTTTGGGTAGCAATGACCATCTTTCTTGTCCAGCGCGCTTGTTTTTGGCGCAAGGTAGGTAAACTCCCCCACCGCGGGTCGGTCGCCGGCTTCCCAACGTTCGCGGGCTGCTCTGACGGCTCCGAGAATTGAGTTCCCGGCCATAAAGGTCATCCGGGAGGCCGACACGCTGCCGGAATTCCCGGAGGTGGCGGTATCCGAGAGGCAAAGTTCAATCTTTTCAATCGGCATACCCAGCGCTTCCGCGGTGAACTGCGCGAACACGGTATGCGCCCCCTGCCCAACTTCGGCGCCCGCGTGATACAGCCGCGCTCTTTCCACCTTCCCGTCACCAAACAAGACGACTTTCGCCGAGCAATTTTCCTGATACCCAAACGAAAAGCCAACATTTTTATATCCGCAGGCAAACCCAAGCCCGGTCCGCGCGGTTGTTTCCGGATTGTTCACGACCGCGGGTCTTTGCCAACCATCAGGTCCTTCCTGCCAGCCGGCTGCTAACGCGCACGCCCGCGTCACTTCGCGGATGGTGACGCCTTTTGGAATGGCTTGCCCCGTTGGCTGCAGTGAACCCTCTTTGTAGAGGTTGCGCATGCGGAGTTCGACCGGGTCCATATTCAAAGCTTCAGCCAGCGCGTCCACCTGCATCTCAGCCATAAATGCCGCCTGCGGACCGCCGAAACCGCGGAAGGCTCCCGCGGGAATATTGTTGGTGTAAACCGCGTAAGCGTCTGTGCTTACGTTGGGAATATCGTATGGGCCGCTGGCAAGCACGGTGCTGTTCCCCAATACCTTGGGCGAGGTATAGACATAAGCGCCGCCATCAGCATACATCTCACATTGCGCCGCCAGAATTTTGCCGTCAGAATCCGCGCCCCATTTCGCTTTCAGGTAATAGTAATGCCGCTTGTGGTGCCCGATTATTGATTCTTCCCTGCTCCAGACAATCCTGACCGGGCGATCAATCCCGGCCTCATGCAGCTTTTGGACTGCCAGCGCCAGGATAATCTGCACAGACATGTCTTCCCGCCCGCCAAACGCTCCGCCAATCGCTGGATAGATAACCCTCACCTTCTCTAACGGGAGATTCAAGGCGTGCGCGATTTGTTCCTGATCTTCATGGGTCCACTGCCCGCCGACAATGACCGTAATCACGCCGTCCTTATCAAGGTAAGCGGCGCCCGCTTCCGGCTGCATGAAGGCATGTTCCTGAACAGGGGTGTGATATTCCCGCTCACAAATAACCGCGCAGCGCGAAAAAGCAGCCTCAACATCGCCAAAGCGAACAATATTATGTTGGAAAATATTGCTCTCCAGCTCCGGGTGCACGCGCACCGCGTCTTCCCGCATAGCCTCCATGACGTCGGTCACGACCGGCAGGTCCTCGTACTCAACCCGGATAGCTTTAAGCGCCTGGACCGCGGCGCGTTCATTTTCAGCGATAACCAGCGCCACCTGATCCCCTTCAAAGCGCACACGGTCGCCGTATGGCTTGGCTGAACCCGGACCACACAGAACCGGCTGATCCATTTTTCCCAGTCCATATTCATTGTTCGGGACGTCTTTGGCAGTTAATATCATCACCACGCCCGGCACTGCCAAGGCTTCTTCCACGTGAATGGCGCGCACAATCGCGTGCGCCCGGTGAGCAAAAAGGACTTTCATGGTGAGTTGATCCGGGAATTGAAAATCACCCGGATAACGCGCTTTTCCACTGACTTTTTCCAGCGCGTCAACGCGCGGAAGCGAAGCGCCAACGGTTTGGTAAACAGGCATGTGGTTCTCGCGGTTCGGTTTTTCCTGAATTGAGGAATTTTGCTCCATATTTACGCCTCCATCTCCTGGCTGGCGGATTCTATCGCCTGGATGATCTTGTAATACCCTGTGCAGCGGCAAAGATTCCCGGAAATGCCTTGTTGGATGCTCTCCCGGTCTGGATGCGGTATCTCTTCCAACAGCTTAACAGCCGACATTACAAAGCCGGGCGTGCAATAACCGCACTGCACTGCCGCGTGGTCGATAAAAGCTTGTTGGACCGGGTGTAATTCAGTCCCCGGGGCGATGCCTTCAATCGTGGTGATTACCGCGTTGTGGGCGCGCCCGGCGGGAATGAGGCAGCTAACCACAGCTTTCCCGTCCAGATGCACAGTGCAAGCGCCGCATTCGCCCTCTTCGCAGCCGGTTTTGGTTCCGGTTAACCCCACTCGGTCGCGGATGAGGCTCATCAAGGTCGCGTCACTGTAATCCGGAATTAAGTATTCCTGCCCGTTAATCGTTGTGCGGATGACTTGCCCATCCCAGCCTTGCGCGGGATGCTCCGCAAAACCTTGCTTACTATCCAGGGTTGGCATTTTTGCCGGCACCGACGCGAAAACGCTGCCATCCATTAATCCGCTAAGAGCCTGCCCAACCAAGACCTGCAGCATATAGCCGCGATATTTATCTGATGCGCGGACATCGCTGATAGGTGCGGCATCTCCCGCGGCCAATTTCGCGGCTTGCGCGATGACATGCTGGTCAAGGCTTTTCCCGCGCAAGTAGTCTTCCGCGCTGCCGGCATGAATAACGGTCGGAGCCACCGAGCCAAGCGTGATAGCCGCCTGTCGGATTTTTCCGGCGTCCATGGTCAGCACCGCGCAGCAATTCAGGACTGATATAGCTTGCGCGCGGCGCAGGGCGTTTTTCCTGAAGCAGCCAATCTGACCTTCGCCCATCCCCTGGAACTGAATCTCAGCCACGAACTCATCCGCCTGCAGCACTGTTTTTCTCAAACCCACATAGAAATCCCGCAGCGGGATGACTCGGGTTCCACCGACCGACCGAAGAACCAGCCGGGCGTCCAAAGCCATTAATGGCGGGATTGTGTCATTCGCGGGCGAAGCTGTAATCAGATTCCCTGCCACGGTCCCGCGGTTGCGCAGCTGTGGGCTGGCAACCTGAGCGCAAGCCTGCAGAAGTGGAAAAGCATATTCCCGGATTATTTCGGAACGCAAAACATCATTATGCGTCACCAACGCGCCAATATGAATCCAACCCTCTCCATCCCGGGTAATCCGGTCAAAACCCCTCAGGCGCGATATATCCAAAACTGTGTCAAGCCCCGTCCATTTCCCGTTGCGAATCTCAACCATCAGGTCGGTCCCTCCGGCAATTATCCGGGTTTCCCCGGTCTGCTTTGCCAGCCGTTCAACGAGTTCTTCGACAGTCTCGACAATGACGTAGTGTTTCCACATACCTGCTCCTTTATGTCGTCTGACGGGCAGACGGATTGTTTCTGAGGGCAATGATTTCTGCGAGGATGCTCACCGCAATTTCTTCCGGCGTTTCGGCGTGGATATGCAAACCCACCGGCGATTTTATGCGTGCCAATTCCTCTTCGGATATGCCTTTTTCCAGCAAACCTTTTCGCGTGGTTTCCCAGCGCCGGCGAGAGCCAATCACCCCGATATACGCTGGCTTCGCAGCCAAAAGCGCTGGCAGGCCTTGAATGTCCAGATCGCTGCCGCGGCTGACATCCACAATGTAAGTGTGCCTGTCAATCTCAATGCTTAGCGGAATTTCTTCCATCGGTATTGGCAGCAGCTGGTCCGCGTCGGGGAATTCAGCGGCCGTACACAACCCGGCGCGGTCATCCGAAACCAGAATCTGGAAGTTCAGAAATTTTCCGAGCCGCGCGACCGCTTTCCCGACGTGCCCAGCGCCAACAATCAGCAGCTTTGGTTGAGCCAGAAAAGGTTCGACGTAAATCTGCATCTCGCCTCCGCAAATGCCAAGCGCGCTTTCATCACCGGCATTCAATGAATATTGCATCAGCGCTGGTTTTTGAGTTTGTAGCGCGTCCAATGCCGCTTTTATCGCGGCAGCTTCAACCCCACCTCCGCCAACGGTGCCCAGGCTGCTGCCGTCCGGGAAAACCAGCATCTTGCTTCCCGCATGCCTGGGGACGCCGCCGTTCGCGGCAACCACAACGCACAGGCAGACTGGCTCCTGGCGTGTGATATACTCCGCCAGTTTCATCAAAATCAAATCCATCAGACCTCCAGCAGCGTCAGTACGATGGGCAGCAGCTGCTTTTTACGGGAGACTACCCCCTCCGCGAAGAGCGTTCCGTCCGGCAGAGATCTGTAAGGAAGTTCATCCAGCGCGGGAGGAGCATCAACAAATATCAGCCGGCTCGAGCCTTCCACGACATCAGTTACCATCAGGCAGGCGAAGTCCAGGCCCTGCCTGTTTTTCAGGTCGGTTAATGCCTTCTGCAGATTGGCGACATAGTCGCCAACTTCGTAGATATCCGAAGTTTCGGCCTGGGCAATCGCGAACTTATATCCAGCCGTCTCATACACCTTCATATCGGTTGTAACCACCTCATCAGGAGCATGCCTCGAAAGACCCGCGCCCGCCTGGACGATCTTTTCACCGTAGGATTTGATGGTTTCATTTTCCAATGCCGACCCGGGCACAAATGCCCAGCGCGCCAGCCGGTTTGCCGCGATTCTATCCCGCTCAGTTGTCGTCGGTGAGGTCAGAATCAGGGTGTCCGAAAGCAGCCCCGCCAGGAGCAAACCCGCGATGGACGGCGGAGCGCTCAGTCCGGCTTCTTCGGTCTGTTCCGATATCAAGGTTGACGTACTGCCAACAATATCTACCGTAAACTTTATGGGTTGGTGGGTAGATTGGTTTCCCAACCTGTGGTGGTCAAGGATTTCAATCAGTTCCGCTTCTTCAAGGGAGGCTATCGACTGCTGCGGTTCATTATGATCCACCAAAACCACCTTAATCCGCGGCGGATTGAGCAAATCGCGCTGACGCACCACACCCAGGTAGCGTTTGTGGTCATCCAGGACCCAATACTCATCCCCTTCAAGGCGCAGCAGCCGGTTTAGGACGTCTTTGATGCGCGTCCCAGCCGGGAATTTGGGGACATCCGTTTGCGCGGCCTCGCGGCAGGGGATATCCAGCAATTGGGCAATGGTCATCTCCCGATATTGAGGATGCGGCCCAACGATATTCCGCAGGAATTCAAACATGCTTTTACCAGTCACCAGCCCGTAAGGCGTGCCGTCGGTATTCACAATGGGCGCGATTCCGCCGGTCCTGGTCAGGATAGTCCAGGCTTCCAAAAGCGATTTTTCCGGGCTTACCGCGTCCAACCGGCGCATCACGGATTCAAATCGCGGTGAGGCGTCCGTCAACAAATGAGGCGGGTCAAGTTTTAGCAGCTTGAGCACGAAAGATGTCTGGCGATTCAACGCGCCAGCGCGGGCTGGCACCGCGACTGTTCCGTCCCGTTCGCTCAGCAGCCAGGCATAGCCAATCGCGGAGGCAATGGAATCCGTATCCGGGTTGATATGACCGGTGACATATACCCGGTCTGGATTGGTAACAGCATTTTTAAAAGCAGGCATCATCCCGGGGACCTCTATACTTTATATGTTCGCGCTCGCCAGACTTTTTCTGGCGTGATTGGATTGTCTATGATATCCGCTCCGCAGGCGTCCAATACCGCGTTCCCCACAGCCGGCGCTACGCCGTCCAAAGGAATTTCAGCGACCGCTTTGGCGCCAAACGGGTGCGTTTTTTCATAAGTCTGAATAAAAATCGTTTGCATTTCCGGCATTTCATCAGCCCGGAAGATGTGATAATCAACCAGGTCTTTTTCGCGTGCCTGCCCCGCGGCGTCGTAGACCATTTCCTCACAAACTCCGTAACCCAGGGCCTGAGCCATCCCACCCTCAATCTGCCCGGAAGCAGCCGCCGGATTGACTATCACCCCGCCGTCCACCGCCATTACCAGGTCTTCAACGGTCACCTGACCGGTCTGTAAATCAACCAGAACGGTGGCAAATTGCGCCGCGAAGGGCGGAGGCGAGCTGGGCGAGACGTGCGAAGCGACCGCCATAATTTGTTCCTGGTCAGTGTGATGCAGGCTGTTGAGCGCGATTTCTTCCAGGCTGTAACTTCTTCCGCCGGGTTCGTGCGCTTTGCCGGATTGAAGCAGAATGCTCTCCGGAGCGGCTTGCACCCCTGCTTCCGCGAACATCGCGCTTGCCCGGGCTCTAATTTGCTCTGCCACCTGCTGGGCAGCCTTGATCACAGCCGTGCCGGATATATAGGTTGTGGAGGAAGCATAGGCGCCCTTATCAAACGGGGTGAAGTCGGTATCGGAAGAATACACGATGATATCATCCTCGTTTACGCCTAAAACCTCGGCAGCCATTTGCGCCAGGACGGTATCAGACCCGGTACCCAGGTCCGTCGCGCCAACCAACAGGTTGAACGAACCGTCATCGTTAAGTTTCAGGCTTGCCGCACCCATATCCAGATAGGGAATTGCCGTGCCTTGCATCACCAAAGCCGCCCCAATCCCTCTGCGCAGGTGCGGTTTTCCCGGAATTTCGTGCCAGGCTGGATTCCCGGATTTCCCGTTCCAACCGATTGCCTCAGCGCCTTCCCGTACGCAAGCCTCAAGACCGACCGAATAAATAATCTCCGGCCGCGGTTCGCGCCCTTCATTCCAGGAGGTGCTGAAGGGTTGATATTCACCTGAGCGCAGCGCGTTTTTCAGGCGAAACGCGAGCGGGTCCAAGCCCAAGGCCCTGGCTATGGTTTCCATATGCCGGTCCAAAGGCCAGTAACCCTGAGGAACGCCGTATCCCCGGTACGCGCCAGCCGGCGGAGTATTCGTGTATACGATGTCGGCATAAAATCGGATGTTTGGAGATTTCCGATATTCTCCATCACCGACATACAGACCCATGGATTTTTGGCCGGTATTGCCGGTAACCGTCAGGGCATGACAGCCGTACGCGCCCGTATCGCTCAGAACAGTCATCTCGTTGGCGGTCATGGTTCCGTCCAACTTGACGCCCGTGCGCATTTTGATGCGCATCGGGTGCCGCGACCGTGAGGCGATAAACTCTTCCTCCCGGGACATCTCGTAAATAACCGGTCTTCCGGTCGCGATGGTCAGATGCGCGGCAATGTCTTCCACCAACACTTCCTGCTTGTTCCCAAAACCGCCCCCAATGCGAGGTTTAATGACCCGGATGCGCTTCACAGGCAGCTTGAGCAGCGGAGCAAGCATGCGGCGGGCATGGAAAGGCACCTGGGTGCTGGTTACTATCACCAACCGGTCGTCCGGGTCCCAATAAGAAAGCGCGACATGCGGTTCAATATGCGCTTGCTGCACCTTCGGAACCACATACTCCCGTTCAAAAATCCGGTCTGCCTCCGCAAATCCCTTCTCCACGTCGCCGATATCAATCCGGATCTTCGCGGCAAGGTTCTCGGTTGGGTCAGAATCCGCGAAGTTAACGTATTCGGGCTCGTCATGAATGATTACCGCACCTGGTTTCATCGCTTCACGCGAATCCAACACAGCCGGCAGCTCTTCGTATTCCACTTCAATCAAGCCAAGCGCCTGGTCGGCAATTTCCGCGCTTTCAGCAGCCACAAACGCCACCCGGTCGCCAACGAAACGCACTTTGTTGTCCAGAGAAAAGCTGTCCAATGGGCCTGGGATGGGGTCCGACTGACCGGCAGTCGAATACACCACGCGCGGAAGGTCTTCCCAGGTCAGCACTGCCGCTACACCGGGCAGCGCCTTCGCTTTTTCCGTGTTAATTCGCACGATACGGGCATGGGCAAGCGGACTGCGCAGGACGCGCGCGATTAAGGTCCCGGGCTGCGCGAAGTCGGCGGTGAATGCCGCTTTTCCTTGCGCCAGTTTGGCCGCGTCAAGTTTGACCGCGGACTTTCCAATGACGAGTGTCCTTGGGATATCATCTACCGGAACAAGTTTCGGCGCGGCATAGGCGGGTGCTGGCGCCGCGGTTCCCTTCGCCGCGCGCATGAGTTCGGCGGCCCGCAAAACCGCTTCCACAGGCTTCACATAAGCCGTACACCTGCAAAGGATTCCGGAAAGCGCTTCACGAACCTCAGCTTCGCTCGGGTCTGGATTCTTTTCCAACAAAGCTTTGGCAGCCAAAATCATTGCCGAAGTGCAGTAACCGCATTGGATGGAGCCGTTTTCAATAAACGCCTGCTGCAGTGGGCTTAGCCCTTCGGTTTGTTTCCAGCCCAGATTCGCCGCCGCGCCAAGCCCCTCAATCGTGGTAAGCGAGTGCCCCTGCGCCTGAACGGCCAGGAACATGCAGCTGTTAACAGCCTTTCCGTCCATAAGAACAGTGCATGCGCCGCATTCCCCGCGATTGCACCCCCCGGATTTGACGCCAAGATAACCCAAACGGCGCAGCACATCCAACAGACGCGCATCGGCTGCCGCTTCCACCGTGTGGGATTGTCCATTTATTTGGAGGTGGTATTTCATCTCTCCTCCTTCCTAAGAGCATTTACCTCAAGCCGCTGCAAACAGCGTGAAAGCAGCACCTGGCTCATCTCCTGCCGGTATTCGGCAGAAGCCCAGGCGTCGCCGCTGGCTTCAAAAGCCTGGCGCACCAGCGCGAAAAGGGTTTCTGCGGTGGTTTTCTGTTCGATGACCCGCGGAAAGCTCTCGTCGCCCCCGCAAACTACGCGAAACCCACCGTCTTTTTTGCGCGAAACAGCCAGGCTGATTATCGGACGGTCTTTTGGGGTTCGCGCAATGTATTCCCAGGCAAAACCAACCGGCAACTGCATCTGCATCCAAAGCGGGAAGTCCCTTTCGCCTTCCGCGGGAATCCGTAAATAGCGCTCCAGCGGTATAAGCTTTCCAGAGGGTGTCATTTCCAGCTCAGGCGCGAATGCCATCAAAGCCGCCAGGAAAGGGGAGCGTAAATCCGCGCTTCCCAAAAAATTCAACAGGCTCAGACTGCTGCGCACATTCGCGGCGGCTTCCAGCGTCAGCGGCACGCAGAGCTCGTCCAGACCGATATCAGCTTCCATAATCTGCTGCAGTCTGGCAGCCGCGCCAACGCGCAAGGTGTCTCCCATCTTTTCTATCCGATCCACGCCGATATCCTGGATATCTACGAACACAGCCGCGGGTTCCAACTTAGGCGGTGAAAAAGCCCCGCCAGCAAGGATCTCCAGGTTAATCGGTTCGCTCAACAGCGACTTAAATTCATCCAGGTTTTTTGGCCTTTTATAGCGATTTTCATCATTATTCATCAGAGCTTACCCTCCAACCGAATGTTTCCGGATTCATTTCCTGCAGTTTTTCATCAGGAATGTCCACGTAAGTGCCCCTGGCTTCTACCAGAACAACTCCATTCTGGTCCAGCAGTTCACCCCGGGCGAAAGCGACCCGCCCTTTCCTCCCGACCTTGTAACCCTTGGCAATTAACGGGGTATTCAAAGGCACAGGTTTGCGATAGCGCACGGTCAGCTCGCTGGTAACCATAAACTGATCGCCATTATCCGAGAATGCCCGTCCGCAAATTTCATCAAGCACCGCGGCGGTAACTCCGCCGTGCGCGATGCCCGGATATCCCTGGTATTCCTCCCGCAAAATGACATTCGCGACGGTGTCGCCGTTCTCATCCACGTAAAAACTCAAGCCCAGACCGAAAGGATTCTGACGCCCGCAAATGAAGCAGCTGTCGGAGCTGGCTTGCTTTTTCACGCTTGCTCCGGCGCGAAGGTATCAATCAGCAGTTTGGCGTTCCCGCCAACCGCGTATAAAATCGGGCAGGTGCAGCCGTGGTCAATATATTCCTGGACTTTGGCTTTCGCTTCCGCGGGCGTCCCACTGGCGGTGATGCGGTGTATCAAATCTTCCGGAACCAGGTGTTTCGCTTTCTGAATCTGTTCATGCGTCGCCGGCCACCCCAGAATTGCCTGGATTTTCTGAACAACTTCGGTCGATACGCCGGAAGCCTTGGCGATATGCGGCTGCTGAGCCAGGTATTGGCACAGCAGTTCGCGCGTGGTATCAATCGCTCGGTCGTGATCTTCATCCACCGAGCAGACAACCAACTGCGGCCGGTCAAAATCTTCCAGGCGGCGGCCGGCATTCTTAAGGCCGACCATAAGCTGCTCAATAGCGATATCGTTGTAATCCACCGGCACGCAGTAATTCATCACCACGCCGTCCGCGATTCTACCGGCCATTTCCATCATCTTGTCGCCAGTCGCGCCGATGTAAATTGGGACATGGCGGGGTTCGCGTCTGCCGTGAACCACATCCAATTCGATGCCGTGCACCTTCACGAATTCGCCCTCAAAAGTGACCCGTTCCATATTGAGCAATCTGCGCATAATGGTCACGGTCTCTTCCATCGCCTTGAGCGGCTTCGTGCGATTAATCCCGACGTTCTGCGCCAGCGGATCCCACCAGGCGCCAATACCGCAGATGATACGATTGGGCGCCAGGTCATCCAGGGTAAGAAAAGTGGAAGCGAGCAGGCCAATGTTGCGCGTCCAGTTATTTATTACACCCGAGCCGACCTTAATCCGTTCGGTGACGGCCGCATAAGCAGCCATGGGAACAATCGCGTCGCGGACGAGGCGGCTTTCGGCCTGCCAAACCGCTTCAAAGCCTTTCTCTTCAGCATACCGGACGATGTCGAGGCCTTCGCGCAGGTCATGCGCGTCCTGCAGGTAAATTGCAACACGTTTTGTCATAGGTCATTTCCTCTCTTCTGCTTAGTCAATCATTGATCCTCAATCCAGGCACTCTCTGAACGCGGAAAGATCTTCAGGCGTATCCAGGTCGTGTTGAATGTGCGAATTCAAATAAATTACCTGTTTCAAATGGCGGTCTTCAGCCATCGCGCAATGCAAGGCAAATGAATCAATCCCAAAAGCGGTGGGCATCAGGTCCGGTTTGGAAAAGAAAAGCGCGTTCGTTCCGCTCATCCGATGGTCCGGGACCATAAGAATACCGTTTTGCTCCGGGACAAACCCGGCTGCCAGGTTCAAATCTTCGACCGTCAGCATCGGCAGGTCAGTCGGGATAACCATAACCGAGCCAGAGCCATTCCCGTGAATGGCAGCCAAAGCTTGCCTTAAGGCGTTATTCAGGTCTCCGCTGTGTTCCTCAACGAAAGCGTTCACACCCTGTTCCGAAGCCCAGCCCAGCGCTTCTTCGTCCTCGCTAATTACCATGATGTGCGAAAAGCTGCCGCTTTTTTGGACGCTTGCGAGCGTTTTCGTGAATAGCTTCCTGTTCAGTTCATACAACTCCCGCGCGGAAAGAACCTCCTGCAAGCGGGATTTTCCCAGGCGAAAACTTTTAACAGGTATAAGTGCCCATGTAATCACGGCGCTTTCCTTGCGATGAGGTCCTGACCAAAGCGCAGCATTTCGATGGCAAGCCTGGTTTTGTCCTCATCATTTTGCATCAGAGTATTCAGTCCTCTTATTATTATACGCTCGCCCTCATAATTTTGGAACAAATCACGGTCAAGAAGGTCATAAACAAAACCCTCCAGAAATGCGCTGTAATGCGCGAGCACACTCAAACTGGTAGGCGGAATGCCCATTTCGGCGAACATCTTTGCCGCGGGTCCTTTGACCGATTTACCCTGAATGATCGGTGAGACGGCGATAACGGTTTTTTTTCGCAGAACTTCCAGGATGCCTGGAAGCTGAAGAATGGGGTCAATGCTCACCCAGGGATTGGAAGGACAGAGCACCACCAAATCAGCCTCTTCAAGGGCAGATAACACTCCCGGCGCGGGCGCAATATCCTCAGCGCGCGAAAAAACAAAGCCCGAGATGACCGGTTCACATCTTTCGCGCACAAAATACTCCTGAAAGTCCAGCAAACTGCCGTCGGTTATTCTGACCTGAGTCCGAAACTGTCCATCACACATCGGCAAAACCCGGCTGCGCACGCCCCAGCGTTCGCAGAAGTGCCGCGTGACCTCACTAAGGCTCAGCCCTTCCTGCAATAAGCGGGTGCGCTCAAGGTGCAGCGCCAGGTCTTTATCTCCAAGCTGAAACCAGGTTGGCGCGCCCAGTTCCCCCAAACCTGAAAAGCAATTCCAGGTTTCGTCCGCTCTGCCCCACCCTCTTACCGGATCCGCCAGACCAGCCAAAGCGTAACAGACTGAGTCCAGGTCCGGACTGACGCGTAAGCCAAAGTGCTCAAAATCATCACCTGTATTGACAATCAGGGTCAGGTTACCCGGCGGCAGAACCCGATCCAAGCCGCGGGCAAGCTTCGCTCCACCCACGCCGCCCGCCAGGGCGGCCACTTGTAACGACAGGTAATTATCGGGGCTGCGTGTCATCAGCGGAACAAATCCAATTGTTTCTCACGCACCAGCCTGAAAGCCCGGTCTTCTGCCAACTCATACGGAAATCCACGCGCCAAAATTACCGGGGTTCCCTCGGCGGCTTGCCCCATCATCAAGGACGCGCCGGCTGCCAATTCATCGGCGGCCGCAATAAGGGTAACGCGCAAAGAGTAATTAAACCGGTCAGGTTTGCCGCGCATGTCAACCAGTGCGGGAATTCCCGCCAACCCAATGCTGGTGCCGACAATCCCGTTGCGCCAGGCTCTCCCGTGCGAGTCAATAATCAATACGCCGATTCTTTTTCCACTCAGGCGCTCCAACCCGCTGCGAAGTACCCGGGCGGAATAATCCGCGTCCTCAGGCAGCAATAAAACCCAGTCCTCTGGTTCGCCCCAGGGACCGCGCACATTGGAGTGGTCTATGCCCGCGTTAGCGCATACAAACCCGCTTTTGTGCTCCACGATAATGGTGCCCGGGCGCGTGCGTAATACTTCGTTACTTTCTTGCAGGATCAATTCCACCAGTTCCGGGCGTTTTTCTATTCGCTCAGCCAGTTCCAACGCCTTTGGGCTAGGGATTACCGTGCTCAGATTCACCAATCTGCCTTCCGATTTGGACACAATTTTCTGGGCGATAACAAAAATATCGCCGTCCTCAACGCTTATTTCATCCTGGGCAAGCGCGTTCATAATCAACGCCGGCAGGTCGTCACCGGGTTGAATTTCGGGCAAATTCGGAACAGTACTGAGGGTCAGGCTTTTTGACCGCGGCATTCTACTCCGAAATCCCTGTAATTTTTATGCCCGCCGAGCCGACTTTATGCTGAATATTGAGACCGATGAGCACCGAGGTCAGCCCCTCAACCACCACAGCGTTTTCAATCACGCCGGCATCCCAGGCGGTCAATCCTGCATCGCGCGCCAGGTTAATGACCGTTTGTCGGGCGTCTTTGCCCGTGCCGCAAACCAGAACATCACAGGCAACCTGTTCATCCTTCAGCAGATGTTCATACGAGATATTTTGGAAGGCAGCCACTACCTGCACGCCTTCCCCGAGAATGCTCTGGGCTTGCTGCGCGGCAGAGCCCTCTGGCGGCATTGAAACGCGGGTGACCTTGGGCGGGTTCAACGGCACGGCTACATCAATTAATAGCTTACCCTGAAGAGCTTCTTTCAGTCCGAGCAAAGTCTCAGCGTGGGCAGCGAAAGGCACCGTGAGAACCGCGATGTCACATTGCTGCACCGCCGCGAGGTTGCCCAAACCCTGCACGCGCGCTTCGCTTGGAAGTAGTGCCGCCAGGTCAGCCGCGGCTGCCAGCGCTTTTTCTTCCGAACGGGAGCCTATCAGAACCCTGTGCCCGGCTTTGGCCCAGCGATAGGCCAGGCCTTTTCCTTCTTTCCCGGTGCCTCCAATAATACCAATTGTGTATGTCATCGTGTTCTCTTTCACTCTATTGGATTTTTTTCCAGGTCCGCTGCGCCGCTTCGCGGGCTTTAGCTGCGATTTCAGCTTCGTCAAGGAAGACCAGCTTTCTATCCCGCATCAGCAGCTTGCCGCCGACAATCGTGCTGGTGACCATCCCCTCGCGGAACCCAAACAGGACATGCCAGGGTAAATTCCCGCCGGTCAGCGGGGTAATCGGATGATAATCAACCAAAATCAGGTCAGCTGCCGCGCCTGGTTCTATGATGCCTACGCGCAAACCATCAAAAGTTTGGGTTGCCAGCCTGGAATTGTTTTCAACCGCGATTTTCATCACCTCATAGCCGTTCATTAAACGCGGGTCGTGCCCGTGGTCTTTTTGTATGAAGTAGGCCGCTTTCCACTCCTCCCACATCGCGTTCGAGAAGCCATCATTACCCAGGACGACCTTGACACCTCGCCTGAGCATTTCCAAAACTGGCGCGACGCCGACCGCGTTGTTCATATTGGAGCGCGGCTGGTGCGAAAGCCAGGTCTGCGTTTCTGCCAGCAAGTCTAACTCCCGCGCGTCGGCATGCACGCCGTGCGCCAGGATACTTCTTTCTCCCAGAACGCCCTGCTCATAAAAACGTTCAATAACCCGCTGGCCGTATTTTCGCCGGCTGTCATCCTGGTCAACAGCGCCTTCGGCGGCATGCACATGAAAACCTGCCTTTCGGGTGTTAGCTTCCAGACAGCGTTCAAGCGTTTTCGCGGAAACCGTCAGGCTGGCGTGCAATCCAAAATGCGCGCGAAGCAAAGGGGTTTCCGCGCCGCTCGCGACCTTATCAATAAATCGGGCATTTTCCCGGATGCCGGCATTTGCGCGTTCCTCGCCGTCCCGGTCGGTCACTTCATAACATAATGAGGCCCTCAGCCCGGATTGACGAACCGCCTCCGCGATGATATCCAGGGACCCATCGATGCAATGGGGAGAGGCGTGGTGGTCAAAAAGCGTGGTGGTGCCGTATTTAATCGCGTCCACCAGGCAAACCAGGGCGGAATAGCGGACGCCCTCTTCGTCCAGGGCTTTGTCCAATTTCCACCAAAGGCTGCTTAAGATTGCTTGAAAATCCGCGGGGGGGTCGCCCGGGATTGCCATCCCACGCGAAAATGCGCCGTAAAAGTGCGTGTGCGCGCAAATATTACCTGCCATCACCAGCTGTCCGCCGGCATCCAGGATTTCCTCGCCAGGATAGGTTTCTTTCAGGGAACTGCCATCTTCAATTCTCGTAATCAGCCCGTCTTTGATAAGCAGGGCTTTCCCCTCAATAATCTCGGGTTTGTCCCCCCAGGTTACGATTTTTCCGTTCGTAATCAGCATGTGGTCTCCTTTTTTGCCGCGGGCAATCATTCCGCCTGGATTAAAAATCACCTTCTTATGTTTGGCTGGTGAGCCGCCAAACGCGAAGGATTAATCTGTCAGCTGGTACAGTTCTATTAACACGCCGTTGGCAGCCTTGGGGTGGATAAAAGCCATCTTTCTGCCTGGCAGCACTTCGGGTTCAGAATTAATCAGGCGCACATCCAGCGCTTTAAGATGGGCAAGCGCGGCGTCAATATCATCAACCTCGATGCATAAATGGTGCATGCCTTCCCCGCGTTTTTCCAGGTACGCCGCCATGCCGCTGTCCATACTGGTCGGCTGTACCAATTCCACTTCGCTCTCCCCGAGCGGCAAAAATGCCACCTTGGAAGCCTGAGAAGGCACATCCTCAACGTGATCCAACCGCAAGCCAAACGCCTTCACCCAAAAATCGAGCGACGCGTCAATATCCCTGACAACAATTGCGACATGATTGATTTTGATTGGTTTCATATGTTCCTTTTAGATAAAATTCGGAGCGCGGTATTCGCCCCAGACGCCGCGCAGCAGATTGCAGATTTCACCCAGGGTCAGTTTGTTCTCAATACATTCGATAAACAACGGCATCAGGTTGTCGGAGCCCCGGGCGGCTGTTTCCAGCTGGCCAAGCAGTTCAGCAGCGCGCTGCGCGTCGCGGCTCTGGCGCAAAATCGCCAGGCGTTCGCGCTGTTGGAGTTCAATGGTTGGGTTGATGCGCAGCGATTCCAGTTCCAGGGTTTCGTTCTGCTGAAACTTATTCACGCCCACCACAACCTCTTCACCAGTCTCCAGCCTGCGCTGAGCATCGAAGGCGGCATCTTGAATCTCGTTCGAGACAAAGCCCGACGCGATCGCTTTTAACGCGCCGCCAAGTTCGTCAATTTTGCGGATATACGCATCTGCCTTTTCCTCAATCTGGTCGGTCAGGTATTCAATCAGATAAGACCCTGCCAGCGGGTCCACGGCATCTGCCACGCCGGACTCGTATGCGATGATTTGCTGCGTGCGCAGGGCTACCTGCACGGATTTTTGGGTGGGCAGCCAGAGAGCTTCATCCATGCTGTTGGTGTGCAGCGATTGCGTGCCGCCCAAAACAGCCGCCAGCGCCTGGAGTGTAACCCGCACCACGTTATTTTCTGGCTGCTGCGCGGTGAGCGTGGAACCTGCCGTCTGGGTGTGGAAGCGCAGCTTCTGCGATTCCGCCTTTTGGGCATGGAAACGCTCCTTCATAATACGCGCGTAAAGCCGCCGCGCTGCCCGGAACTTGGCAATTTCTTCCAGAAAATTGTTATGCGCGTTAAAGAAGAACGACAGCTGCGGCGCGAACTCATCCACGTCCATGCCGGCTTCTTTGGCAGCCTCAATATACGCAATCGCGTTTGCCAGCGTGAAGCCCACCTCCTGGGCAGCCGTGGAACCTGCTTCGCGGATGTGATAGCCGGAGATGCTGATGGTATTCCAGTTCGGGACTTCCTGTTGGCAGTAACGCATGGTGTCTGTAATCAGGCGCATGCTAGAGGCAGGCGGATAGATATACGTTCCGCGGGCAATATACTCTTTTAGAATATCGTTCTGGATGGTTCCACGCAGCTTGCTGGCTTCCACGCCCTGCTTTTTTGCCACCGCGATGTAAGCAGCCAGCAAAATGGCCGCCGGCGCGTTAATCGTCATGCTTGTGGAAACTTTATCCAGAGGTATTTCCCGGAAAAGGGTTTCCATGTCTTCTATGGATGAAATTGAGACCCCGACTTTGCCTACCTCTCCCAGGGCGATTGGGTCATCCGCGTCGTAACCGATTTGCGTCGGCAGGTCAAAGGCGACTGAAAGCCCGGTCTGCCCCTGCTCCAATAAGAACCGGTAGCGCAGGTTGGATTCTTCAGCGCTGGAATAGCCAGCATACTGCCGCATAGTCCAAAACCGTCCGCGGTACATGCTGGGCTGGACGCCGCGCACAAATGGGTACTGCCCGGGATACCCCAGCTCGGCGAAACGTTCCGGATGAATGCCTTCGGGAGGGGTGATCGGGTCCAGTGGAATCCCGGACGAGGTAATAAATTGCGGCTTACGCTCGGGAAATTTACTTATTGAACGCTCATAAAGGTTAGTCCGCCAACTCTCAAAACTCTCTTGATCAGTCATATCAACCCTCAACAGAAGAATATCGTTCAACCGCAACAAGTATAATCTATTCAAAGCGTTTCAACTTATTTGCGTGAAGCTTAGCCTCGCAAGGCGAGACCCAATTCCCTGCTTATGTTGAAATATCAAAGGTTAAAGTCAAAAAAAAACGCGACGCGCTGAAAGTCTGCTTGAAATAATCGCCGGTTTGAATAAAAACAAGCTGACCCCCATCCTTTGCCCCGCTCCCTGCCCGGCTGGTGCGCTGCGCCACACACTCCAGGCAAAAAGCCCAACCGGAGGTATTAAAACCGAGAGGCTGGCAGGGCTTGCCAGCCTCTCATCAATTACTCAACCTACCAGTTCACAATTCCCAGACCGTTCAGCATAACAAGCAAAATCAGCGCCGGGGCAACATAACGCACAATGAAATAGTAAATGCGGATAATCCCGCGGTTTTTCAGGACGCCGTGGTTGCTGAGCTGCTCCTGAATTTTTGGAAATTTCCAAACCCATCCCGCAAAAATTGCCAGGAAAAATCCGCCGATAGGCATCAGCAGGTTGGAGGAAATGAAATCGTAAAGGTCAAAAAAGGTTTTTCCGGCAACTTTGACATCCGCCAGAATACTGTTCGAGAGCGCGGCGGTCGCGCCTACCGCGGCCAACGCGAGAAAGGTAACAATCGTCGCGCCAGTACGGTTGAGCTTAGTCCGCTCAGCCAGGAAGGATACCGGCACTTCAAACAAGGACAGCATCGCGCCGGTTGCGGCAATGGAAGCCAAAATGCAGAACAAAATCAGGAAGAATTGCCCAAAAGGCATGGACGCGAAAACTGCCGGGATGGTGATGAAGAGCAAAGAAGGTCCGGCATCTGGCTTAAAACCAAACGCGAAAACCGCCGGGAAAATGGCCAATCCGGCAAGAATTGATACGCTCAAATCCGCCAGCATTACGCGGAGGGCGGAACCGGGGATGTCCTGATCGTCGCGATAGTAGGAGCCGTAAGCGGTCATCGTCCCCATGCCAACCGAAAGCTTAAAGAAAGCCAGACCCATCGCCATCAAAATAACTCCGGGCGTGATCCGCGAAAAATCGGGTTTAAAGAGAAAACGCACGCCTTCCATCGCTCCGGGCAAGGTCAGGCTGCGGACACAAACAATCAGGAGGATGACGAACAAGGCGGGCATCAGGCGTTTGGTAAGCCCCTCGATTCCCTTGGATACACCCAGAATGATCACGAAGCTGATCCAAATCAATACAATCCACTGCCAGATTAAAGACTCCCAGGGGCTGGTGACCAGCCTGGAAAACACCTGGGAGGTCACTTCCGGATTTGTCGAAAGCACGTTTCCGGTGATGGCTTTCCCTATGTACGCAAAAACCCAGCCGGCAACCACGGTATAAAATGCCAAAATCAGAAAGGCTGCCACAACACCAGAAACACCGACCAGCCACCACGGCTGCGATTTCTTTGGAGATAAATTGCGGTAGGTGGTAATCGCGTTCGCTCTGGCGGTCCGGCCAAGCATCAGCTCGGTGATCATAACGGGAACACTAACCAACAAGGTACACAAAAGATAAATAATGATGAATGCGGCGCCGCCGTTCGCTCCTGTCATGGATGGAAACTTCCAGATATTCCCTAATCCAACCGCTGAACCGAGGGTGGCAAAAATGACACCCAATTTGCTGGTAAATGAATCCCGCACGAGCGGTTTGCCCGGGTCTTTCGTTTCACTGCTTGGGGGTTTGGTTTTGGTTATTATACTCATTTCTCACTCTCCAAATAAAAATATTTAAATGCGTTAAGCATTAATCAAATAAAGAAGTGAGTTGGGTGAGTCAACCCGATAAATATTGGAAATTCGCGCTATTATACATGTTTCCCGCGAATTGTAAAGGAAATTGAACGCTTGGTTGTTCTTTTGGGAGTCCCGCGGGAGGCAATTCCAGGTCAGATCTACTGCCAATGTTTTTCCTTTTTTCTCAATGGAAATGGCATGAATTTGATGAGACGGGCAAAAGCTGTTTTTCGCGCACGTATTCTCCCTGATTTGGAGATATGGTAAGCACGCTCAGGTATCAGCACGGAGAAATGGTGTTATCTAAACCACAATGCGGGCATTTTCTCGCATTTCTAAGATTTGGTGAACACACTCGGGTCCGTGTGAGGTGACATCGCGTACCTAAAAACACATTAGGGTTATTCAAAAGGTATTCCAACCAAAAATGGAGAAACCCGTTTGCGGCAGGAAAACCTGCTGAACCAATGTACCAGCTGACAAAGAAAGACTCTCTGCGCCTGGCAAGCAAATCAACATGGTTATAGGACTACCCTGTTTCATTCGTCAGAGCACGCGGGGAAAAATGCAGCGCTGATCGGTCGGGAAACGTTCACGCCTTGCGCTTTGGCGGCCCGAGGGGAAAAGGAAAGCATCAGGTTTTTCTGAAACGGGCTGGCTTGGTTTGTTATGTTACACCCGTTCGCAGCCCGCTGCTTGACCACAAAACGAGTCTGAATAAGCTAAGGGTATTGTTTGAACTTAAGGTCTTTGGGTGCCGCAAACAAGACCACCCGAAAACAAGGATGGAGGGCTGGCAACTGCAGACGCCTCCGCGCTCCAGGCGATCGGACCCCCAGGAAGGATATTGAACCCACTCGCCCGGATGAGACTCGATTGCCTTACGTAAATTGAACCCATTCAAAACCAGGTTGACAATCTGAAGTGTGATAGAATTGTGCGACCCGAATGTTGTACCCTTCATTCCGGGAAATATCACACACAGCTTTAGAAAGGGCTTGAAATGAAAGTGTTGTTAATTAAGGACGTTTATAAGTTAGGACGCGCGGGGGAAATCAAGAAAGTGGCCGATGGATACGGCAGAAACTATCTGATCCCGCAAGGTTTGGCACTGCCAGCCACGGAAAGTTCGGTAAAACTGGCTGAAGCAATCGGTCATAAAGCCAGCGAGAGACGCGCGGTGTTGAATACTGAGCTCAAAGGCCTGGCTGAGATTCTCAGCAGCCTGCAGCTTGAATTCCCCGTAAAAGCCAGCGAAACCGGTAAGCTTTATGGTTCAGTTACCAGCCAGATGGTCGCGGAGCAAGTGAAAGAGCTGAAAGGCATCGAACTTGACCGCCGCCAAATCGAACTGGAGCCCATCCGCGCCCTGGGCGAATACGAAGTGCCTGTGCACCTGACCATGGACCTCGTGCCGATGCTTCAGGTGATTGTCCGCCGTGAAGGCGAGGCATCCAAAGCCCGCCCCGCCAAGGCTGCCGAAGCAGCTGAGCAGGTTTCGGAAGAAGCGCCTGCCGTGGAGACTGAAGAAAACGCCGGCGCGTAATTAACACAGAACCCCG
The DNA here is from genome assembly GCA_029556265.1 of Chloroflexota bacterium. Classification (GTDB taxonomy): domain Bacteria; phylum Chloroflexota; class Anaerolineae; order Anaerolineales; family Anaerolineaceae; genus Mesolinea. The sequence goes on along the minus strand of JAKQFH010000003.1, from coordinate 56,121 downwards.
ATATTCAAACCAGCCTGTTTCCGATTTGGCAGAACAGGCTGGTTTTGTTAAAATCAACCTATGTCAGAATTATCCGGTTCCCAGCTGAGAGCAATCCGGGAAGAAAAGCATATACCGCTTGAGCAGGTTGCCAGCGCTACCCGCATCCGTCTTTCCCTGTTGCAAGCCCTCGAGATGGATGAATACGCCGAGCTTGGTTCGCGCACCCAGGCTCGCGGCTTTCTCAAGTTGTACGCGGATTTTCTGGGGGTGCCGTTCGAAGCGCCCCAAAAAACTACCGCAAGCGCGCCTGTTACCACAGCCAACTTGCCCAAGAGCCCGGAAGCGGGCTCCGTTTCGGCTTCGCGGCCAACCATACAAGCGGCCCCACAGCCCGATAAAAAAGCAAATAAACTAACCCTTCACTCTCCACAGCCCGGTAAGCAGTCAAAAAAAAGCAAAGAAAAACCCGCCCCGACGCTCTCTCCCAGCTCACCATCCCAACAAATCCTGGATGAAATCGGCAGGGAACTCCAAAACCGCCGAAAATACCTGGATATCCCCTGGGATTTGCTCAGCGAGCAGACCCGCATTCCCAAAAAGCAGCTGGTGGCGCTCGAACAAGGGATGCTGGATACCTTTGCCAGCCCGTCCGAAGCCAAAGGGCTGCTGCAAACCTACGCCCGCTTTCTAAACCTGGATACCGATTTGCTGCTAATCCGTTTCGCGGACGCGCTGCAGGAGCGCAGATTGGAAAAAGCCGAAGGCGCCTTGAAAGGAAAGGGCGAAGCCCGCGTCCTGCCTCCCTTTTTGCTGGCTTTGCGGCGGTTTTTCACATTGGATCTCTTTTTTGGGACCCTTTTGGTGGGCGGCATTCTCATTTTCTTAATCTGGGGCGCCGCCGACCTGTTGAGCAAACCAGACCTAAACGCCGAATCAACCCAGCTCCCGGAGATGGCTGACGTTCTCATCGGCTCAAAGACGCCGATATCGTGGATGCCAACCTTGACGCCAGCCCTGACTGAACAAGCCGTCATTCTTCCCTCCCCAACTCCCTTAATTCTGCCGACAGATACGAACGCCTCGGTGCAGTTGGTCATTCAAGCCCGGCAGACCGTTTGGGTGCGCGTCAGCGCGGATGGTAAAGTGCTTTACCAGGGCAGGATGAGCTCCGGAAGCGCCAGCGCTTACAGCGCCAACGCGTATATTGAGGTGGAAACCGGGAATGTCGCGGCGCTTTCTTTTGTGTTCAACAGCGCCTCTCTCGAGCCGATTAATCGGGTTGGAGCTGTGGGGCGCCTCCGCTTTGACCCAACGGGTATGACGGACCTTTCTTCCATGCCTTCTTATTTATTAACCCCCTCGCCAACAGCCAAACCATGAAAATCGCGCCCGGTACTTTCTTTATTACGACCCTTGGCTGCGCGAAGAATCAGGTGGACTCCAGCAGCATTGAAAGCCTGCTCACCAGGCAGGGCTCCATCCCGGTGAACACCGCCTCCTCAGCAGAATATATCATTGTCAACACCTGCGGTTTTATTCACGACGCCCGGACAGAATCCATCCATGTGCTTCGGAAACTTGCCCGACAAAAAAAACGCGGACAAAAATTGATCGCCGCGGGCTGTCTCTCCCAACGCTATCAGGAGGCTCTGTTGACACAGGTGCCCGGGATTGACGGCATGATTGGCACACGGGACCTGAGCGATATCCTGCCCTTGCTTACCCATCTGCGCCAGGCGCCTGACCAAACCGCGCTGCCGGCAATTCCGGACCATGCGCGCATCCGGTTCCTCTCTGGTCTGCCGGGATACGCGGTCCAAGGGCCCAGCAGCTACCTGAAAATCGCCGACGGCTGCCGGCGGTCCTGCGCGTTTTGCGCGATTCCCGGCATAAAAGGCGCCTTGGTCAGCCGGCCTAAAGAAGACGTCCTTGCCGACGCGCTGGCTTTGCAGGCGATGGGGGTCAGGGAAATCAACCTTATCGCCCAGGATGTAACCGACTACGGTCAGGACCTCGGCATTCAGGACGGCTTGTCAGATTTACTGGAGGAGCTGCTTCCCAGCATTCCGGACGTCCCTTGGGTGCGGCTGCTCTATACTTTCCCTGGCTATGTCTCAGAGCGCCTGATTGACCTGATGGCGAGCTCAGAGCAGCTGCTGCCTTATCTCGATATCCCCTTGCAGCACGCGGACCCGGAAGTGCTGCGTGCGATGCGCCGCCCCACGGACGTTGACTGGGTACGAAAAACCATCGCCGATATGCGCATCAGGATACCAGAGCTCGTCATCCGCACTACCTTTATCGTTGGCTTCCCAAATGAGACTCAGGAACGTTTCAACACGCTGCTGGATTTCGTGCGGGAGATGCAGTTTGACCACGTCGGCGTGTTCACATATTCTCCCGAAGCCGGTACGCCTGCGGAAGCGCTGGGTGACCCAATCACGCAATCTGTCAAAGAAGCCCGCCGTGAAGAACTGATGACGCTCCAGGCGGGTATTTCTTTGCGAAAGAACCAGATTTTCAAGGATAAAGTCCTCAATATGCTGGTTGAAGGCACTGACATGGAACACAATATCCTGGTTGGAAGAAGCTATCGCGACGCCCCCGAAGTGGACGGTTTAGTTATCGCGGAAGGGAAAGCCGAACCTGGCGAAATGCTGCCGGTACGCATCAAGACGGCGCTGCAGCACGACCTTTTTGGTGAAGTGCTCCCCCCTGCCGCCCGCTGATTGCCGCCTGTTTTCACATCCAAAAAAAGTCCGACCCTGTTGACAGGTCGGGCTTTTGTGTGTTTGCAGACTTCAGGGCGTCGGGATTTCCGGAGTCGGCGGCGCGGGCGTCACTTCCGTCGGCGGGGTGAGCGTACCATCCGGAGGGGTCGGCTGCGTCGGCGTCACTTGCGTTGGCCGCGATGATTCGCAATTCTGCTTGTAAATTTCCGCGGTGGCCTGGACGTTGGCATCCGGCCCCACAGCCAGCGACTTCAAGTAGTATTGGTAAGCGGTGCAGTAATCCCCTGCGTTTGCTATCTGGTCGCCATATTTATACAGCGCGACGCGATAACGTTCGAGAGCAGTCATCCCCGAAGCGTCCATCATATAGGGGTAGGCTTCTTTAAGTTGTTGGAAAATCTCAATAGCACGCTGCCAGTTAACATCCCAAAAGCTGGCGCCGCTCAGGTAAAGCGTTGCCCACGAACGGACGCCATCAGCTTCCCCATCCAGAGGGCCGATTTGCTCCGCAGAAGAGAGGTCAAATAACCCCTGCTCCAGCTCGCCTGCCTGTATCTTCTGGATACCCAGGTTGCGCAGCGCGAGGTAATAGTAGCCGCTCACATCCACAGTCCGATAAGCATAATTAATCTGCTGGATAGCAATCACATCGTCGAGAACTGCCTGCCATTGTTTGGCTGCGGCAGCCGCGGCAATCGACTTGAAAGCTTCCTCCGCACTGCGTGTGTCGGGTGTTCCGCTGGGGGCTGGCGTCAGGGACGCGATGATTGCCAATGTAGCGGTAGGTGTCGGTTGTTCAATATTCATCAGAATACTGCGCAGCAGTTCGGGGGCGCCCGGAAACTGCGGGTAAATCTTGATGACATACTCAATACGCGCTTTCGCGTTCTGATAATTCCCGGCTGAGATGTCCTGGTAAGCAAGCAAATACTGCTCAGAGGCGACTTCCACCGCGGTGGTTTGTTCCCGGGAAAGCCGTCGGGCTATCCCCCGGCGGTAGCCCCAAAACACCCCGATAGCGAGCATGAGGATAAAAAAAAGTACTCCCAACCAAATCCAGGGAAAGCGGCGTTTGCGAGCTGAAGGGTTGTCCGCAGGCGCGCCAGCGGGCGATATCGGTTCAAATTCGCTGACCGGAGCTTCCCGTTCCGGGTCTGGTGAAATTTCGTGTGTTTTGTTTTCGTTGTTATCGTCCATAGTATGGCAATTATACTCCAGGCTTAAAGGCTGGTCAGGGCGCGTAATTCCTTACGCAGCACCACTCCCGCGGGCAAAAGCGCCAGCAGGGCGGCGGCAAGCGCGCTAACAATCCGACCGCCTGGGATAGGCGCGAAGCGCATCACCAACCAGGCAGCCGCTCCGCCAAGCGCAGCCGCCAGGATTGCCTTCACGAAAGCGGGAAGCAGCTCAAGTTTCTCCGCCAGAACTTTGCTCAGTAGAATGAACAGGACCAGAGCCTGCAGCGAATACGCCAGCGTGTTCGCTGCAGCGATGCCTGCTGCGTCATACCGTGAAGAAAGCAGCCATCCCGCGCCAAGATAAACCAACAGCGTGCTGGCAGAAAAGATAAGTGGGTATTTCGGCTTTTGCATGGCATAAAAAGACCGGACGAACAACTCTACCAGGGAGTGACCGCTGATGCCCAGCAGAAAAATACGGGTAACCAGCACCACCCGCACTGTGTCGGCTGGTTCGAGCCCCAGCAGCGCCTGAATGAGGGGTTGGATAACGACCCCGCCAATAATTGCGATTGGAATGGTCAGCGCCAGCATTACCTGTCCGGCGCGTTCAATTTTCACCTTCAGCTGCGCAAATGCCTGTTGGCTGAATAACTCTGCCAAAGTCGGCAACACCGCGGTCGCGATTGCCGTGCCAATCAAGGTTTCCGGCACCTGCATAATCCACCAGCCGTAAGTCAGGGCTGTGACCGAACCTGTCGCCAGACGCGAGGCAAAATTGTCCTGCGCCAGAAAAATCAGCTGGATAAAAAACATGCTCAGCACTCGCGGACCCATCAGCCTCAGGACTTTTATGGTTTCCGGATCTTTCAGGTTGGCACGGGGCTGCCAGCGAAAACGATATTTAACCAAACCGGGCACCTGAATTAGCAAGTGCAGCAGCGCGCCCAGGATTACCCCGTAGACCATCCCTTCTATCCCCAGGCCCAGCGCCGGCAGCGTAATCGGGCCAAACTGGTAGGGCCGCTCTGGCGCCAGGATGAGCACGCCAAAAATCTGGCCAAAATCATAGAAAATCGGGGCAAGCGCCGGCAGGAAAAAATGCTGATTCGCCTGCAAACCCGCCATGACCAACCCGCTTAACGAGAAAATCAAGGTCGAGATCAGGTTGAGGCGTAAGAGTTTGATGGTCAATTCCATTTGGGCGCTGCTGAAGCCCGGGGCGATACCGAGATTTCCGCTCACCAACGGTCTGGCAAATATGGCAATTAACAGCGCCAGAGCCGCCGTAACCAGAAACGAGATGTTGAGAATATTCGAAAACAGAGCCCATGCCTTCTCCCGTCCGTCTTTTGACAGGACTTCGGTCAGCACCGGAATAAAAGCAATCGCCAGCGCGCCGCCCGAAATAAGCATGAAAAGCATGTCCGGCAGATTGTTCGCGGCATTGAACACATCCAATTCAGCAGAAAGTCCAAACTGGCGGGAAACCAGCATCTGGCGCGCCACACCGAGCAGTTTATCCAACGAAAACAATACCGCCAGAAGCAGAGATACTTTAGTCAGCCGACTGATTTTTTTCATCATTCCTCGCAGTAAACATGGCAGGTTTTGCGCTGCCGAATGGAAGTATTATGCCATATTTGCGGCGCGGCGATTACCGATGGCTTGTTATATAATCAACCCTGATGAAAGAGGTTCTGACCAATGCACGCTGAAAACCCTGCTGGGGCACTCTATGTGGTTGCCACCCCGATTGGCAACTCCGCGGATGTTACCCGCCGCGCCGTGGAAGTGCTCTCAAACGTGGATGCAGTCGTCTGCGAGGAAAGAAAGAACGGCGCGCGCCTGCTAAAAGAGCTCGGGCTGGAGAAGCCGCTGATTGAACTTAACGAGCATAACGAAAGCAGTATGACGCAGGATATTCTGGTTCTGCTCATGCAAGGTCAGTCGCTGGCGTTAATTTCGGACTGCGGTACGCCTGTTTTTTCGGACCCGGGGCGTCAGCTGCTGGTCTTGCTCGCCGAAATGAACATTCGGGTTGTTCCTGTTCCTGGCGCCTCCTCTCTGATTGCGGCGATATCCGTTTGCCCTTTCGACCTGGGGCAGTTTCAATTCGCGGGCTTTTTGCCGCCCAAAACAGAGCAGCGCCAGAGCGTTCTTTCCCGACTGAGCCGCGCGGACCAGCCCATCATTCTGATGGACACCCCCTATCGGCTGGGAAAGCTGCTTTTGGAAGTACAGCAGGCTTTTGGTAAAAATCAGCGCGTTTGCCTGGCTTGCGACCTGACCCTGCCCGGCGAGAAGATTTACCTCGGGTCAGTCGAGGAAGTAATCCGGCAGATCAACAACCGTAAAGCCGAGTTCATCCTCATTTTGGACCGCCCGCGGAGAAAGCAGTTCGGCAGATTATGAACACGCTGAACATTCGCGGTCGGGAATTGGCTTTGCCTGCTTTCCTGCCAGACGCGACCTACGGCTATGTGCGCAGCCTCACCAGCGCCGACTTGCATGAAGTCGGCGTCAAAGCCCTTATGATGAACGCGTTTCATCTGATGCAAAAACCCGGCTCCTCGGTCATCCAATCTTTGGGAGGCTTGCACACAATGGCAGCCTGGGACTCAGTCATCATGACCGACTCGGGCGGCTTTCAGGCCTATTCCCTCATTCGTCAGAACGCGAAATTTGGCAGCCTGGGTGAAAACGGCATCATTTTCCGGCCCGAAGCCTCCGGCCGCAAACTGATTCTCACGCCCGAGAAAAGCATCCAACTCCAATTCAGCTACGGCGCGGACATCCTGATTTGCCTGGATGACTGCACACACGTGGACGCTCCTTTCGAAGAACAGCAGCTTTCGGTCAGCCGCACCATTCAATGGGCAAAGCGCGCGAAATTCGCTTACGAGAGCCAGCTTGCCTCCCGAAAAACGAACCCGGACCAAAGACCGCTCATCTTCGGCGTCATTCAGGGCGGCGGCTATCCGCAGCTGCGTAAAACCTGTGCCGAAGCCTTGCTTGAAATTGGTTTTGACGGGTTTGGCTTTGGCGGCTGGCCCCTGGATGAACAGTCCAATCTGCTCACAGATATTCTGGAATACACCCGTTCTGTGGTGCCGCGCGAGTTCCCCATCCACGCGCTCGGCATCGGACATCCGGTCAGCGTCTCGGCTTGCTACCGCATGGGCTACGCGATGTTCGACTGTGCCATGCCCACCCGGGACGCGCGCCACGGGCGCCTCTATACGCTATCTTCCGCGAGCGCTGTGCCCGGCACAGGCAAGGATTGGTTCGCTTTCCGTTACGTGAACGATGAAAAGTATATGCGCAGTAAAGAGCCAGTTTCTCCGGGATGCGACTGCCCGGCCTGCCAACATTACAGCCTGGGCTACCTCAGCCACCTTTACCGCATGCAAGATAGCGCCTATTTCCGTCTTGCCACCCAACACAATCTGCGTTTTATGACCCGCCTGATGGAGCATCTGAGCGATGAACCCATCCTCTCCTGATGCCCTCGATAAGCTGATCCAGGCAATTTGCGGGAGCGCGAAATACTCCCAGCTCGCCCCCAGCCTGGTGGCGCGCGTTGCGGCTGAAGAGTTGGAAAAACGCGGGGAGTACAAAGCCGCGCTGAAAGCTGCCCGCACCCGCCTGCATCAGGTAACCGGCGCGTTTCTCGCCCCTGAAATTAACTACGCGAAGTGGTCGGATATTTTAAAATCCATACCCCCAGAAAACCCAGAAGAACTGCAGGCTTTTTGCCGGAGGATGATGCGCCTGCACAACTCCACAGCCGAACGTCTGCCCTATGTTGACCATTTTTTCCAGACCTGCCTGGCGGATATCGCGCCGATAAATTCAATCCTGGACCTGGCATGCGGGCTGAACCCGCTGGCGCTGCCCTGGATGCCTCTCGCGCCGGGCTGCACTTACCTCGCCTGCGATGTCATCCTGCCCATGCTGAGCTTCCTGAACCATTTCTTCAGGGCGGCCTCGGCTCAGGGCGAAGCCTTCCCCTGCGACCTTAGCTCTGAAATCCCGCGGCAGGAGGTTCAGCTGGCCATCCTGCTCAAAACGCTGCCCTGCCTGGACCAATTGGATAAGAGTCTGAGCGCCCGCCTGCTGTCGCAAATCCGTGCCGAGCATATCCTGGTCTCTTACCCCTCTAAGAGCCTTGGGGGCCGGGAAAAAGGCATGCGCCAGACCTATTCCCAGCAGTTTGCCCGTCTGATGGAAGGTGCGCGCTTTCATGTGCGCGAATTTAACTTCCCCACCGAAATGGTCTTTTTGCTCTCCCGGTGAACGCGATGGATGAGAGCCTGGTCGAGAAAATCATTGCCGAAGTCCGCGCTTCGCGTAAATACCGCGAGCTGGACCTGCCCGGGAATTTGCTGCGCCAAATCCTCACGGAACAGACTGCCAAAGGCGGCAGCAGTGCCGAAATCACGGCCGCTTTCCGCAGAAAACTGCATAATATCGTCGCGCCGTATCTTGAGGATATTGACTACCCCACCGAATCCGAGGCAATGCGTTCGTTCTTTGAAACCAACCCGACCATAAGTGAGCAAAAAGCCTGGGCTGCCGGCGTTATGTCGAAACACGCCTCCACCCGCGAACGGCTTCCCCATCTGGATGAATTTTGCGGGAAATTGCGCAAAATCATTGGCTCTCCCGGCACCGTGCTGGACCTGGCCTGCGCGCTGGACCCGCTGATGCTCTTATGGCTGGACCTGCCCGCGGAGGTAAATTTCTTTGCGTACGACATCCACAAACCCCGGCTGGAGTTCCTCAGCCAATTTTTTGCCTTGAAATACCCCTCCGCGCGGGCCATTCATCAGGACATCCTTGGCGAACCGCCCGAAATTGAGGCGGACTGCGCGTTTTTCTTCAAGGAAGCCCACCGCTTTGAAAAGCGTCAATCCGGATGCAACGACGCGTTTTTCTCTGCCGTGCGCGCGCCGCTGCTGCTGGTCAGTCTGCCTGCGGCAGACCTGAGCGGGCATCACAGCCTCGTAGACTACCACACGCAGCTTATAGATAAAGCTTGCGCTGGTCGGGGTTGGGGAATCGAACAAGATCAGGTGGGGAATGAACTGCTTTTTATCATCCGGAAAGGCTCATCGCGGTGACAGACACGCCTGCCGACCCAGTCCTCAGCGCTGTGCAACGCTATCAAAGCTGCCTCCCGCCGGAAGAATACGCGCGGCTCCTCAGCGTTGTGAGCCAACCCGCCGACAGTGCCGTACGCGTAAACCTTCTCAAGAACCCCGACCCGCGGCAAGCGTTTTCCCGCTGGAGCCAACCGTATGGTTGGCAGGCTCGGCCCGTTCCTTTCGCGTCCAACGCCTGGCAAATTTCTTCCGCGCAAACGCCGCCCGGACAGACCATCGAACACCGTTTCGGCTATTACTACATTCAGGACGCCGCTTCCATTCTGCCAGTTTCTCTTTTCTCCCCGCTCCCAACCGATGGGCTCATGCTGGATATGGCTGCCTCGCCCGGCGGGAAAACCACGCAGCTGGTGGATAGCGGCGGCGACGCCAACCTGGTGCTCGCCAACGACTCCAGCGCCAGCCGGCTGCAAGCGCTGCGGGTGGTGCTTCTCAACTGGGGCGCGGCTAACACCGCCGTCATCAATTTCCCGGGAGAAAAATTAGGCGCGTGGTTCCCTGAGCGTTTTGACCGCGTACTGCTCGATGCCCCCTGCAGCATGGAGGGTCTGCGCGTTTCCGCCAGCCATCCGTTCCGTCCGATTACCGCGGCGGAACGGGAACGCCTTTCCGCGCGCCAATTCGCTTTGCTTGAGTCTGCGGTCAGCACGGCGCGCGTCGGCGCGGAAATTGTTTACTCCACTTGCACGCTTGCACCGGAAGAGAACGAAGCAGTCTTAAGCGACTTCCTGGAGAAACATCCTGGCAGTGTCCGTGTGGAGCGCGCGACGGTGGCGGAATTGAACGCCCCTGGATTAACCCACTTTGCAGGGCGCGACTTTGACCCGCAAGCCGCGCACAGCCTGCGCTTATGGCCGCACCTGGCGGGTACCAACGGCTTTTTCGCGGTCAAGCTCATCAAACTCACCCCGCTTAACCTTCCCCGGCAGATGCCGCCTTTCCGGCCTTTCATTAAAACCGGACTGGAACGCCTGGAAACCAAAGACCAGGTTTTGCTGTTTACCATGCTGCAAGACCTGTATAGTTTCGATTTCCGCGCGGAAACAGAAAAACGTAAGCTGCTGCCCTACCGCCGGGAGCGGCAGCTTTTCCTTCTGCCAGAGCAATACCTGCGCGGCTTTTCTGAACTGCCTTATTACGCTTTAGGTTTCCCTTTTGGCAAATGGAGCGGAACAAATTTTGAGCTCTCCCCCGAAATGGTAAGCCGTTTTGGAGACCGGTTCAGGAGTAATGTGTGGACAATTCCTGAGGAATGGGTGCGTCAGTGGCTGCAAGGCCACGATATTCGCGGCGTCGCGGTGAGCGGCTGCCAAAAAAGCAGCATCATCGCCCTGCGTGACGCCGAGGGCAGGAACCTTGGCGCGGGGAAAAACCTCCCCGGACGGCTGCGCAATCTGCTGCCCTCCCGCGCGATTCTGAACCCCTAACAAGAGATGCCGAGATAGTGCGCGCATAAAGCGCAGGCTGTCAGGCAGGCGGTTTCCATGCGCAGCACATTCCGCCCGAGCGAGAACTGCCTGAAGCCCGCTTTTTCCGCCAACCGCACCTCTTCCGCGCTAAAGCCGCCCTCCGGGCCAATCAGCACGCTGGCGCCCGGGGCTGCCTCACCGCCACGGGCAGCAAACCATTCCTGGCTCAGCCTGAACTCCGGTGCTGCTCCTTCCCAGGCAATCAAGCGGGTGCTTTGCTGTGGGAAGCGCCCCAACCCATCCGCGTAATTCAAAGGCGCGCGCAATTCCGGCAGGCGCGTTCGCCGGGATTGCTCGGCAGCTTCCCGGATAATCGCGGTCCACCGTGCCCACCTGGCTTCATCCAGCTTCAACCCGCGGTCCAGGCTGCGTTCCGAAACGAAGGGTCTGAACGCGCTGACTCCCAGTTCCGTTCCTTTCTGCAGAATCCACTCCACTTTTTCGCGTTTAGACAGGCTGAAACCCAATTCCAGGCGCGGTTCTGTCCGCGGGTCAGCTTCAAGCACCCGCAGCACTTCTCCGCGCAGCGTTCCAGACTGCCTGCCGCTCAGGCGCACCTGAAAGCTTCTGCCGCTGTTGTCCAACACGAGAACTTCATCAAGCTGGAGGTCCATACGCAGCACTTTTTCTATCTGGCGGGCTGCCGCCTCCGGGAAATGGACTACCCCGTCCTGAATTGCTTCTGGATTCACAAAAAAGCGCTGCATCGTGCGGACAAGTATACCTTTTTTACAGGTATACTTTGCGTTGATGGACCACAACGCGCACTCCAAGCCCGCGCCGCGCCCTTTCCGGTACCTGGATATCGTAACGGTGGTTTTCACGTTGGTTCTGGCGCTCAGCAACATCGCCTCATCGGCAAAACTCATCGGTTGGGGCGTCTCCCTGGGTGGGGTTCCGCTGGCGTTCGACGCCGGCACGCTTTTCTTTCCCATCGCCTATATCTTTGGGGACGTCCTCACGGAAGTATACGGGTACCAAATCTCCCGGCGGGTTATCTGGATTGGCTTCCTGGGCCTGGCGTTTACCACCCTGATGTTTTTCCTCATTCAAAGGCTCCCGGGCGAGACAACCTGGTTAGATTCTGTCGGTCAATCGGCTTATGACAAAATTCTGGGCGGAATAAGCACCGGTGGAATTGTTCTGGCAAGCTTCCTGGGCTACCTGGGCGGTAGTTTTTCCAACGCGGTCATTATGGCGCTGCTCAAACATGCCACCCAGGGCAAATGGCTGTGGGTGCGCACGATTGGCTCCACTCTGGTGGGCGAACTTGTTGATACGGCGGTTTTCATCGCGGTGGGCGCGCTTACCCGGGTTTTCCCCTGGGAACTGTTCCTGACGCTCACCCTCACCAATTACCTCTTTAAGGTTGCTATTGAAGTTATCATGACCCCCGCGACGTATTGGGTGACCAACCGCCTGAAAAAAGCGGAAAACCTGGACACTTATTCAGACCTCTCGGATCTCAGCCCTCTTTCGTTTTAGGTTTTTCTTCCCCGCAGCCCTCAATGCAGATGCAGAATTCACCCTTAATCGGGCTTGCTTCTACGCCACTCAGGATTTCGCTCAAACTTCCGCGCCAGATCGTCTCAAACTTCTTGGTCAGGTCGTTTGCAAGCACCGCGCGTCGGTCGCCGTAGATTTCCAGCGCATTTTTCAGGAATGCGATCAGGCGGTACGGGCTCTCATAAAACACCAGGGTGTGGGCGGAATGCTTTTCCTGCTCCAAAAAGCGCTTGCGCGGACCTTCTTTATGCGGGGGGAAGCCCTTAAAAGTAAAACTGTGCAAGGGCAAGTCGGCAAGGGTAAGCGCCGTAATAACCGCGGAAGCCCCAGGGATGGATGTGACCGCTATATCCGCCTGAACCGCGGCATGCGTGAGGGAATAGCCCGGATCAGAAATCCCGGGAGTGCCCGCGTTGGTCACCAGCGCGATGTTCTCACCAGCCAACAGCCGCTCCACCAATTTAGGAGTCATTTTCGCTTCGTTCATGGTATGGAACGCGATCTGCGGTTTGGATATTCCATAATGCTTCAACAGGATGCTGGTTTTGCGTGTGTCCTCGCTGGCAATTAAATCCACCATTCGCAGCGTTTCCACCGCGCGGTAGCTCATATCCCCGAGGTTTCCGATTGGGGTCGCGACAAGATACAGCATTCTCAGCCGCCTTGCGAAAGCAGCGCGTCCAAGCGCGCGAGCGAACTTTCAGTTTCCGTGAAAAGTACTCCCCGCATTCCGAGGCCTTCGGCGGCCTGGATGTTCTCAGGGATGTCATCCACAAAAACGCAGCGTTCCGGGCGCGTCGCCAGCCGCTGGGCTGCCAGAATGTAAATTTCAGGCTCGGGTTTCACCAGCCCTTCCTCAGCAGAAATCACGATATCATCAACCAACTCGTGGAAACGATATTCCTGTTCGAATAGTTCGCGGGTTGTGTCGCCCGCGTTGCTGAGAATGCCAACTTTATAGCCCTCTTTCAGGCGCCGCATATGCGCCAGAACCTTTTCGTCCAATTGCTCCCGGGCAGTCTGAACTTGCAGATAACGCGCGATGGCTTCCGCGGGAATGCCCTTTTCGCGCGCCTTATTGGTCCAGAAATCCATTTCTTTCAACTTTCCGCGCATTACCTCCCAGATTATCTCGGAGTTCAGGTATTCATAGATTGCTTCCTGGATTTGCGCGCCATACGGCATGTTAGCGCTCAACCAGGCAGGGTCCAGGTAAGGCAAAATTACGCCCCCAAAATCAAAAATCACGGTGTCTATCGGCATGCGCTTCTCCTTCCTCTTACGCCTATTATAAGGTATGCTGCCGGGTCAAACCTCAACATGATAAAATCCTTCCAGGCTCACTACCAAAAACAGGATGTTCACCTATGGAAAGACTGGTTCCGATTCGCTCCTCAGAAGAAATTGATCTCTACCTCCGCACAATATATTCGCTGCTGCGCTCCACCAACCTGGTTCAAATCCGCTCGTTGGAAGAAGTGCATTCCGGGATAAACTCCTCTCTCCACCCGCACGCACGCGATCCCTTTCCGGATACATCCGCGCTGATTTACAGCCTGCAGCGCCTGCCGGAATGTATTTTTAACGTCCGGACGATTATCCTGGGGCAGACGGAAAGCAACTTTTCGCAGCACGGCTATGGCAGCGTGGAAAGTTGGACGGAAGTGGCTGCCCGCGCGCGCCGGCGGCGCTGCTTCTACGACGGCGGTGAGCAAATGGCATGTTATATCGCCTCCCGTTCGGATATTGACGATGTGGTTCCGACTTTGACCGCCCTCCAGATTGAATGGAACAAACTGAACAGGCTGCTCAGCAGCATCCCCAGGGATTCATATCGGGAGGTCACCCCCGCGCAGCCAGAACGCTTTCTGCAGCTTGCCCAGCACCTGAAAATTAATGCCGACGAGTTTGGCCGCCTTTACACCGTCCTAGGCGACCGTTTTGGTGAGGCGATGGAAACCTTCGCGAACGCGAAATGCAACTTCAGGATTCAACTGCTCAGCGGTTCGCTTAACGATTACCGCAAAGCAACCGAAACCTGGTGGCAGAAGATAGAAAAGCAATACCCGCAGGTAAACCAGCGTCCGCTGTATTTCGTCTCCTCTAATACCCACAGTCTGGTAAATCTGCTTTCAGGTTTCGCTCTCAGCAAAGAAAGCGAGCTGATAAGTTATATCAACAGTTCAGACCAGGCTGCATTGCTCGCCGAATGGCAGGATATCCAAAATAAATCTGTCCTCGCCAGCAGGGAAAACTTTTTCTACTATGTGATGAAAAAATACCAGTCTTCCGCCGAGGGTCAAGGAGCCTGGCAGCAACAGCTCAGCTTTGAAAAGGAACGCGGGATTCACCGCTTCCCAAGCATGCACGCCTTTGATACTGAAGCCCAGGTAATCGAACTCTCCAGTTTGAATCCAGACAATATTGACGCGCGCATAAAACCCTGCGCGCGCCCCGGCTGCGCGGAGTGGGGATTTCTAAAGGATTCTGACGCGCTGATTGTGAACATCGACTATCCGCTCGGTTTTGCCGCTTATCACCTGCTGACCAAAATCGCCGAAAACGCCTCCCAAATTCTGGGTATCTATGTCATGGGCAAAGCTGCCAGCCTGAACGGTGTGCGCGGTGACGTCGTGCTCCCCAATGTGGTTTACGACGAACATTCCAAGAATACCTACCTCTTCGAAAACAACTTCCAGGCTTCAGACCTCTCCTCCTATCTGGTCTACGGCACCGTGCTGGATAATCAGAAAGCAGTCTCCGTGTGGGGCACCTTCCTGCAGAACGCCACGGTCATGGACGTGATTTATCGCGAAGGCTACACGGATATTGAGATGGAAGCCGGGCCGTATCTTTCGGCCATCTATGAGCTTTTCCGCCCCCAACGGCATCCAGTAAACGAAATTGTCAATCTGCATAAGCTGCCTTTTGACCTTGGCATCCTGCATTACGTCTCAGACACACCGCTGACCAAAGGCCAGAACCTTGGCGCGGGCGCCCTTTCGTACATGGGCATGGACTCGACCTACGCGTGCTCGCTTGCCATCCTGCGCCGGATTATGCAGCGCGAGTCTGAGCGCGTGTCCGCGCTATAAGCCGTCACAAGCAAAAACAGAAAGCGGTCTTCGTCAGCCCCGCTGTTGGGGTTTGGTAGAAGGTGGAGCCGCAAACAAGAGGCTCGGCAATCTGCCGCTGTGTCCGTATCAATTGGTCTCTTTAGCGAAACAGGCAATATGTAAGCAAGCGCACATAAACCGCTGCCCTGGCATAATCCACCTTGAAATCCAGGGCGCGGCAGCCTCCGGGAGGTTTGTTTGGCCGTGCCAGGCAAGCGCTGAAGCGGGCATGCGTCTTCATCTCATCACATGCACCCCGAGGCAAAAAGGGATGCCCCTGAAGGCATCCCTTGGTCAAATCTAATTTAGCCGCGCGCGCAGCTTCTCCGCGCTGACCTTATACGTCTCCAGCTTTTCGCGCTCCGCCTGCACAACCTTCTCAGGCGCCTTCTGGGCAAACGGACTTGTCAGCAAGTTTTCCAGGCGCGTAATCTGGCTTTCGAGTTCAGCCAACTCTTTACGCAGGCGTTCGTTTTCTGCCGCGTCATCCTTGGCGTCTGCCAATTGCACGAACACCTCAACCTCATCCACCACCAGCCCTGCCATACCGGTTTGGTCCGCCGGCTTTTCCGCGCGAATTTCCGTTACTTCCGGGTCCAGCCCAGCCAGGTCGCACAAAACCAGCATCTGGGACTCGAGCAGAATTTGCCGCTCCACCGAGACAAACACCGCGTGCAGTTTTCGCGCCGGTTCAAGCTTGTATTCGGAGCGCAAATTCCGAATAGCCCTGATCAGGTCCTGGATAGTCTTGAAATCGGAGATAATCTCTTCTTCCCAGCCTTCCATTTCCATGCGCTCCGGCCAGCGTGCCAGGATGAGCGCCTCTTCCCAACCCTGCCGGCTGTTCACCGGCAGGCCAGCGTCTAAACAAGCCTGTTTTAGGTACCCCCACAGCGCTTCGGTTACGAAAGGTGTGAACGGATGCAGCAGGCGCAGCATCACATCCAACACGCGCGCCAGCCCGAAAGCGGTGAAATACGCCCGGCTGCCGCCCTCGGCAAGTTGTCTTTTGGAGGCTTCCAGATACCAATCCGCGAATTCGCTCCAAAAGAATTCATAAATCTGTTTGCCAGCTTCACCAAACTGGTAGTTTTCAAACAGCGTATTGACCGAATTTACCACCTGTTTTAGACGCGCCCAAATCCATTGGTCGGGCAGTGTCCAAACCGGTTCCTCCGTGGGTTTTTGCCCGGCGCGGTCTACCGCGGATATGACAAACCGGCCAATATTCCAGACCTTATTCGCAAAGTTGCGGTTGGCTTCCACCTTTTTCACGGATATGTTCATGTCGTTACCAGGCGTGCTGCCCACCAGGAGGGTGAAGCGCAGGGCATCCGTTCCCATCGCGTCCATAACCTCCAAGGGGTCAATCGCGTTGTTCTTGGTCTTGCTCATCTTCTGACCTTTTTCGTCGCGGATGATGCCGTGCAGGTAGACGGTGTGGAAAGGCGCCTTCCCGGTAAATTCAACCCCGTCCATAATCATGCGCGCCACCCAGAAGAAAAGAATGTCATATCCTGTCTCAAGCACGGAAGTGGGATAAAAGTAGGCATAATCCGGGGTTTCATCCGGCCAGCCAAGCGTTGAGAAGGGCCACAAACCGGAGGAAAACCAGGTATCCAGCACGTCCGGATCTTGTTCCAGGCGCGCGCTGCCGCATTTCGGGCAGAGGGCGGGCGTTTCCCGCGCCACGATAACTTCTCCGCAATCCTGACAGTACCACACCGGAATACGGTGCCCCCACCAAAGCTGCCGGCTGATGCACCAGTCCTGGATGTTGTCCATCCAGTTATGGAATACTTTGGTGAAGCGTTCGGGCACGAAAGCGACATCGCCAGCTTCCACTGCCGCCTTCGCGTTCCGCGCCAGGGTATCCATGCGCACAAACCATTGGGTTGAGACCAGCGGTTCCACAATTTCGCCCCCGCGTTGGGAACGGGGCACGCTCATCATATACGGCTCTTCCTTGATAACCAACCCTTGCGCGCGCATTTCTTCCCACAGCGCCTTACGGGCAGCGTAGCGCTCCATTCCCTGGTAGGGCCCTGTGTTTTCATTCAGCGTCGCGTCGGGATTCATGATGTTGATGAGCGCGAGATGGTGCCGCTCGCCGATTTCATAGTCATGCGGGTCGTGCCCCGGGGTAATTTTTAATGCGCCCGTGCCAAATTCGCGTTCCACATATTCGTCCGCTACCACTGGAATTTCCCGGCCAATCACGGGCACCCGCACCGTCCTGCCGATGAAGCGCTGATAACGCGAATCATCCGGGTGCACTGCCACGGCGGTATCCCCCAGAATAGTTTCCGGGCGGGTAGTCGCCACCGGGATGAAATCACCGGAACCGTCTGCCAACAGGTACCGGAAGTAAAACAGGGTTCCCATTTCCTCGGAATATTCCACTTCAAGGTCGGAAACAGCCGTCTTGAGGCCGGGCGACCAGTTAATCATGCGCGGACCGCGGTAAATCAGTCCCTTTTCGTATAAACGCACGAAAGCCTCGCGCACAGCCCTCGATAAGCCCTCGTCCAGCGTAAAGCGTTCCCGGTCCCAGTCGCAGCTGGCGCCAAGCCGGCGGATTTGATGCGTGATTTGCCCGCCGTACTGCTCCTTCCACTGCCACATGCGCTTCTCAAAGGCTTCCCGTCCCAGTTGGCTTCGGGTTAGCCCTTCTTTGGCGAGCTGCTTTTCGACCTGCAACTGCGTGGCAATGCCGGCATGGTCAGTTCCAGGCACCCATAAGGTCGGCTCGCCTTTCATGCGGTGATAGCGAATCATCAGGTCTTCGGTGGCTACAAAGAGCGGATGCCCCAGGTGCAGCCCGCCTGTAACGTTCGGCGGTGGAATTACGATAACAAAAGGCTTGATGGATGGGTCGTGCCCGGGTTTGTTCGGGTCATTCGTCGGGCGAAAGTAGCCCTTACCTTCCCAATCAGCGTATATTTTTTCTTCGTATTCCTTGAAGTCGTAGGTCTTCGGCAGTTCGGTCATCTTTGTTTTCCTCATCAGATAAATAAAAAACTTTCGCACTTGAGGGCGAAAGTTTCCGTGGTACCACCTCAATTCATTGACAAGTGTCAATGCACTTAATCGCGCTAACGGGCTTACCCGGACCGGTCTAATCTCCTCAACGGATTTCTTCGGTCATCACTCCGGCGACTTCATCCTATGCCTGGGCTGCGGGTTGTTTCAGCCTTGCCAACCCTTCTCTGTCAGCGGCAGCGGATTACTACTCCGGTGTTTTTATTATAGCGCGGTTTTGTATAAACCGCTATTTATCCATGCTGACGACCTGGTGTTCCCAGCGGTGCCAGCCATTAAATTTCTCATCGATAATCCGCTTGCCCTCACCGGGTTTGGGGAGGTTAAGCAGTTCAAGGTCCGCGTCCACCATAATGCGAACCAATTCATGGAACTTGATTTTAGGTTCCCAGCCCAATTTGGTTTTAGCTTTGGTCGGGTCGCACAGCAGATAATCCACCTCGGTCGGGCGGAAATATCGCGGGTCAATTTCCACATACTTGTGCCAGTCCATGTCCGCGTACCCAAAAGCCTCATCCAAAAAGTCGCGTACAGAATGCGCCTCACCGGTGCCAATCACGTAATCGTCCGGCGAATCCTGCTGCAAGAGCATGTGCATCATTTCCAGGTATTCCGGGGCGTATCCCCAGTCGCGTTTCGCCTCCAGATTGCCCAAAAAGAGTTTCTCCTGCAAACCTGCCTTAATGGATGCGACCGCGCGGGTTATCTTGCGCGTTACAAAAGTCTCACCGCGCCGTGGGGATTCGTGGTTAAAGAGGATGCCGTTGACGGAGTACATGCCGTAGCCTTCGCGATAGTTAACCGTCATCCAGTAGGCATACAACTTGGCAGCGGCATACGGGCTGCGCGGCTGGAAGGGCGTGTTTTCGTTCTGCGGAGGTTTGGCGCTGCCAAACAACTCGCTGGACGAAGCCTGATAAAATCGGCTGTCGATTTTGCTTTTACGAATGGCTTCCAGGATGCGCGTAGTGCCCAATCCGGTAATGTCGCCGGTATATTCCGGCATATCAAAGCTGACCCGCACGTGGCTTTGTGCTGCCAGGTGATAGATCTCATCCGGCTTGGTGGTGTAGATCACGTCCAAAAGCGTGTCGGTGGCTCCCATGTCGCCGTAGTGCAGGAACAAGCGCGGTTTTCCGCCGTTCCCATGCGGGTCCCGATAGAGATGGTCAATCCGACGTGTGTTAAAGGTGCTGGAACGGCGAATGACACCGTGCACTTCGTAACCCTCGCTCAATAACAATTCAGCCAGGTACGATCCGTCCTGCCCGGTGATGCCAGTAATCAGTGCTGTTTTCATTAAAACCTCATTTAGTTAATAGAGGGCAATTTTACCATCCAGAAAAAGCCTGTCAACCAGGCGCGCTCGCGGTGCCTGCTTCCAAGCCCTTACCAGAGTCGGAATTCGCTTTTTTCTTTCGTAAAGCGTTCACAGTCCAGCACGTGCGTGGTGGGAACAAAGTTCATGAAGGTATTCGAGACCACCAGGCTGTGGGTTTTTGCGCCGCCCGGGAAGAAGCTTACCCCTTCCAACACTGCCTTGGTCGTGGTCAGAATCGGCGTCACGGCGGTCGCGCAGAAGATGAGGTTTTCGCCCGGAGCAAGCATCTCGGCAGTGTACACCTGCTCCAGATTGATGCCCATACGGTTCAATCTCTCACGGTCCGCCGCGTCTTTTGGTTTAAAAACCGCTTGCATACCGCCGCCCAGCAATCGAATTGCCGCCGCGGAAATCACGCCTTCCGGCGCCGCCCCAATACCCATCACGGCGTGGACACCAGCGCCCTTAAAACATGTGAAAATACTGGGCATCAGGTCTCCGTCGGCGATAAGGTTGACCCGCGCGCCTGTGGAGCGCACCCGCCGGATGAGTTCTTCATTGCGGGGTCGGTCCAATATGGTTACAGTGATTTCCGCCATGTCATTGCGGCGCAAAGCTCCGGCAATCCGGCGGATATTCTCTTCAGGCGTCTGACGGATATCCACCACGGGCGCGGCTTCCCGCCCGACGCACAGTTTGTCTATGTAGGTATCCGAAGCTTGGATTAACCCACCAGAAGAGGATGCAGCCAGAACGCAGACCGCCCCAGGCTTCAGGTCCGCCGTGGCATTGGTGTTTTCCAACGGATCGACAGCGATATCAATGCAGATATCTCCTTTTCCCAGCCTCTCCCCAATAAACAACATGGGGGCGTCATCGCGTTCGCCTTCGCCAATCTTAATATTTGTCGAAAACCCGCTCATCTGGTCCAGGGTGCTCCGCATCGCGTCCACCGCTGCTTTATCAGAAAGATGTTTGTCACCTTTCCCCGATGAGCGCGCGGCAGCGATGGCAGCGTTTTCTGTGACCATCAACAATTGCCATGAGAGATGCGCGAAGGCATCCTTTAATGAGCCAACTTTTTTGTTTTCCACCTTTACTCTCCTTTTCTGATTTATTCAACAGGTATATGACCGCTGGTGCTAACTCCTGCCCGTTCCGTCCCCTCCACGAGCTCCGTCACGTTCTATGCGCATCCCTCCTCCTGTAATGTGGTCTGCCGGTGTTTTTCAACTCCATACGCAGATTGCTCCAATCCATACCTCCGAAGTCTGCGGATTGATTTAATCATTCCAATTGCCATTATAACAATGGACGCTGAAAACGGGCGTCTCTTGGAAAGAATGCGTGATTTACTGGCTAAATCGTGGCTGCGTCTCCCATCACAACCTCCTTCACAACGCATTCCCAGCAACCTATGTAAGGTATAATTTCCGAAACTTATCGTTCATTGAAGAAGGAGCAAAATGAAAAGGTTACGTTTACACCTCGTAGTCCTGTTGGTATCTGCCCTTATCCTGGGCGCTTGCCAGGGCGCGATTAAACCCGCCGAAACACAGGCGCCTGCCCCGGAAGAAACCACGCTGGTCGTGTGGGATCAGTTCTACCGGGATGTTGAAAGCCAGGTGATGGACACGTTGAACAAGGAATTTGAAGCCGCCCACCCCGGTGTGAAAATTGAACGCGTAGTAAAAACCCTGGACGACCTCAAAGTCACCCTCAAGCTCGCCCTGACGGAGGCGAACGGCCCGGACGTCGCGCAGGTTAACCAGGGGCGCAGCGATATGGGCGCGATGGTGGAAGCCGGGCTGCTTCTGCCGCTGGATTCTTACCTTGCCAAATACAATTGGAGCTCGGCGTTTTCCACCTCGGTCGCCAGCCGCAACAGCTTCACCGCCGACGGGAAGACCTTTGGTCAGGGCAACCTTTATGGCGTCAGCCCGACAGCTGAAGTGGTCGGGGTGTATTACAACAAGACCATGTTCAAAAAACACGGCTGGGACGTCCCAAAGACCTTTGAGGAATTTGAAGCCTTGCTGGCAAAAATTAAGGAAAGCGGTGAAACTCCGATTTCCTTCGGCAGTCTGGACGGCTGGAACGCGATTCATGAATTCAGCGCCATCCAACACCTCCTGGTCAGCTTGGATTACATCAACAACCTGACCTACGGCGTGAATAACGTCAGCTTCAACACAGAAGAAAACCTTCAAGCCGCGCAGATTTTGCAGAATTGGGCGAAAGCCGGCTACTTCTCCGAAGGCTACGCCGGCATCGGCTACGATGACAGCAACGCCCTCTTTAAAGCCGGCAGCGGCGCCATGACCATCACGGGTTCCTGGTTGGCTGGCGAGCTGGTGAATGATACTGACCAGCAGTTTGGCTTCTTCCTATTGCCGCCTTTCGAAGGGAAAACCGCCCTGGCAATCGGCGGCGTCGGCATCCCCTTTGCCATCCGGAACACCACCACCAAAGCTGACCTGGCGGCTGAATACCTGAACTGGATGATCAGCCCGCGCGCCGCGGAACTTTGGGCGAAAGCCGGCATGCTCCCTGCCATTGCGCTGCCCGAAGGCGCGGATGTCGATACCAACAACCTTTTTGGCGACACGCTCAAAGCCTGGGACACAATAAATAAAGGCAACGCAGTCGGTCATTACATAGACTGGGCTACGCCCACATTCTACGACACGCTAGTGGCTGAACTTCAAAAGCTGCTTGGCAGCATCAGCACCCCAGCGGATTTTGTCGCCGCGGTTCAAAAGGATTACGCGGCTTACTTAAACAAATAATCCGGCGATTTGCAGCCGGCGCCTGATGCGGCGCCGGCTGCCTTTATTCCCATGCGATCCAATCAGGCTTACCCAGGTGAAAACAAATGGAAAGGGTGGCTGTATCTGCTGCCCGGGCTGCTCATCTACCTTGTTTTCACGTTCTATCCCATCCTGGAAACCATCCGAACCAGCTTTTATCAATGGGACGGTTTCAGCGCGCGTCGCGTCTGGGTTGGGCTGGAAAATTACCGGGTGGTCTTCTCAGACGGGCAGTTCGTCAGCGCGTTTGTCCACAACCTGGTTTTCATTGTGTTTTTCTGCGTTTTACCCGTGCTCATCGGCCTTTTTCTGGCTTCTCTGCTCAGCCGGAAAAAAATGCCGGGAATGACGTTTTTCCGCACTGTGCTATTCCTGCCACAGGTCATCAGCATGGTGGTGGTTGGCGTCATTTGGCGCTGGATTTTTAATCCGCAGTTTGGGCCGCTTAATGTCCTGTTGACCGCTGTGGGTCTTAGCAGCCTGACGCGTCCCTGGCTGGGGGACTTCGCGCTGGCTTTGCCGGCGGTGGGCTCCATCGGTACCTGGGTGCAGTATGGTTTTTGTATGATCCTGTTTCTGGCAGGCATGCAGCATATCCCGGAAGAATATTATGAGGCTTCCAGCCTTGACGGCGCGAACGCGTTCCAACAATTCACCCATATTACCATCCCCGGTTTGCGCGCGGAGATAGGCGTCGCCCTGGTCACCACCATCATTGCCGCCCTGCGCGTGTTCGATCTGGTCTATGTGACCACCCGCGGCGGCCCCGGAAATGCCACGCTGGTCGTCGGTTTTCTGATTTACCGCTCCGCGTTTCAACAAAATCGGATTGGTTATGCGTCCGCTATTGCGACCATCCTGATGGTGATTATCCTGGTGATTTCCCTGCTCATCCGCCGCCTGCAAAGCGGCAGCGCGGAGCAAACCGCATGAACAGCCGGATTAATCAGCTGGTTCCCCGATATCTGCTGCTGATTGCATTCTCTTTGTTTGTGCTGCTGCCCATCTTTGGGCTGTTTCTGAGCGCGTTCAAAACCGACACGCAGATTATCCAGGGTCCGTTCAGCCTTCCGCAATCCTGGAATCTGGAAAACTTCAGACAGGCCTGGTTCACAGGTCGTTTCAACATCTTTTTCAAAAACAGCGTTGTCGTCTCCCTCGCTGTAGTGATCGCCAGCGTTTTTCTTTCAGTGCTGATGGGCTACGCTTTTGGGCTGCTGCCCATGCCGGGGAAGAAGTGGCTCTTCCCGCTGATCTTGCTGGGCTATATGGTGCCCTTTGAGGCGGTCATCATTCCCTTGTATCATTTTTTGGATTTGCTGGGTCTGCGCGACAGCTACTGGGCGCTGATACTCCCGCAGATTGGTTTGAGCGTCTCGTTTGGCACGCTCTGGATGACCTCTTTCTTCGAGAACGCGCCGCGTGATTTGGTGGACGCTGCCGCCATGGACGGCTGCAACCGCTGGCAAACGCTCTGGCGGGTGCTGTGGCCGCTGGCCAAACCTTCGATTACCACACTGATCGTGTTAATTTTCATGTGGACCTGGAATGAATTCCTGCTGGCGCTCGTGCTCATCCAGGATGAAACCCTGCGCACGCTGCCCGTCGGGCTGGCGTTCTTCCAGGGCAAATATACTGCCAATATCCCCTTGCTGGCAGCCGGGGCGTTGATTGTCGCCTTGCCAACCGTTGTTGTGTATGTGCTTTTCCAGCGCTTCTTCATCCGCGGCATGCTTGGCGGCGCGGTTAAGGGATAACCCACCCTTCCCGGATCTTTCGCGAACCTAAAACTCTCCCGCGGTTCACATCAACGAGATTCCGACCCTTAAGATTCTCTCCAGCGGGTCTCCCTGCCGCGCCGCCTATCGGGTGTATGAGCGGCAAATTTTGATGCTACAATTGACGAAAACAACCCGGAGGCAGCATGAGTTCTTTACAATGGCAGTCAGAACCAGAAATGCAATTAGACCCCACCAAGAAATATCAGGCAACCCTGCATACCAGCAAAGGCGACATCATCATCGACCTGTATGCCAAAAACGTTCCCCACACCGTGAATAATTTTGTCTTTCTCGCCCGCCAGGGCTTCTACGACGGTACCATTTTCCACCGCGTTATCGCGGATTTTATGGCCCAGGGCGGCGACCCGACCGGCACCGGCCGCGGCGGTCCTGGTTACAAATTCCGGGATGAATTTGACCCAAAACTGCGCCACAATATGCCCGGCGTGCTTTCTATGGCGAACGCCGGCCCAAACACTAACGGCTCGCAGTTTTTCATCACGCACGTTCCCACGCCCTGGCTCGACGGCAAGCATGCCGTTTTTGGGCAGGTGGTGGGTGGGCTGGATGTCCTCTTCGCGATTCCACCGCGCGACCCGAATCTGATTAACGCGCCGGCTGTCACAATAAATTCAATTGATATCACCGAATCTTAAACTAAGTTCGCGCGGAGAAGCCACAATGACGCATGTTTTCCTTGACGGTCAATCGCTGACAATTGAGCAGGTTCACCTTGTCGCGCATCATCCCGAAGTGCAGGTGCGGCTCTCGGAAACCTGCCTCCCTGGCATCCAAAAATC
This sequence comes from Chloroflexota bacterium, assembly GCA_029556265.1. Lineage (GTDB taxonomy): Bacteria > Chloroflexota > Anaerolineae > Anaerolineales > Anaerolineaceae > Mesolinea. Next base: position 31,216 of record JAKQFH010000003.1, on the reverse strand, counting down.
AGCCGACGCGGTGGCACAGCTGGTCGCCAGGGGAGAAGTCGCCTACGGTATCACCACCGGTTTTGGCGCTTTCAAAGACCGCGTCATTCCGCCCGACCAGGTGGAAAGATTGCAAGAGAATATCCTTCTAAGCCACGCCGTCGGCGTCGGGGACCACCTGGGGGACGAAACGGTGCGCGCGATGATGCTCATCCGCGCAAACACCCTCGCGCGCGGCTATTCTGGCATCCGCCTGGAAACCCTGCAGCTGCTTCTGGCGCTGCTGAACGCGAACATCATCCCGCTCGTCCCGGAGAAAGGCTCTTTGGGCGCCAGCGGAGACCTGGCACCGCTCGCGCATATGGCACTGCCCCTGATTGGCAAAGGCGCGGTGCGCTGGCAGGGTCAGGTAATGCCCGCGTCCGAAGCGTTGGCCGCTGCCGGGCTTCATCCGGTGCGCCTGGCTGCCAAAGAAGGCTTGGCCCTCACCAACGGGACCACCCTGATGACAGCCGTTGGCGCGCTCCTTTGCGCAGAAGCAGACGCGCTCCTGCGCACAGCCAACCTGGCTGCCGCCCTTTCGCTCGAAGCTCAGAACGGCACGCTGTGGGCGTTTCATGAGGATGTTCACCGCTTACGGCCTCAGCCCGGGCAGCCAGAAACCGCCGCGTACTTCCGCGCGCTCCTGAAAGGCAGCCAATTTACCCGCCCTCACGACCCGAAAAACATCCAGGATGCGTATACCCTGCGCTGCATCCCGCAGGTCCACGGCGCGGTCCGGCACGTCCTGAGTCAGGCGCGCGAAACATTCAGCATCGAGTTGAACTCGGTGACGGACAACCCTCTGGTTTTTCTGTCTGAGGATGGCAGCCCCCTGGTTATTTCAGGCGGCAACTTCCACGGCGAACCGCTCGCTTTTTACCTGGACTTCCTGGGTATCGCCCTGACAGACCTGGGGAACATGTCCGAGCGGCGGATAGCAAAATTGGTGGACAATCGCTGCGAAGAACTCACCTATCCCCCCTTCCTGACCGAACACGGCGGGGTCAATTCTGGTTTTATGCTGCTGCAATACACTGCCGCGGCGCTCGCTTCGGAGAATAAGACCTTTTCGCACCCCGCCAGCACAGACAGCATCCCATCCTCCGGGAATGTGGAAGATCACGTCTCTATGGGTCCGAACGCGGCCCTGCACTGCCGGGAGATTTTGAGCAACCTTAGCACGATTGTCGCCATTGAGCTGTTTTGCGCTGCCCAGGCGTTGGATTTCCGCCTGCAAAAACAACCGGAAGGACGCTTAGGCGAATTCACGCGGCAGGCTTACGCGCTCATCCGCCAGGAAGTTCCCTTCATCCGGCAGGATACTTTGCTGCACCCGCATCTGGAGAAGCTGCTCGCGCGCGTACGGGCGGGTGAATTTGCCGCGCTGACCCCCGGGTTAAGCTGAGCCCTCTTCACCGGACAAGCCTACCCCGGCTATCCGGGCGCCGCAGACCGGGCAGGCACCCATGTGGCTTACCCGGCTGCTGAGCGTGCTCATTCCCGTGCGTTTTATCAGCACCGCGCCGCACTGTGGGCAATATGTGTCCGCCGAACTCGCGATGTTGCCGGCGTAGACGTACCGCAGCCCTTCAGCTTTGCCAATTTCCATCGCTTTTTCGATGCTCCCCACCGAGGTGGCGTCAGCATTCTGATACTTGTACTGCGGGAAGAAGCGGCTGACGTGCCATGGGGTTTCCGCGCCCAACTCCCGGACGATATACCGGGTCAGACCGCGGATTTGGGCTTCATCATCATTCAAGCCCGGGATCAGCAGCGTGGTAATTTCCAGCCAAACCCCGGCTTGTTTCAATAGCGAGCAGGCGTCCAAAACCGGCTGCAGGCGCGCGCAGATATGTTTGCGGTATACCTCATCCGAGAATGCCTTGATATCCACATTCGCGGCGTCCAACCATCGCGCGAGCAGCGCAATCGTTTGCGGGCTCATGTATCCATTGCTGACGTAGACGTTCTTCAAACCCGCCTCGCGGGCAAGGATGCCAACGTCCTGGGTGAACTCAAAGAAAACTGTTGGCTCTGTGTAGGTATAGGATATGCTCAGACAGCCTTCGCGCTTTGCCGCAGACACAACATCCTGAGGGGGCGTGTACGGGCAGCGCGCGGCAGCCGCGGCGCTGTCGCCCTGCGAAATCTCCCAGTTCTGGCACCATTGACAATCAAAGTTGCATCCGGGCGAAGCAATCGAAAAGCTGCGGCTGCCCGGGTAGAAGTGAAACATGGGTTTCTTTTCAATCGGGTCCACATGCGCGGCAATTAATTTCCCATAGGTGAGGGAATACAGCACCCCGGCCTTGTTTTCCCGCACCCGGCAAATACCGCGCTTGCCGTCAGCAATCAGACAGTGATGCGCGCAAAGCTGGCAGCGCACTTTATTATCCGCCAACTTCTCGTAGAGCAGCGCTTCATAATCTTTTGACACAGCCGCCTCCTTACCTGTAAACTTAACGCGTTATCTGTATTGTACACTGGAGGTGAGCGTGAAAATCGGATTTTTCCAATTCAGTCCCTGCCACGGGAACGCACTTGAAAACCTCAAGCTTATCAGCGCGGCGCTGGACCAAACGCAATTCGACCTGTTAGTGCTGCCGGAGCTTGCCTCAACGGGTTACCTCTTTGATGACCCGATGGAGCTGCAGGCGCTGAGTGAACCCGCGGATGGAAGCGGAGTCTTCCTCGGCGGCTTAATCACGCTTGCCGCCCGGCATAAAGCTTGTCTCATCAGCGGTTTTTGCGAGCACGCCCCCGAAGGGTTGTATAACTCCGCCGCGGCAGTGGATTCGAGTGGGGTGCTGTGTGTTTACCGCAAGACGCACCTGTTCAACACCGAGAAAGCGCTTTTTCTGCCAGGCAACAGCGGTTTTCCGGTCTTCACCTTCCGTCAGGTTCGCCTGGGTATGCTGATTTGTTTTGATTGGGTGTTTCCGGAGGCTGCCCGCGCGCTGGCGCTTAAGGGCGCGCAAATCCTTTGTCACCCCGCCAATCTGGTGCTGCCCTGGTGCCAATCCGCCATGGTCACCCGCAGCCTGGAAAACGCTGTATTCAGCATCACTGCCAACCGCATTGGTCAGGAAACCGGTCAGGGGCAATCGTTAGTCTTCACCGGTAGGTCTCAGATACTTACACCTAAAGGCGATATCTTGGCACAGGCCGGGGTAAACGAACAAGCTCTGCGCATCGTGGATATAAACCCGATGCTCGCCTTGGATAAGCGGTTCGGCGCCGGGAATGATTTGTGGGCAGACCGGCGGCCGGAGCACTATTAGCCTGGGTTTCTTCTTCAGTTTTTTCAGCGCGGTAAGCGTGCTGACCTGATCGCCAAAAAAAGACTGCCCGAATGGGCAGTCTTGTCATTATCAGCGCAACGTATTTAGGCGCCAAACTTCTCCAGCCTCAGCGCGTGCGCCAGGGCGTACGGCATCAAATCAGTCGCTTCAAAGCGCGAACCCAGGCTTCCCTTGGCGCAAGCCCGCTCGCCGTAGGTCGCAATCCCGTCCGGCAGACAGGTCTTGCTGTAAATCAGCGTCGGGACGGGGTGCCAGGAGTGCGATTTGAGTTTGGCGGGCGTGGAATGGTCGCCAGTGATAATCAGCACATCCGGGTCCAGCGCGAGGATACGCGGCAGCAGGGCGTCCACTTCTTCGATAATGTGGACTTTGCCGTCAAAGTTGCCGTCTTCGCCGTAGCTGTCGGTTTTCTTGATATGCACAAAGAAGAAATCATATTTGTCCCAGTTCTGTTCGAGCATGGTGATTTCTTCATCCATCGAAGCTGCCGGTTCAAGCACGGTCATCCCGACCACTTTGGCGACGCCGCGGTACATCGGATACATCGCGATGGCGACCGCGTTCACGCCCCAGATTTCGCCGAAGGTTGGCCATTTGGGCAGCTGGGCGAAGCCGCGTAAAACAAAACTGTTGGCGGGGTGTTCGGCTGCCAGAATCTCATTCCCCTGACGGACAAACTCGCGGATGAATTCCGCGGTTTTCTCTGCTTGTGGGACGGAAGCGTGCGCGATGTGGGCTTTCTTCCCGACTGCCTGGGGGTCAGTGTCGCTGACTTCGCCGCTCAGGCCTTCCCCGCGCAAGATAAATACGAAGCGGTATTCTTTCTCAACCTGCAGGATTACTTCCACGCCGGGAATGTTGATTTTTTCCATCAGTTTTTGGCAGAGTTTCTCGCCCACCTCGGTCGGAATGCGCCCCGCGCGGCGGTCAGTTATCACGCCTTCGGAATCAACGGTGCAGAAGTTGCCGCGGGCAGCCACATCGCCTTTTTGCAAGTCGAAGTCAACGCCCAGCGCTGAAAGCACGCCGCGCCCGATTTCGTACTTAATAGGGTCAAAACCGAACAAACCGAGGTGCGCCGCTCCACTCCCGGGGGTCAGTCCAAATGGCAGCGGGTGGTGCGCGCCCAATATTGACCGGGCAGCCAGCGCGTCCATGTTAGGTTTTACGGCGCTCTCCAGTTCAGTTTTGCCGCCCTCGGTCATTGGGAGCCCGCCAAGGCCGTCCATAACCAGCAAAACAATCTTGGATTTCTGATCTTCTTTCAGCAGTGGTTTGATGACATCGAAGTCCATCGTAATTCTCCTTAATTAATTGGTGACTGAGCTCTAATTATAGGCGCATTCATCGCCCATAACAAACCTTTCTGGAAATATCAAGCCTTCCCCGCGCCAAACCCGGGAAGCAATCAGGAGCATCGGGAATTCCACCATAACGCCTGCCCAAAGGCGACCCGCTCATATCCGAAAACGCCTGAGCGCGTCCTTTCTTATATTGTGCCGGCGCCCTGGTGTTATCCGCTGTGCTTAAGCTCAGTATTGTTCAGCGCTTCAATCACGGCAATAATACCGGAATTGTCCAGGCCGCCGCCGCCATTGGCGCACAAAGCCGCGTAAAGCTGAGCTAAGAGCCCCGCGCCGGGCAGTGACATACCATATTCCCGGGCGGTTTCCATCACGATATTCAGGTCCTTACTTTGCAGGCTGGCACGAAAACCGGGAGCGCGGTTGCCTGCCAACAAGCGCTGCGGTTTAACATCCAATGTCCAACATTGCGCCGCGCCGCCTCGCACAGCGCCAACCACCTTTTCCGGGTCCGCGCCGGCTTTCTGCGCGAAAATGAGCAGCTCGCTCATCGCCAGCATCTGCGCCGCCACCATAATCTGGTTGCAAGCCTTGGCAACCTGACCCGTACCTGGGCCGCCGATGTGTGTCACGGTCTTTCCGATTGCCATGAACGCCGGCATCACTTTTTCCAGCGCGTCAGCGTCACCGCCTACCATGATAGAAAGCGTGCCCTGCTGCGCGCCAATATCCCCGCCGCTGACAGGCGCGTCCAAACTGCTGACGCCAATTTCTGCCAGGCGCTGATAAATCTGCCGGCTCGCGGCAGGTTTAATCGTGGAGTTATCCACAAAAATCATCCCTGGATGGGCGCCCGCCAGCACTCCGTTCTCTCCCAGCACCACGCCAAGCACATCGGGAGTATCCGGCAGATTGGTGAAGACAATATCCGCGCGTTCTGCAACTTGCGCCGGGTTATCCGCCGCAGTCGCGCCCAAGCGCACAAGCTTCTCTACCTTTTGGCGCGAGCGGTTGTGCACAACCACCGGAAAGCCTGCCTTCAGCAAATTCTGCGCCATCGGCTTGCCCATCAGCCCCAATCCAATATATCCCAGCTTTAATGTGCTCATTTGTTTTCCTCCGAAGCACATATTATACCCCGCCAACCCGTGGGAAGCGCGATTGTGATGTTTTTTCTATGCGCAATTCTGGCATGTTTTTGAGGGTTAACTCCCATCCCACGCCTTCGGACAGCAGTTTTTTCTCCACGATTACAGGCACTGCCGCATCCGCGGGCATCAGAAAATTGAAAACGCAGCAATAACTGGCATTAATCTGAAAAATCGTTAACCTATACACAGGGCTTTGGTTTTTCGCCGCCTATCCCCGGGCTGCCCAAAAAGGACTTGCTCTGTTTTTATGCGAATTAAGGTATACTTTCCGCTTGATAAATAATATTCTTTGGAGGAAAATGTGGACCCCATCCTAAACGGATTACTCAAACCCAGAAGCATCGCCATCATCGGAGCCTCAGCCACTCCAGGCAAAATCGGCAACACTGTCATCCGCAACCTGATTGAAAGCGAATACAAGGGCGGGATATACCCCGTGAACCCAAGCGCGGTTGAAATCCTTGGTTTCAAATGCTATCCTGCCGTCACGGATATCCCCTACGTCGTCGACGCGGCGGTCATCACCGTGCCGGCAAAATACGTGCTGGACGCTACCAAACAGTGCGGCGAGAAAGGCGTTAAAGGATTAATCATTATCACTTCCGGTTTTGCTGAGGTCGGTGAGATTGAGCTCGAACATGAAATTGTCCGCGTGGCAAAATCCTACGGCATGCGCATCCTTGGTCCGAACATTGTGGGCACGCTTTCAAACAGCGATAAAATGAATGCCTCTTTCGCTCCGTTTCTCCCTCTGGCAGGGAAAGCGTCCCTCGTCTCCCAAAGCGGTGCCTTGCTTATCGCGATGGACGCGGCCACCTATACCCGCCGCGTCGGTTTCGACAAGATGGTGTCTATTGGCAATATGTCCGATGTGAATTTCTCTGAGTTAATCAGTTACCTCAGTGAAGACCCAGACACTTCCTGCATCGCGCTTTACGTTGAAGGGCTGCGCGACGGACCGGATTTCATTAAAGCTGCCCGCAATTGCAAAAAACCCATCGTCGCGCTGAAGTCCGGCGTTTCCGCGCACGGCGCGGCTGCTGCGGCTTCACACACCGGCTCGCTGGCCGGTGCCGCCAAGATTTACACCACCGCTTTCAGACAAGCCGGCGTGACCCAGGCGACAGACCTGAACGACTTGTTCGACCGCACCCTGGCGCTCTCATTACAGCCCCCTATGAAGGGTGAAAACTTATTAATCCTTACCAACGGCGGTGGTGTGGGCGTCCTCGCGACGGACTCGGCAGAAAAGTACGGCCTCCCGCTGCACTTCGCGCCCGCGGATGTCCAGGAAGAGATGAAGAAGCATATGCCCGAATTTGGTTCCGCCAAGAACCCCGTGGATATGACTGGCATGGCAGGCAATGATTGGTTTTACGAAACAACCCTCAGCGCGTATTCCCACCCGTGGGTAGACGGCCTGGTCGTGTTGTATTGCGAGACCGCAATCACCGTCCCCGACGAAATCGCGGATGCAATTTACCGCGGCGTCAAAGACTCGGGCATAACGGATAAACCGGTGACGGTGTCTTTTGTCGGTGGTGAGCGCAGCGATAAAGCGATGGCTTGGTTGGTAGAGCACGGAATTCCCGCGTATAACGCCCCGGATATTGCCGTAAAAGCGATCGCCACCCTGCGCGATGATCAGCGCATGCAGGAGCTGAACCATAACGATAGCTACACACCCGGGAATATCAACCCGGCTGCCGCCCGTGAAATCATCGCCGGCGCCCGCGCCAAAGGCCGCGACGCGCTGACCGAGGTGGAAGCCAAACAGGTTTTCCGCCTTTACGGTTTGCCTATCACAGCCACCGAACTGGCAACCTCCGAAGAAGAAGCCGTTAAGCTCGCGGAGAAAATTGGTTTCCCGGTGGTAATGAAAATCGTTTCGCCGGACATTCTGCATAAATCGGATGCCGGCGGCGTCAAGGTCAACATCAAAAACACGGAACAGGTTACCGAAGCCTATCGAACCATCCTCGAGAACGCTCGCAACTACAAAGCAGACGCGCATATCGACGGTATCGCCGTGCAAGAAATGGCTCCCTGGGCGACCGAGGTCATTATTGGTTCGGTCAACGACAATACTTTTGGTCCCACGGTGATGTTTGGTCTGGGCGGCATTTTCGTAGAAGTCCTCAAAGACGTTACCTTCCGCGTCGCGCCGATTTCCGAAGAAGAAGCCCTTGGGATGGAAGATGAAATCCGCAGCGCCGCGATCCTGGACGGCACCCGCGGCGAAAGCCCGCGCGACAAAGCCGCCCTGGCGAAGGTGCTCGCGGCATACGCTTATATGGTTTACGACCTGAAAGATGAAATTAAAGAATCGGATGCCAACCCGGTCATCGTGTACGAAAACGGGCAGGGCGTCAAGGTTGTGGATGCGCGCATCATTCTGACCGGCAAATAATCACATTCTACAGCTATTGCACATTCAAGCCGCTGCTGATAAACTCCACAGCGGCTTGATTGTTTCAAGCCTTAAACTGTTTGAGGTGTTTTATGGCTAAAGTAAAAAAGAATTATCTAATAGACATGGACGGCGTCCTGGTCCATGGAACCAACATGATTCCTGGCGCGGACGACTTTATTAACCGACTGATTGAAGAAAAGCGCAAATTCCTCATCCTGACGAATAATCCGCTTTACACAACCCGGGATCTGGCGCACAGGCTGCAGGTGACCGGGTTAAATATCCCGGAAGACCGATTGTTTACTTCCGCGATTGCCACTGCCTCTTTTCTGAACAATCAGCGCCCAAACGGCACCGCGTACGTGATCGGTGAACTTGGGCTGAGCGAAGCCATCCATTCGGTTGGCTACACACAAACCACGTCCAACCCGGATTACGTCGTTTTAGGCGAAACATTCGCCTACAGCATTGAACAAATCACCATCGCGGTGCGCCTGATTACCGCCGGAGCGCGTTTCATTGCCACCAACCCCGACCCGATTGGCAACTCCGAGCAGGGTCTCGTACCTGCCTGCGGCGCTATGGCTGCGCTGATTGAGCGCGCCACAGGGGTGGCTCCCTTCTACGTCGGCAAACCCAACCCTTTGATGATGCGCTCTGCGCTCAATTATCTGGATGTGCACTCCGAAGATTCAATCATGATTGGCGATCGGATGGATACGGATGTCTTGAGCGGCATCTCCAGCGGTATGGATACCGTTCTAGTGCTTAGCGGCACCACGGACCGCGCCGGCATGGATAAGTTTTCATACCGACCCAAATGGGTGTTTGATTCGGTTGCGGATATAATCCCAAAGGAACTGGACTGAGACGGAAATCTCGCTATGGATACCAAGCTTACCCGCAGACAATTCCTGAAGCTTGGCCTGGTAGGGCTTGGCGCGGCGGCTGCATTACCTGCCCGTAAGGTATTCGCGGCAGAAAAAGCCCCGCGTCTGGTCCTGGTCGGGAATCAAAACGGCGTGAGCGTGCACAAGCTTCCGGACGAAAAAAGCCTGATTATCTATCAGATTGGCTACAACGAGATTGTGAATGTCTACGATGAGGTCGAAAGCCCGGCTGGTCCGTTCTGGAACCCGATCTGGTATCGGGTTTGGGGCGGTTACATATTCAGCGGTGATGTATACGAGGTCCACTATAAGCTGAACCGCCTGAACACAGATATCCGCCCGACCGGTCAGTTGGCTGAAATCACTGTGCCCTACACCCGCGCCATGTTCTACAGCCCACATAAAGGTTGGATCCCCGAATACCGGTTGTACTACGGCACCACGCACTGGGTGATGGATGTGGTCACCGGTCCGGATGAAAAACCCTGGTATAAAATTAAAGACGAAATAAACAGCGTCATGCTGGCAGTGCCCTCCGAGCATCTGCGCTTTGTGACCGATGAGGAGTTGCAGCCGCTTTCGCCGGACGTCCCGCTCGGGAAAAAACGGATTGAAATTTCCATCATGTTCCAACGGTTGCGGGCATATGAATATGACAACCTGGTTTTTGAGACGAAAATCTCTTCCGGTGGATTAACCCCGATTGGCACCTATCACATCCAGACGAAAATGCCATCCAAACACATGGGCAATGGTTATGTCACCAGCGATATCCACGCCTATGAGTTGGTCGGTGTGCCCTGGAATTGCTTCTTTGAGATGGAGAAAGGTATTGCCACGCACGGCACCTATTGGCATACCAACTTTGGTACACCAATGAGCGCAGGCTGTATCAATATGACCATGGCGGACGCGAAGTGGGTTTACCGGTGGACTACGCCGGTCGCTGCCCCGGAAGATTGGCAAAAACACGGTTTCGGCACGCCCATCACACTTACTAAAGATTAATCAGACAAATTCCATAAACGCTTGATTTCCGACAATAATCCCCTTGCGCGTCAGGCGAATGTGAGGTCCATCCGGGAATTGCGCAAATTCGATGAGTTGTCTTTGCTGCAGCCGTCGGATTTCCACGGCAAAGACCTCGCGCGCGTCCAGCCCAAATCTGCGGGAAAATTCAGCCAGAGACACCCCTTCACGCGTCAGCCGCAGCCCCAGGAGCATGCATTCCTGCATCTGCGTACGGAGGTCCAATTCCGTCCGCTGTGAGTTGGCAGCAGACAAAGGGAAGGCCAGGTCTTCGCTCCAATTCGCAATCCGGGCGCAATACTCCGCAATGCCAGGCACGTTTTCAGTCCGCCAGGCGCGCGCGAAGCTGTGAGCGCCCGCTCCGATTCCAAGGTAAGGCGTGGTTTTCCAATAGGCTTTGTTATGCCGGGATTCACACCCTTCGTTCAGCGCCCAGTTCGAAATCTCATACTGGGTATAGCCCGCCTCAGCCAATAATTGCTGCGTGAGTTCATACATATCCGCGGCTTGGTCATCGTCCGGTTTGGGCAGCCTGCCGTTGGCGATTTGCTTCTCCAAAGGCGTGCCCTCCTCAACAATCAGGCTGTAAACTGACAGATGCTGCGGGTAGTATTGCAGCGCCTCCAAAAGCGTTTTCCGCCAGGCATCCAGGCTCTGACCAGGGAGCCCGAAGATAAGGTCAAGGCTGATTTGTTCAAAACCCGCCTGGCGCGCCCAGCGGATGCTTTCTTCCGCCTCAAGCCGCGAGTGGCTCCTACCCAGCAGCGCCAGCTCAGCCTCCGAAAACGACTGGATTCCAAGGCTCAGGCGGTTTACGCCCCCGGCGCGAAAACCCTCCAGCTTTTCCAGGTTCAGGGTTCCCGGGTTGGCTTCCAGGCTGATTTCTGCTCCTGGCTCAATTCCAAACGTCCGTGAAGTTGCGTCCAGCAAAAAACCCACCTGCCGGGCATTCATCAGGGAAGGCGTACCACCGCCAAAATAAACCGTATCTGCCGGGGCGGCACCCTTACCCGCGGCGATACCAAGCCGCGAAAGCTCTCCCGCGGCGGCATTAACATAAGCCGGTAAAAGGTCCAACATGCCGGCGTACGTGATGAAGTCACAGTACTGGCATCGGCGCGCGCAAAACGGCACGTGGATATAGACGCTGAACATACCCTGATTTTATCAGTTCCGCCCGCGCGAGTTTCCCGGTGCTGAGCGCCAGCCGCCCCTCGGCAACGGCGCGTCGTGGTAAGGGAAAGAATCTTCGCGTTCAAACCAAAAACGCGAAACACGCCTCAGCGCATAAAACCCGGGCTGCCAGGTCATTCAATTTGTATTAATCCGGTTTTCAGCGTCCCGAGGAAACAGTACAGCCCACTCGAACCGCCTGCAAGCCATCCTCAATCCTTCGAGAGCCTTCCAGGACGTCCCCCCGGTTTGACTTGCGGGTTTTTCGGGGGATGAGTATACTAATCATCCTGGATACGAATATGAGTCAAGATAAAAACACCCAAAACACAAAAATCTGCCCTGTATGCGGCACCCGCCTGAGCGAAACCGCTACGCGCTGTCTGGTTTGTGGAACCCAACTTTCCGCCACCGCGGCTGTTAAAAAAGGCTCCGGTATACCCTCCCATAAACTTCCGGAAATTCGCCTCAACCTGCCGGTCGCGATTGCTCTCGGTTTTGTTTTTCTGGCGCTGGCAGGTTTGCTGGTATTCTTTATTCTGAAAGGCAGCCCTGCGGCGCCGGCTGCCCCAGGTCAGGTTGTTGAAACGACCCCTACACAGACACCCACCCAAACGCTGACCCCTACCGCGACGCTTACCCCCACGCCCGAACCAACCTGGACGCCGCTGCCTCCGATTCCGTACACCGTTAAGAACACGGATTATTGCTCCTCCATCGCCGCTGTTTTCGGCGTCTCCATTCAAAGCATCATCCGTCAGAATAACCTGGACGCGAATTGCACCATCAAAGAAGGGGATGTGCTCATGATTCCCCAGCCGACGCTGACCCCTTCTCCTCAGCCAACCGCCACCTCTTCCGGATTGGAACCGACCGAATCAGACTGCCAGACCATCACGATTAAAGTGGAACCGGGCTGGACATTAAGCAGCATTGCCCTGAATTACAACGTTACGATGGCTTCCATCCGGGAGTACAACCGGATGACCAACGATATTGTTTACGAAGGATTGAACCTCATCATTCCGCTGTGCGAACGCAAACCCACCGCCGGTCCAACCCCCACGGCAACCCCCGCCCCGCCTTATCCAGCGCCAAACCTGCTGCTTCCGAGCTCCGGCGCGGCTTTCAGCGCCTCTCAGGATGCCATTACCCTGCAGTGGGCGGCAGTGGCTGACCTGCGCGGGAATGAGCTCTATCGGGTGACGGTGGAAGACCTGACTGCAGGCAACGGACGCATCCTTGTTGAATATGTTCGGGACACCCGCTTCATCCTACCCACCAGCTTCAGACCGTTGGACGCGACGCCCCACATCATTCAGTGGTCTGTCGCGGTCGCCCGGCAGATTAATACCGGCTCAACCAATCCAATCTACGAAGAAGCCGGTTATGCAAGCGATAAGCGCGTATTTTCCTGGATTGGCACCGGGGTAGGCGCTACGCCCAACCCATAATGGCTTACAGGCGTTCCAGGTTTTCCAGATAATGCGTCGCCGAAATGGCGGCTGCGGCACCCATGCCGGCAGAGGTAATGACCTGCCGGTAATGGGGATCCGCGATTTCCCCCGCGGCAAAAACGCCAGGAATGTTGGTCTCCATTTTGGCATCAATTTTCACATACCCCAGATCGTCCAACGTGATTTGCCCGCCGAGTAAGCTGACGTTTGGGCTGTGTCCGATGAAAATAAAAACCGCTCCGGTGGGAATTTTGCGCGCTTCTCCGGTTTTCACGTCGTGAATTTGCAAAGCGCTGACCTTTTCCTCCCCTCGAATTTCATCGACGATTGTGTTCCACAGGAAATGAATTTTCGGATGCGAGCGGGCGCGCTTTTCCAGGATGGCTCCGGCTCGAAGCGCGTCTCTGCGATGAATAACGGTCACGCTGCGGGCAAACCGCGTCAGAAAAAGGGCTTCCTCCAGAGCTGTGTCGCCTCCGCCAATGATATGAATGTCTTTGTCGCGCGTAAAGAAGCCGTCGCAGGTCCCGCAATACGAAACGCCCCTGCCAGTGAACTCTGCCTCCCCCGGGATATGCAATTTTTTCGGGTCCGCTCCCATCGCGAGGATCACAGAATCCGCGCTGATGTTGCCGCTGTATGTTTGTATCGTAAAAGGGCGGTCCTGAAAATCGAGTGAAAGAACCTGGTCATACTCAATCTGCGCGCCAAAGCGTGAGGCTTGCTGTTCAAAGAGCCTGCCCAACTCCACACCCTGAATTCCTTCCGGAAAGCCGGGGTAATTTTCAATCAAATCGGTCTGTGAAGCCTGCCCATAGAGCAGCATGCCGGAAAAAATCACAGGTTTGAGGTCCGCGCGGGCTCCATACAAAGCCGCGGCAAACCCTGCCGGTCCCCCGCCGATTATCACGAGTTGATGATGTTTGTTTGGTTCCATATCTGTCAGCCTTACTCCAATCCAGCCTGAATTTCCTGATCCGCGATACAAAGCGCGGCATCTATCACCTCAAAACCCTCCCGCAGCTGCGCGTCGCTGATAATCAAGGGCGGGATAAACAAGAGGGTATGAAAAGTGTTGTACATAAACACGCCGTGTTCCTGGATATAGCTCTTAACGCGTTTCATCACCGGGCTGAGGGGTTTAGCCCCGGGGCTGAGGGGTTCTTTTGTGGCGCGGTCGCGCACCAATTCGGCAGCCCCAAACAATCCGATGGAGCGCACATCTCCCACACAGGGGTGGTTGGCTTTTAGTTCCGCCAAAAGCGTTCTTAAAGTCTCTCCGCGGCGGGTGGAATTTTCCAGCAAACCTTCCTGTTCAATCACCTCAATATTGGCGAGCGCCGCCGCCAACGAAACCGGATGCCCGTTATAGGTCATTCCGCCTACGAATTGGCGGTCGTCGTAAATCGCGGCAATTTCTTCCTTCATTGCCACAACGCCCAGCGGAGCGTAACCAGAGGTCAGCCCTTTGGCCATCGTAATAATATCCGGAACGACGTTCCAATGCTGAAAAGCAAACCATTTGCCAGTCCGTCCGAAACCGCACATCACTTCGTCGGTGACCAGCAAAATCTTGTACTTGTCACATAGCGCCCGCACGCCTTTAAGGTAACCGGCAGGCGGGATGAGAATGCCGTTGGTGCCTGTCACGGTTTCAATCAACACCGCGGCAATTGTATCCGGCCCCTCAAAATGGATAATTTCCTCCAGATGGTCCAGATAAGCCTGGCTGAAGACAGCCGGGTCAACAGCGCTGCCGTCTGGAAAGAAAGGCGAACGGTAAGCATACGGGTCCAGGAAATGCACGACGCCGGGCATGGTTTCCGGCTCCCAGTGCAGTCGGCGGTAGTCTCCGGTCAGCGCCATCGCGCCCATGGTCGCCCCGTGATATGACCGATAGCGGGTCAGAATCTTAAACCTGCCGGTGTAATCCCGCGCTACTTTCACCGCGTTTTCATTGGCATCCGAGCCGCCGAGGGTGTAGAGAAAGCGGGTCAGTCCGGGAGGCGTGATGGACGCCAATTTCTCGCCCAGAAGCGCCCTTGGTTTGGTGGCCATGTGCGGCCCCGCGAAAGGCAGTTCGCGGATCTGCTGGATCATTGCCTCTTGCACGTGCGAGTTACCATGCCCGATATTAACGCACATCACCATGGAATTGAAATCCAGGTAGCGTTTGCCGTTGGTATCCCAAAAATAAACGCCTTCCGCTCTTTCAACCGGCAAAATCTCCGCTTTGCGCTGCGCGGTCCAGGTCCATAGGTTGTGTTTGATTGCTTTTGAAAGGATATCATCGCTGTTGGTCATGGCAAATTCTCCCGAACAATCTACGCTTTCTTCAATGTTAACACAAATCACCGTCAAATCGCATATAATCAACGGAAGTTTTTAATAGAGGACACACGATGACACAGTTAAATGAATCCCTTAAGTATTTTTCTGAACATACAGACGATTTTCTCCGGCAATATCAGGAATTGGTCCGGATACCATCGGTCTCCACCGACCCGGAACATAAAGCTGATATCCGCGCGGCCTGCGAATTTTTGGCGGCCAAACTGCGCAGTCTTGGCGCGCAGCATGTAGAAATCTTCCCGACCAACATTCATCCTATTCTCTTCGCGGAAATCCATGCCGAAAAAGAAGGCGCGCCCACCGTTCTGATTTACGGGCATTACGACGTCCAGCCGGTCAATCCCATCGAAGAATGGCACACGCCGCCTTTTGAGGCCCGAATCGATGGCGACTATATGACCGCCCGCGGCGCGTCGGATATGAAGGGGCAGGTGATGGCTTCGCTGGCGGCAGTTGAAAGCGTCCTCGCGGCAGGACCGCTGCCTGTGAACCTGAAATTCCTTTACGAAGGCGAGGAGGAAATCGGTTCTCCCTCTTTGGAGAGCTTTATCAGCACCCACAAAGAGCTGCTCGCCTGCGATGTTATCCTGAATCCGGATTCGGGTATGCTTTCAAAGGACCAGCCGACCATCGTTTACGGATTACGCGGACTGCTCTACTTTGAAATCCGCGTGGATGGACCCAAGGCAGACTTACATTCCGGGATTTTTGGTGGTGTCGTCGCGAACCCGGCTAATGTGCTTGCTGACATTATTGCCAGGCTGCATAATCCGGACGGCTCTGTCGCGGTACCCGGCTTTTATGACCGGGTGCTGCCTCTCACCCCCGCGGAAAAACAGCGCATCGCTTCGGTTCAGGTTGAACCCGAGACTCTTCTGAAATTAACCGGTTCCCCCGAGCTTTATGGCGAAGCCGGATACACCCCGCTGGAACGCACCGGCGCGCGACCAACGCTGGATGTGAACGGGCTTTATTCCGGTTTTATCGGCGAAGGCAGCAAAACAATCATCCCCGCTTACGCGAAAGCTAAAATATCCTGCCGCCTCGTCCCTGAACAAAACCCGGACGAGCTCTTTGAACTCATCCAGGCGTACATCACCAGCCTGACTCCCTCCGCAGTCCGACTGACAATCTTCAAACATTCCGGCGGTTCGGCTTATCTCGCCGACGACGCGCCAGGCATTGAACAGCTGGCAAAAGCCCTTGGCGACACCTGGAATAAACCTCTCAGCTACAAACGCGAAGGCGGCAGCGTGCCTGTGACCGCCACCATGTTGAAACATCTGGGCGTCAAGTCGCTCCTGACTGGTTTTGGCCTTCCGGATGACCGTATCCATTCGCCAAACGAACACCAACACCTCCCCACCTGGAAGCTGGGCGTTCAGGCCTTAATTCGCTTCCTGCTGAACTTTGACAATGTCCACTGAGCGCGCGCCCGAACTCAAAATGCCCGCGTACGGGGGGCAGGCGGTCATCGAAGGCGTCATGATGCGCGGCAAAAAAGCCGTTGCCATGGCAGTCCGCTCTCCACAAGGCGAGATTGTGCTCTTTGAAGAGCAGCTTCCCGCGGTTTATCAGTCGGTTTGGTTCAAAACACCGTTCATCCGCGGCGTCCTGAGCCTGTGGGATTCCCTGGAATTGGGTATGCGCTACCTGACCAAAGCCGCGAATGTGCAGACCGGTGAGGACGAAAAGATGGAAGGCAAAACGCTTTTTCTGACCGTCCTGGTGGGTGTCCTGTTTGGCGTGGGCTTGTTTTTCTTGCTGCCCGCTTTGGTTGCCGGCTGGGTGGATAAAGGGCTTAACCTCGGCCCTTGGTGGGGTAACCTTTTTGAAGGATTCCTGCGCCTTCTGATTTTGATTGCTTACCTTATGATTGTGGGCAGAATACCGGATATTAAACGCACCTTCATGTATCACGGCGCGGAACATAAGACCATCAATGCCTTCGAAGCCGGGGTTCCATTGACGCCTGAAGGTGTGGCACTGCAAACAAAAGTCCATCCCCGCTGCGGTACATCCTTCATCGTCACCCTGGTAATTCTCTCTGTGCTGATATTCGCGCTGCTGGGACCTCTGCCGCTTTATTGGAGATTTATCACGCGTGTGCTCATGCTGCCGCTTTTGGCAGGTATTGCTTATGAATTCATCCGCTGGACTGCCCGGGTGATGGATAAAAGCGCGTTTGTGCGGCTGATTATCACGCCCAACCTCTGGATGCAGAAACTGACCACCAAAGAGCCGACCAAAGAAATGCTGGAGGTTGCCATCGCGGCCTTCAATCGTATGTACGCGCTGGAACAGGAAACAGAAGGAGCGCAGCCTTAGCGCATGAAAACCTGGCAGGCTGTATCACTTGGCGTAATTGTCGGCTTGCTGCTCTCGGGGCTCATCCTCCTGCTGGTCCTCCCTCAGCGCGGAGAACCGATTCAGCTTGCCACATCCACGCCAGACGCGCGCGCCCAAAACACTCCGACACCGGACACGATTGAAGTCTATGTGATTGGCGCGGTAGCCAACCCAGGCGTTTATGTGCTGTCTGCCGGTTCGCGCGTGCACGAAGCCGTCACTTCCGCGGGCGGGGCAGCTGCGGATGCCGACCTGGAGCGGGTGAATCTCTCCGCCTTCCTGGCGGATGGTCAGCGGCTTTACCTTCCGCGTGTGGGCGAGCTGGTGCCGCCGGAAGATACTTCCCGCTTGTCAGGCAGCCCGGACGCGAGCTCACTCATGGTCAACATCAACAGCGCCGATGCGCAAACCCTGATGACCTTGCCGGGGATTGGCGAGACAAAAGCCGCGGCAATCCTCAGCTACCGCAGCCTGCACGGCCCCTTCACAAGTCTGGATGAACTCCTGAACGTTCCCGGTATTGGGCAGGTTATCCTGGACGATATCCGTTCCCTGATTACCCTCGGCCCTTAAACGCCAGCAAACCGCGCGGGCAAAACAGGCTAACCCTGCGGATAAGGCGGGTATAATATCCTGCATGGATAACAACCTAAAACTTAAACAAGACTTGCAACAAGCGATTAAAGACCAGAACACGCTGCGTAAGCGCGTACTACGGCTGTTAATTTCCAGCATCCAACTGGCGGAAATTGCCAAAGGCTCGCAACTTAACGATTCAGAATTCATCGCGGTCGTTCAGAAAGAAATTAAAACAAAGCTGGATACCATTGCGGACGCGGAAAAAGCCGGGCGCGCGGAGATGGCTGCTGAATCGCGCCAGGAAATCAAAGAGTTGGAAGCCTATCTCCCTCAACAACTGACCGAGTCCGAACTGGCCGCCCTCGCAGAAGATATTATCCGTGAGACCGGCGCCGCCTCTCCAAAAGATATGGGGATGGTGTTGAAAATCTTAATTCCCAGGCTGGCAGGACGCGCCAGTAATCAGGATGCGAGCCGGGTAGTTAAGGACTGCCTCAGCAAGCTCGCTTAACCATGACAGAAACGCACCAAAGCAAACCCGAAAAATCAGGATTAACCCAAGGCGTGCTGGGCGTGCTTATTCTGCTGGCCAGCAGCCTGCTCATTTTTGGCGCCCTGGTGCTGCCCGAGCTCATCAACCGGTCCAATATCCCGGCCGGCGTTGGCGAAGTCGCCTCGCAAGAGATTCTCGCGCCATATTCCATCACATACGAAAGCAAGGTGCTGACCGAACGCGCTCGCACGCAAGCCGCGGCAGCCGTGCCCGCGGTTTTTCTGCCTGCCGACCCAAGTATCTCGCGCCGTCAATACGAAACACTCAACAATATTTTGTACTACATCACCGCGATACGCAAAGACAGCTACTCTGACCAGGAACAAAAATTAGCTGACCTCGCGGCAATTTCAGCCATTCAACTTAGCAGTACCGTCTCCACGCAGCTGCTTGAGATTGATGACCAAACCTGGCAGGAAGTGGAAACCGAAGCGCGGCGGGTGCTTGAGCAGGTGATGCGGGATACAATCCGAAGTGACAATCTTACGCAAATTCGCAGCAATCTTCCAGCTGTGTTGGACTTTACCCTGCGCCAGGAAGAAAGCCAGATGGTCATTGCGTTGGTTTCGCCCCTGATTACACCGACCAGCCTGTTCAGCGAGGAAGAAACCAACCAGATGCGGGAACAAGCCAGGGCAGGGATTGAGCCCATTTCCCGCCAAATAATTGCCGGAGAAGTCATCGTCCGCCGCGGTCAAATCATCCGTGATGAGGATTACGAAACGCTCACGATATTTGGGCTGGTAAAGCCCGTCAATCAAACCAATCGTTTCATTACCAGCGGCGTGTTAACCGGTATCATTGCTGTCTTGGCCGCGCTTTATTTTGTTCGCAGGCAAGACCGACCCTTCTTCTCCACAAAAGCACTTCTGGTCATCGCCGCAACCTTTATCATTTTCCTTGTATTGGGGCGATTCCTGGTTATGAACCGGACAATCCTCCCCTACATCTATCCTGTGGCGGCGTTCGCGATAACCCTCGCCATCCTGTATGACCTTGAAATCGGGATTGTGATGGGTGTTTTCCTCGCGGTTTTAATGGTCTTTGACAACCCGCGTGAAGCGGAATTAGGCGTGTTTTATGTTCTGCCTGCCATCGTGGGGATGCTTGTGATTGGACGCGCGCGGCGAATCAGCGCTTTTCTTGGGGCAGGGCTGCTCACCGGGCTTGCTTCCATGCTGGTGGTGGTGGCATTCCGCCTGGGTGACAGCGCGACCGACCTGGTCGGGCTCGCCTCCCTGACCGCGTCCGCGCTCATCAACGGCTTGACCTCGGGCAGCCTGGCGCTTCTGCTCCAGTATCTGATTTCCCAAATTCTGGACATGCCTACTGCCTTGGAACTCCTGGATATCTCCCGTCCGGACCATCCTTTGCTGCAATACATCCTTCGCAACGCGCCAGGCTCCTATCAGCACAGCCTGCTCGTATCCAATCTGGCGGAACAAGCCGCCGAAGCCATCGGCGCCGACCGTATGCTGGTGCGCGTCGGGGCGCTGTTCCATGACGCCGGCAAAGCGAGCAATCCTCAGTTTTTTATCGAAAACCAGATAAAGGAAAAGTTGGATTCCCACGACGAGTTGGACCCGGTCGTAGCCTCTGCCACGATAATCCAACACGTGCACGACGGGGTCACGCTGGCGAAAAAATACCGCTTGCCTTCGCGCGTGATTGATTTCATTCGCGAACATCACGGGACGATGCTTACACTCTACCAATACTCCCAGGCTGTTGCCGCGGCAGACGACCCCGCCAGCATCAATAAAGACCTCTTTACTTATCCCGGCCCCAAACCCCAATCCAAAGAAACTGCGATTCTGATGCTTTCGGATGGAACCGAAGCCCGTTCCCGCGCCGAAACTCCGCGCAATGACGAGGAAATCCGCGCGCTGATACGAAAAACTATTGCAATGTACAAAGATGAAGGTCAGCTTGACGATACCGACCTGACCTTAAAAGACCTCCATACGATTGAAGATTCCTTCTTCAAGACGCTGCAGCGGTCTTATCATCCCCGCATCCAATATCCGAACCTCAGAACCAGGCTGAACAACCCCCCGGAAGGCGGCAACTCCGCCGGGTAAGCGCCGCGCGAAAGGAAACTCTCATGCTTGATTTCTCAATTCCCCGTAAATATCGCGCCCTGATTGACGCCGACCGCCTCACTTTCGCGTTTCAGAAGTCAGTCGAAATGCTGGGTCTCAGCCCGCAGACCTCTGCCGCGTTGAAAATCTCAGATGATGCTTCCATCCGGAAACTGAATAAAGCTTACCGCGGTCTGGACGAAGCCACCGATGTGCTCTCTTTCGAAAACGATTTTATCGACCTGGAAACGGGAGCGCGTTTCATCGGGGACATTGTCATCTCCATCGAAAAGGCGCAGGCTCAGGCTGCGGAAAGAGGATTTTCCCTCCAGGAGGAATTGGAAATGCTTCTGGTGCATGCCGTTCTCCACTTGAACGGTTACGATCACATGGAAGAAGCTGACCTGGAAGAGATGGGCAGCCTGCAGGATGAAATTCTGATTGCAATTGCCAACCCTGTCCTGGGGAGCATCAGCCGTGAATGAGACCGACCAAAAACCGCGAAACCCCCGACAGGTTTTGCTCATAATCCTGAGCATTATTGGCATGCTCATGTCGGCCTCCCTTGCCGGCGCCGCTTTTGCAGCCCGCGCCAGGCTTGTACGCTTTTCAGAAACTTTCGGCGTCTCTTTTCAGGACACGCTCACCGCGACAAACAGCAGCCTCACGCTCATCGCGCGGTCCCTGGATCAGGTTGAAACCAGCCTGGACGAACTGCAAATTTCCCTGGAAACGCTTGAAGCTTCCGTAGCAGGGTTATCGCCATTATTTACTGATCTCAGCCGTTTGGTAGGCACAGACATGGCTGGGATTGCCGCGGAAGGAGAAATTACCCTGAAATCCGCCGCGGAGAGCTCAAAACTAATCGACTCAACCCTGCAGCTGCTGGCAAAAATCCCATTTCTGCGGCTGAATTACGTCCCGGAAGTTCCGCTGCACACAACCCTTGCCCAGCTTTCCACCGATGTGGGCGCCCTGCCGGCGGTTCTGGAGGATATCACCACCGATTTGGAGCAATCTGCCGGCAATATTGAGCAGCTTGGAAAAGATATCGGCGCGCTCACAGCCCAAACTGAGGGGATTAAGACCAGCCTTTCAGAAGCCGGTCCAATTCTGGAAAAATACCAGACCTTGCTCACCCAGGTCCAAACGGATACTGACAGTTTTTTTAGCAGGCTGCCGGGATACGCGAACCTCGCCGCCGCCGCGCTGGTTTTTTTCGCGCTATGGGCATTTCTAAACCAACTGGTACGCTTGCTGGAAGGCTTGAATGCGATTAACTCTGGTAAAATCCGATAAATATCGGGATATCCTATTGCCTTTTTGGCCTTCAGGGTAAACAAACAAAACAAGGAGAGCCTATGCATAAAGATTTTTTAGACATCGTCGACTACAGTCAGGATGAGCTGCAAGAGCTGTTGGATCTTGCCGTGAAGCTCAAACGGGAGTACCAGGAAGGCGGTAACGAACCCGTTCTCAAGGGGAAAGTGCTGGCGATGATTTTTCAGAAGCCTTCCTTGCGAACCAGAGTAAGCTTTGATATGGCAATGCGCCATCTGGGAGGGGACGCGCTGTATCTTTCTCCCGCCGAGATTGGCCTGGGCACGCGTGAATCTGTTGCCGACGTGGCGCGCGTCCTGGAAGGCTATGTTCAGGGAATTATGGCACGGGTTTTCGCGCATCAGCATGTGCTCGAGCTCGCTCACTGGGCCAAAATCCCTGTAATCAACGGGCTTAGCGACGCCAGCCACCCTTGCCAGGCCTTGGCGGATGCCCTGACCATTTACGAAAATTACGGCAGACTAAAAGGGATTAACATTACCTATGTCGGGGACGGTAATAACGTGGCGGTTTCCCTGATGGAAATCAGCGCGAAAATGGGCGCGAACTTCTCTATCGCAAACCCGGAGCATTACGATATGCCCGCCGCCGCCGTCGAAGTCGCCAAGGAAATCGCCCGCGGCAGCGGTTCCCGCCTGAGCTTCTTCAGGGACCCTCACGAAGCTGTCAAACACGCGGATGTCATCTATACCGACACCTGGACGAGCATGGGACAGGAGGACGAAGCCGCCGAACGCGAACGCGTCTTCCCACCTTACCGGGTAAACGACCAGTTGGTGTCCGAAGGCAACCCGGACGATATCGTCATGCACTGCCTGCCCGCGCACCGCAACCAGGAACTCACCGACAGCGTTGCGGACGGCTCGCATTCAAGGATTTTTCCGCAGGCTCACAACCGCCTGCACGCCCAAAAAGCTATTGTGTACACCCTCTTGAAAGGAGCATAAATTGAACACCCAGGATTATATTAATCTCGAAGAACAATACGGCGCGCATAACTACAAACCATTGGACGTCGTCCTGAGCAAAGGCAAAGGCGTGTGGGTTGAGGACGTTGAAGGCAAGCGCTATCTGGATTGCCTGAGCGCGTATTCAGCCCTGAATCAAGGGCACTGCCATCCCAAAATTGTTCAGGCAATGACAGAACAACTGCAGAACCTCAGCCTGACCTCGCGCGCTTTCCGCAATGACAAACTGGGCATTTTTTACAAAAAACTCTCGGATATGACCGGTTATGAAATGAGCCTGCCCATGAACAGCGGCGCGGAAGCCGTTGAAACCGCCATCAAGGTTGCCCGCAAATGGGGCTATGCCGTCAAAGGTATTCCCAAATACGAGGCTGAAATCATTGTGGCAGCCGGAAATTTCCACGGGCGCACTGTAACCATCATATCGTTTTCCACCGAGCCTCTCTATAAAGAAGCCTTTGGTCCTTTTACGCCCGGTTTCAAAGTGATTCCTTTCGGAGATTTGGAAGCCTTAAAAGCCGCCATCGGACCCAACACCGCCGCGGTGATGTTGGAGCCCATTCAAGGCGAAAACGGCGTCATCATCCCTCCTGAGGGTTATTTGCGCGGCGCGGCGGACCTATGTAAACAAAATAACGTGCTGTTTATCGCTGATGAAATTCAGACCGGCCTTGGTCGGACGGGCAAACTTTTCGCGTCCGAATACGAAGGCGTCCGCCCGGATATAACGATTATCGGAAAAGCGCTTTCGGGCGGCTTGTATCCGGTTTCTGCCGTGCTTGCTGATAAACCAGTGCTAGGGCTCATTGTCCCCTCCGAACACGGCTCCACCTTTGGCGGCAGCCCGTTGGCCGCTGTCGTGGGTACCGCCGCCCTGGAAGTGATTGAGGAAGAAAAATTGCCCGAAAGATCGTTTAAACTCGGCAAATACTTCATGGACCACCTGAGCGAAATCAACTCGCCGCATATCAAAGAAATCCGCGGCAAAGGTCTGTTGATTGGCGTGGAATTGAAACCCGAAGCTGGCGGTGCCCGGCGCTTCTGCGAGTCCCTTCAGGATGAAGGTATCCTAGCGAAAGAAACGCACACGCATGTCATTCGGTTCGCGCCTCCCCTGATTATCGATCAGGAAACCCTGGATTGGGCGCTGCCAAAAATTGCCGGCGTGCTGAGACAAGCGTAGAAAGCGTTGCGAAATGAACAGGTTTGCCAAGATCGTTGCCACCTTAGGCCCGAGCAGTTCGGATGAAACTACGCTGCGGGAGTTAATCACTGCCGGCATGGACGTCGCCCGTCTGAATTTTTCTCACGGGACGCACGAAGACCATGCAGAAAAGGTCAGGCTTCTGCGTAAGCTTTCTGACGAACTTGGCAAACCTATCGCGATTCTGATGGACCTGCAGGGTCCAAAGCTGCGCATCGGAAAACTGGAGAATGAGCCACTCACACTGAAATCAAACCAGATTGTGGCGCTGAGCTCTTCCGAGAATCCCTCCGGTGTACGCGAAGGCACCATTTTCATTCCCTTCGACGTCCCCAAACTGCACGAAGCGCTGGTTCCCGGAAATCACATCCTCTTGGATGATGGTCAGCTGGAATTTGAGGTTCTTGAACTGGATGGCGAAAACATTTACGCCAAAGTTATCCTGGGCGGCGACCTCAAGTCGCATAAGGGTGTCAATCTTCCGGGCTCCAAATTGGACATTCCCTGCCTGACGCCCAAAGACCTGGAAGATTTGCAGTTCGGTCTGGATATAGGGGTCGATCTCATTGCCATATCCTTTGTCAAGCAAGCCTCAGACATCCTGACCGTTCGGGATACGATGCGCAAGATGACAAAATTGCTCCGGCTTCCGCCGATTGTCGCCAAGCTGGAGCGCCCGGAAGCCATTGAGAACCTTGAGTCCATCATGGACGCGACTGACGGCGTCATGGTGGCACGCGGAGACCTGGGCGTGGAAATGCCCCCCGCGGTGGTGCCCTCAGCCCAAAAAGCAATTATTCGGGCAGCCAATCATAAGGGGAAGTTTGTCATCACCGCGACCCAGATGCTTGAATCGATGATTAACAACCCCCGCCCGACCCGCGCCGAAGCAGCCGACGTTGCCAACGCAATTTTTGACGGAACCGACGCGGTGATGCTCTCGGCCGAATCCGCGGCTGGTAAATACCCGGTGCAAAGCGTGCGCATGATGGAATCCATTATCCGGGAATCCGAAAAGCACCTGAATGAATGGGGGCACCTCGACAGCCTGGTAAGCTCAGACCGGCTCGACGCGGTCATTTCCATTGCCCGGGCTGCCAAAGATTTAACCATGAACGCAAAAGTGGCGGCGATCGTGGTTTTCACTATATCCGGCGCCAGCGCTATGTGGATTTCAAAGACCAAACCGTCTGTCCCGATTTTCGCGTTTACTCCCGAAATGCGCACTTATCAATGGTTGGGCATCTCATGGGGCGTCACCCCCCTTCTGGTTCCTCACGCGGATACCCTCGAGACGATGATCCGCCATGTCGAAACCGCCATCACATCCTCAACGCCGCTTTGCGCGGGAGACCAGGTCGTCGTCATCAGCGGTTTCCCGGTCGGGGACTTTGGCAAACCCAACCTGACCTTGCTGTACACATTACGAGGATAAACCGCGTTTTCACGCCGGCGCGTGCCCGGATTCCCAACACCAAATTTAGCCCAACGCAACCACGCTGGGCATTTTTATTTACCCATCCCCCCTATCGCTTAGGCCCGGATGAATCCCGGCTGACGTACCCAGACCAAACTAGCCATCCTTTTTACGCAGAACAATGGAAAAAGGTATTGCCAACTTCAATTTCCTATGATAGCATATTGGTATATAATAGGTGCTTACTTATCTATATAGGCAGGCGCGTATAACACACCAAAACCTGGCAGCTCAAGGATTTCGCGCCAGAAACACAGTCAGTAATGTCACCCGCAAACCAACGTGGTGATTGCAAAAAGGAGAAATCAGGAGACCGGTAATGTTAAAATTTGATGAAGAAAAAATCTTAAAGAGTATCAATGGCGCGCTCGCAATGCGCCCAAAAATCGAAGCTGTCGCTGACGAATTGTATGACCGAGGTTTTGACGCGATTTTCTACATGGGCATCGGCGGCACGTATGCCTCGGGTATCATGGTTGTGGACTCCGTCGAAGGAAAAAGCAAGCTACCGATTTACGTGATGCAAGCCGCGCGTTACATTGCCCACGGAAACGCGCATGTTACGGATAAATCCGTAGTCGTGATCGCCTCCGACAGCGGCACCACCGCTGAGATGATTGAGGCCGTGGAAAAGGCAAAAAAAGCCGGCGCTTTGATTGTTGGTTTTGTGGAGTTTGTGGATTCTCCGCTTGCCAAACTCAGCGACCGCCTCATCTCCTACCCCCACAACGAACAGCTGAAATTGTTCATGTTCGCGCATCGCTTGATGTACAGAAATGGCGAGTTTAAAGATTACGAACGTTTCTACAAAGAGCTCGACGCGCATCTTGCGGATGCTTTTGTGGACACTTCCAAGCGCGCCGACGCTTTCGCCTTGGCTTTTGCTGAAAAACATAAGGATGACTCCCTGCACTATTACGTCTCGGCCGGCAACCACTTTGGCGCTAACTACTCTTACGCCATGTGCTACGTGGAAGAGCAGCACTGGATTCGCTCCAAATCCATCCATGCCTCCGAGTTCTTCCACGGCACTCTGGAAGTCATCGACCGCGACACGAACGTCACCGTGTTTGTGGGCGAAGATGAAGAACGCCCGCTGGCGGAACGGGTCGCGCGCTTCCTTCCCCGGGTTTGCGCTCGCTACACCATCATCGATACCAAGGATTACCCTCTGAAAGGTATCAGCCCCGAGTTCCGCGGCTTAATTTCATACCTTGTCTGCCACGCAGTGACCGAACGGATTGACGCGCACATCGAAAAGCTGAACTGCCATCCGATGGATATCCGCAGATACTATCGCCGACTGGATTATTAATCTCCCCCTCGGGCGCCGGCAGTTAGCCGCCCAAGGGACCATAAATAGAGCGCGAGGTGGTTCTTCACCGACCCCGCGCTCTGTTTTTGTTCATACACCAGGCCTATTTACCTCAACCGCGGCTGTTTGCTGATTCTTCCCCTCGGCGGCTTAAGCGCGGCTGCCTATTGATAAGATAAATTCAACCGTTCCAGGGCCGCCCGGTCTGGTCTGAGCCTGTCTGGGCTCAGACGGTTCAGCGGTTCATCCACCAGGTCAAACTCATCCAAAATATTCGTGGGGGAGTTTTCAATATATATCAGACCGGTCGTAAAAATCCGCTTTTCCTGAGCCTCAATCAACAATTCAAGCGCGGCATGCTTATCGGTGGGGTCATATTCCCGGTTTATTTTTTTCAAGATAATACTGGACCCATCGTGGAGTTGTACTTCGCGCGTTTCGCCTTCCTGGAAATCCTTAACCTGGATTGCCCGGGCGCGGGGAACATAGGTCAGTTCCTGAATGGGGCATTCATTTTCACGCCCCCAGGTATAAGATTGCAGCGCATCGTCCCGGTTGTTAAAGGTTACACAAGGGCTGATGATATCCAGCACCGCGATGCCATTTTGCATGACCGCCGCTTTCAACAGCTCTTTCATCTGTTTGATATCGCCCGCGAAGGACCGCGCGACAAATTTTGCTCCGCTGATGAGTGCCTCCAGACACAAATCCAGCGGCGGCAGGAAGTTTTTCCCTTGTCGCTTTAGCTCCAATCCCAAATCGGATGTCGCGGAAAACTGCCCTTTGGTCAGTCCATAGACTCCGTTATTCTCAATAATGTAAACCATTGGGACGTTGCGGCGGATGACATGCTTAAAATGTCCCAGACCGATGCTCGCGGTGTCTCCATCGCCCGAAATTCCCAATAATTTGATGCGCCGGTCTGCGAAGCACGCGCCGCTTACCAGGGCGGGCATGCGTCCATGCAAACCATTAAACCCGAACGAGCGCTGCAAAAAGTAGTTGATTCCTTTGCTGGAACAACCAATTCCGCTGAATTTCGCGACCATTTCGGGCGGGAGTCCCAACTCGAAAATGCTCTGCTGAATTTGATTCGAAACCGTGTTATGCCCGCAGCCCGGACAGAGTGTTGAAGCCTTGCCGCGATAATCGCTCAAGGCAAGACCAATGCTGTTGCGTTCCACCTTGGTTGTTTGCGGGTTATCCATGTTGCTGCTCCTTCGCCAGAATTTGTTCCCTGACCCAGATGGCTGTCATTGGCAGTCCATCAACTTCCGCCAATGAGATCAGCTTGGGAGAAAGTTCGTGTTGTTCCTGCTGTAAGATGCCAAACAGCTGCCCGTCCCGATTAAGTTCCACCACATAGACCCTTTCGTGCGCTTCCAGGAACTCGCGGACTTGCGAACAGGAAGGCAGAGCCCGCACGCGCAGATAGTCTGCCGGGATCCCAGCTTCCTCCAGCTGGTCTTGCGCCTCAATCAGCGCCGGATCTGTCGACCCCATTGCGATGATGCCAATCCGCGCGTTGGGTTTCCCGCGGATAATCGGCTCCGGCAAGTATTCGCAGGAATTATCCAGCTTTCGTTTAATCCTTCGTATCATCGCCGCCCAGTTGCCAGGATCCTCACTGTAGTTTCCATATTCGTCATGACCAGTTCCCCGGGTAAAATATGGAGCGCTCGGGTTCTGATTCCCCATAACCGTGCGCCAGGGGATACCATCACCTTCCAGGTCTTTATACCTGCCCCAGGCGCCCTGATACGCGTCCAGGTCAGCTTCCCACAAGACCCTGCCGCGGTCCATTTTGTCCGCCGGGTATTCAAATTTGCGGGTAATCCACTGATTCATCCCCAGGTCCAAATCGCTCATAACAAAGACCGGAGTCTGGTAATGTTCCGCGATGTCAAAAGCTTTCCAGCCAAATTCAAAGCACTCGTTTACACTGCCCGGGATAAGCATAATGTGGTTCACATCGCCGTGCCCGAGTTTGTAAACCATCGCCAAATCATTCTGGGCAGTGCGCGTCGGCAGCCCGGTGCTGGGACCCACCCGCTGGACATCCCAGATTACCACCGGCGTTTCAGTAAAGTAAGCCAGCCCGATATTCTCTGTCATCAAGCTCAGGCCGGGTCCGGAAGTGGCGGTCATCGCGCGCAGCCCCGCCCAACCGGCTCCAATGGCGCAGCCCGCGGCAGCCAGTTCGTCCTCCACCTGCAGGATGACGCAGGTGTTTTTGCCGGTTTGCGGGTCCTTTCGAAGGCTTGGGTTTTGCGCGATCATCGCCTCTACCATGCTGGAGGCGGGAGTAATCGGGTACCAGGAACAAAATTGCGCGCCGCCAAACAGAGCGCCCAGACCACCCGCGTTATTCCCATCGGTCAGGATGTAATCGGAAAGCGGCGGAAGGCTCTTCACCAGGTAAGCGTCCTGCTTCGTCAGATTTTCAGCCGCCCACTGGTATCCGGAAATTATCATATTCCGGTTTGAATCCAGCGCGCTTTGTTTTCCTCCAAATTGCCTGTTCAGGGCGTGTTCGACATTCTGCATAGGAATACCCAACATCTGCCCGACAATCCCCACATACGCCATATTCTCCATATATTCGCGCATATTCCGCGGCACTTCAGCCTGACGAACAAGCTGCCTGATTGGCATCGGGTAAAAGACCAAATCCGATCGGGTTTCGGCAGGCAGCTGGATATGGTCAGCATAAAACACCACGCCGCCTTCCGACAGATAAGACAAATCCTTCTGGAAAGTATCCGCGTTCATCGCCACGATAATGTCATCGTATGGGACCCGACCAAGATAACCGCGCTCCGATACCCGGATTACAAACCAGGTGGGCAGCCCTTTGATGTTGGATGGAAATATGTTTTTGCCGGAGCTGGGCAAGCCCATATTGAACAGCGCTTGATACAGAATTGTGTTCGCCGTGGCACTGCCAGACCCGTTTACTGTGCAAATGGTCATGCAGAAATCATTGACCTTTGATTTCTTTCCGTTTTGTGCGTTCCCGATTGGATGATCCATTTCTTAATGCTCTCCTGTAAACTTCATTCAAAGCGTTGGGATCGCTCTGTTTTTTTCCGCTGCTTCACCAGATCCATATGTTCAACCAACCATTGGAACCCGCGTTCAAAATCCCGCGCTTCCAAGGCTTCGGTAATTTGCTGGTGATAGCTCCACACCTGTTCCAGATAGGCTTGTTCCGGGAGCTGAGCGCGTTCCATTTCTTCGTTCGACTTCCAAAAGGTTTCCATGATGCTTTTTACAATGGGGTTGTCCATATGGGAAAAAATCGTCAGATGAAAATCCCGGTGTTCTTGCTCCGGAATCCGCATTGGCTCCCCGGAAATCAGGTTGAAAGCCCCGGCAACGATATCCCGCAGCGATTGGACGTCCTGTGAGGTGAGGAGCGGAGCTGCTTCGTACCAATAGCTGATTTCCAGGTGCTTCCGCAAATCCCGCAAAGCTTCGGGCAGATCCGGCTGCACCTTTGCTCCAAACGTGACCCCCAGTTCCAGGAGCTGGTTCATGGAAAACACCCGGCTTTGGATCCCAACTTTGGGCTTCACGTCCACAAATCCAAGCGTGCGCGCCACCTCAAGCTGCTCGCGCACACTCGCAACGCTAATCCCCAGAACCTTGCTGAGTTCAGCAATGCTGGGGATGGGAGATTTCGCGCGCTGCGCTTCAGCTAAATAATCAAGCAAATCGCTCTTGGTATTCATTCAGGTCCTGATATTAATCTTATTAATACCTCTGATTTATTTCATTATAACCGGCTCAAAGCGCCAAGTCAAGATAATTCCTATGATTAATCTGATTATTGAGCAGTAGTTACAGAATTAGCCTGAGAGCATCGGCCAGTTCGAGCACATCCCATAATGAATTTATCGTCCACTTTCAGGCAATCTGCCGGGTTATTGATAATCCTGGGTTACAATACTTGCGGAATTTAACTCAGGTTAATTATTTATGGGAATCAGCGAATTTTCAATCCCTTTTCGATATAAGACAAGCAGGTCCAGCCCGTTTACCTGGCTGCTTTCGCACACGCTACATCATTGGGCGGTATTTTTGGCCGCGCTCATCGGCGCTATTGGCAACGCAGCTTTTGCCGCCATACCCGCCGTGCAGTTCGGAATTGTGTTCACCAATCTGACCAGCGGCGCTCCGGATAAAGCGGTTTTTTTACGCGCCGCTTTGATTATCACCTATACCCAGATCGTCCGCGGGTTGTTTCAGCTGATG
>JAKQFH010000084.1 GCA_029556265.1 Chloroflexota bacterium | reverse complement strand
TTGGCGTCTGTGGACAAACGCAGACCTGAAAGCCATCCATGCGCTCTGCAAAAGCTTAGTGCCCAAGTTATTTCAAAATTTTGAACCGCTGACGCGCAAGACCGCCACGGTATTGGTCAATGATGCCCCGGACGGATCCCTGCGCGGGTTTGTGGATGTTTATATTGGCCCTAATGGCATCGTGGCTTTGCCGTTGGTGCTGCCTGATTACGCGGATAACCCTAACATCATCCTGGATATGGTTTCTGCGCTGCCCACACCTGGTCACCGGCCGATTTATATATGCGTCAGGTCATACCAGCCCTGGCTTGAAGATTTGATGCAGCGGCTGCCGACCCTGAGCAGCAGCGAACACCTGCTGATGATCAAGTACATGGCGGTCCGGCAGAAAGCCAACAGCCTGTTGAGCGTGCGCGGCTTTGAAAACCGGGCGGATAACGGCGTGCCGGTGGCGCGCAGTGGGTGTAATCAATAATCAACGAGCTTATACCCGCTCACAGTAAAACAAGAAAATGCGTTAAAATAAAAGGTCGATCATTTTGCGTGATCGATTTATTTGACTTGAGAAGGTTTTAGAAATTTAGGTATGAATCAGACACAAAAAATTACTGATGACCTAGAAGCATTACTGAGCGTTTTGCCGCAGGACATCACAGGAAAAGTCAGTGCTTTAAATGACAGCGACAACCTGCTGGAGGTCATCATGGACCTGGGCAGGCATCCGACCGCGCGCTTTGTCGGGCGGGAGGTCGTTTTAGTGGCGCGCGAGATCACCGCAGCAGACCTGGCTTACGTGACAGACCGGATTGGCGAATTTGACGCCGATAACCGGGCTGGCTTGGAGCGCACCTTACACCGCATCTCCGCCATTCGCAACAGGCGCGGGCACATTGTCGGCCTAACCTGCCGGGTTGGGCGAGCCGTGTATGGCACGATTGACATCATTGAAGATTTGATTAAGTCTGGGCAAAGCATTTTGATCTTAGGCCGGCCGGGCGTTGGCAAGACCACCATGCTGCGCGAAGCGGCACGCATCTTGGCTGACAGCAGGCGCGTGATCATCGTGGATACCTCGAATGAGATCGGCGGTGACGGCGACGTGCCGCACCCGGCGGTCGGCGCAGCCCGGCGTATGCAGGTGGCCAAACCCTCCCTGCAGCACGAGGTGATGATCGAGGCGGTAGAGAACCATAACCCAGAAGTAATTGTGATTGACGAAATCGGGCGAGAGCTCGAAGCGCAGGCAGCCCGCACGATTGCGGAGCGCGGCGTGCAGCTGATCGGCACGGCGCACGGTAACACCCTGGAAAACATCCTGCTCAACCCAACCCTGTCAGACCTGATTGGCGGGGTTGAGTCGGTGACGCTCTCAGACGACGAAGCCAGGCGCCGGGGCACGCAAAAAACCGTACTGGAGCGGCGCGCACCCCCCACGTTTACCGTCTTAGTGGAAATCCAAGACCGACACCGCATTGCGGTGCACCCGGATATTGCCGCCGCGGTGGATTCGGTGCTGCGCGGGTACCCGCTGCCGCCCGAAATCCGCTTCAGGGATGCGAATAATAAGATCCACGTCCAAAAACCACTACTGCCAACTGCCAGCACGGCAACACAGAGCCTTAAGCGCGGGACTGGGATGGAGAAAACACCTTTCCAGCGCAATGGCGGCGAAAAACGCCAACAGCCGCGCTACGAAACCATAATAGAATCCGCGCCGCAAAGCGTCAAATCAAGCGATATTAAACAACGCAGTTTGTACGCCTACGGCGTGGCGCGCAACCGCCTGATTCAAACCATAAAATACCTGGGCGTGCCTGCACGGGTGGTTAGGAACCTTGAAGAAGCCGATACATTCGTCACGCTGAGGCGCTACTTCCGCGAACGCCAACAGCCCATTTTGGATGCAGAGGATAAGGGCGTGCCGATTTTTGTGCTTAAGTCGAACACGGTAGCGCAAATCGAGCAATTTTTGGCTGATTTATTCAATATTCAAACGCCGGCTGAACGATTCAATTCGCCGGTTGAAGCCAGCGACCAAACCCAATTGGCCATTGATGCGGTTTTGAACGGGGAAAAATATGTGGACCTGCCACCGGCGACCGCTACCATCAGGCGGTTACAGCATGATATGGCGCGCGAAGCAGATTTGATTTCACAATCATATGGCAAAGAGCCAAACAGGCACGTTCGCATCTACAGGGATTAGGCTATGTTTATTACTTTTGAAGGGCCAGAGGGCAGCGGCAAAACCAGCCAGCTACCCGGGTTAGCAAAATTTTTGGAAGGTGAAGGCTACCAGGTTGTGCGCACGCGCGAACCAGGCGGCACCAAAATCAGCGACCAGATTAGGGCAGTGTTGAC
>JAKQFH010000068.1 GCA_029556265.1 Chloroflexota bacterium | reverse complement strand
GCGCTGGATGCGAGGTGATATGTTCGACGCGGTTATGAATTATCAACTGACCCATGCCTGCCTGGCTTTTTTTGGCGGCAGCCGCACGAATAAAGCCCTGGCAGAAGGGATGATGGGCTTAACCGCCCCCGAAGCCATGGACGCCGCCCAGTTTGCCAAACGCACCCAGGAACTGCTGGAGATTTACCCGAAAGAATTCGCCTACGCGCAGCTGAACCTGCTTGACAGCCACGATATGCCGCGCTTCCTGAGCCTCGTGAACGAAGACACCCAACGCCTCTACCTGGCGTATCTCTTTATCATGACCTACCCCGGCGCCCCATGCATCTATTACGGGGATGAAATCGGTCTGACCGGCGGCGCCGACCCCATGTGCCGCAAATCCTTCCCCTGGGACGAAAGCACCTGGAATAACAACCTCCGCAGCAAACTCCGTGAGCTTACCCTGCTCCGACATGCCATGCCCGTCTTGCGTACCGGCGCGTATCTGCCCCTGCTCAGCCAGGATTCACTCCTGGTCTACGCGCGCAAGGACGACGAAGACGCAGCTTTCGTCGCGATTAACCTGGAAGACTCTGCCCGGACGATATCAATAAGCGTGGAAGGGATGCCGCCAGACGGCACACTGCTGCAGGATCAAATCAGCACGATGCAGGTCGAAGTTAAAGACGGTCAAATCCGCGACCTGACCATTCCCAGAATGAGCGCTTGTATCCTGGCGTAAACTGAATTTGGCAAGCTGCGCGCGGGGTTAATAAACCCCGCGCGTTTTTTATGCGAACAAGCGCGCGAGCCAGGGTTCAACAAACGGGAAGAGCCGCAGCGCCGCCCACCCACACAAAATTCCGATCAACCAGCCAATCACCACATCCGATAAGTAGTGCAGCTTCAGCGCGACGCGCGAAAGCCCGACGCCGGCTGCCCAGACGGCTAACGCGAAAATCAAGGTCGGCGGCGCAGAAACGCCCGCCATCACAGCGATGGCCGCGGCTCGCGCGGCATGCCCGGACGGGAAAGAATGCGGATCGCTGACGCGGTAAATTTGCCCCCACTCCCCCTCCGGTCGCGGACGGCGTATGATGAACTTCAGCGCCAGCACAAAGACAGCCAGTCCGATTAAGCCGAAAACCCAGAACAGGGTGCGGGCGCGAATTTCCGCGCTTCCAAAGAAAAGCCGCAAGCACAGAAACAGCAGCCAATACCACGAGTCGCAGCTGTGCCCCACCAGGATAAGCAATCCGCGCAGCAAACCTGGCTCTTCGACCAGCAGGCGGGCCGAGAGGCGCGCGTCCAGCTTAAGCAAGTTCTGAAAGGCTGTTTGCCGCTCACCGCGCTGGGGGCTTGCCTGGGTTTCTGTGGGGTTGATTCGCTGGTCTTCTGACATATGTGTGCGTACCACTGTTTCGGATTCAGGTGTGCATTTTATCATACGCACAGACTGCTCCGAAACGGCAGTCAATATCCGGGTTTTTCGGTCCGCCTGCCCTTTCTGTGCCTTTCAGGAATGCGCCGCGCCTCGCGTGTGTTATCATTACGCAGCTTTTACGCGAGAGGTGCGCATTGGAAAATATCAATCTGGCTGTGCTCTGGGATATGGATGGTACCATCCTGGATACCCTTGAATTGCATTATCAAACCTGGAAAGAGGCTTTTAGCGACCGCCCCACCCTTTTTTCCCGCGAACTGTTCCGCGCGCACTTTGGCGGCAATAACCGCAGCACAGTCCCGATTTACCTGGGTTACGAACCCGATGAGACCTATCTTCAACAGGTTATTTCGTTGAAAGAAAGCCTGTTTCGCCAACAACTGGCGGAAAAGACCCGGCTCTTCCCCGGCATTCGCGCTTGGTTCGCATATTTTGCGGAACTCGGCGCCAAACAAGCCGTCGCCTCCTCAGCGATGCTGGAGAACATTAACAAGGTGGTGGATTCCTTTGAAATCCGGAAATACTTCGCCGCTTTGGTCCCCGGAGAAGATTTGCCATCCAAGCCCGCGCCGGATATCTTCTTGCGCGCCGCGGCGATCTTAGGCACACCCCCTTCCCGCTGTGTGGTCTTCGAAGACTCCATTCACGGGATTAATGCCGCCAAAGCCGCCGGCATGGTCAGCGTTGGCGTGGCGGGCACCACCGAATTCTCATCCGCGGACGCGGACTTCCTGCTTGACAGCTACACGCAAGACCCCGACTCCTTCACCCGCGCGATTTTGCGGCTTATGAACGCGCGCAAAACAGCCTAAAACTTCAAAAAGGGAATCGCCGCGATAAGGCTGAATCCAATAAACACGATGAGCAGCGCGGCGATCGTGTCATTTTTGTGGCGGGTGTCTTGAACGCGCGGCTCACTTGCCCCGAATTGCAGTTCCCATTTCGGTCCCGCCAGAAAAGCGAATAACCCGCCGGCGATTACACCGCCCAGGTGTCCGAAATTATCAATGTTGGAGCCAGGCGCGATGCCAATCGCGATGTTCAATAAGAAGATAAACACCAGATTGCCAAGCATTGCGCGAGCGCGCGGGCCAAAAAACTGTTTGTTTTGCAGGATAAGCAGGAACTCCGCCGCGAGCAGCCCAAAAATCCCCGTCGATGAACCCAACGAAACATTGGGTGAGAACACAAAGGAAAGCACGTTCCCCCCAAACCCGGCAACCAGGAACAAAATCAGGAAACGCCAATGCCCGTAGATACCTTCCAGCTGACGTCCCAAAATCCACAGCGCGTATAAATTCAGACCCACATGCAAAATGGAGCCGTGCAATAGAATCGGGGTAATCAGGCGCCAAAGCTGACCGGCCAGGATTTCGCTGCGGATTTTGCTCAGCAGCGCCGCGGGTAAATCGAAGCCCAGGAACTGCGTGCAAAGCGTCTGCGCGATGAAGAACAGAGCTATCACGCCCATCAAGACGTAAGTAACCACAGGCTTCTCTATTTCGAGCGCTACCCTGCGCGTTTGCGCCGGTGACTCAGGCGCGGTTGGTTTTTCATCCGGTATTTGCCCGCTCATAAACTCACCTGCCTGGGGTGCACACGCTGGTGTTCAGCGGTGATTATCTTTTGGATTGTCTCCACCGTCTCATTCAGTTTGTTATCAGAGTTGACCACAATATAATCAAACGCGTCCAATTTTTCGTATTCCATTTCCGCGGTTTTAATGCGCAGCGCGAACTCCTCGGGGGATTCGCTGCAGCGCCCGGCCAGCCGCGCGATCCATTCCTCGCGCGAGTTGGCAGTCAAAAAAATGAGCACCGCCTCGGGGCACAAGGAGCGAATGGTCATCGCGCCTTGCACGTCCAGGCGCATAATCACATCCTTACCGGAGTTAAGCGCCTGGCGAACCTGTTGGCGCGGGATGCCTTTGTAATCCGAATAGACGCGGGCGTGTTCCAGCAGTTCGCCTGAGGCAATCAGCGCCTCAAATTCCTGACGGGAAACAAAAAAGTAGTCCACCCCGTCCTGTTCCTCCGCACGCGGCAGGCGGCTGGTCATGGTAATCACGAAGTGGGTGTTGGGGTTTTTTACCCGCAGCGCCTGCACCACCGCGTCTTTTCCAATCCCGGATGGGCCGGAAATGACGATGAGCAGCGGTGTAAAGGGTTCAGGGCCAAAGTGAAAAACAGGTGAAGTCATAAGATATCCCGATTTTTACGATTTAGTGCCTTGATTATAAGCTATCTGACGCTAACATAAAAAAGACCGTTAAATCGTCTTCTCTTAATTTTCCAGGAAATGGGAAACAATTTGGATCAAGCCTCCGGATAGTCCCCGGAAACCAAGCGCAGGGTATGCTATGCCAATAGTCTGCCTGCGTAATGCGCAGCAGCCTGTTTTTTCAGTCAATTTTGCCCGCGCTCATTCATTGACTGTCCACGGCAGGCGGTTAGCCGCAGCAGGGATGCCAGGTTCTGGGGAGCAGTTCCACGCGGAGTGAATCTCACTTCCGTCGGTTTGCGCTCAGACGCCGCCTTCGAGCGGAAAACTTACACCGGCAAGCGGCAGCCAAAATAAATCCGAAAGCGAACCCAAGGAAACCGGTGACAGCGCGTGAGAAACCAGCGCTATGGCTGCTCTGCCAGTAACCTTTGCAAGCCCTCAAAAGAGCGCACGCCCCGGATGGCAGCGATGAAGCTTTTCAGGTCGGGGCTGCGCGCCCACAGCCTGCGCACCG
Source organism: Chloroflexota bacterium (assembly GCA_029556265.1). Lineage (GTDB taxonomy): Bacteria > Chloroflexota > Anaerolineae > Anaerolineales > Anaerolineaceae > Mesolinea. Next base: position 37,578 of record JAKQFH010000068.1, on the reverse strand, counting down.
CCGGACCAACCGGGTCGCTGCCGGAAGCGCCGCCGCCGGGCTGGTCGTTATACGAGCCGTAAAAAGCGAAATATGCCTGGTTCAATTTGCGCAGATGATAACCATGCGTCCAAAAAAACTGCCGGCGGGCTTCCATATAGGCTTCAGCCTCATCCACCTTCCCTGCCGCCAGCAGTTCGTCAACTTGCAGGCGGGTTTTCCGCATTTCCGCGCGAAAGTTGAATGCCGCCGGGGCATCCTGGCCTTCTGACGGCAGACGCGAGCGCATCCTGGGGCCGGGCCGCGGCGGGGAATAATCCGGAAAATCCCGGGTTATCATCTGCCGGCTGATTTCAGACCCAGACAGGCTGGCAACTGTTTCATTAATCGTGCGCATTTGCGCGTTCGCGTCATAGCGCATGCCCAGTGGTGTAAAAGTCAGGTAATTGTGAATCCATTCATGCGCGACGGTCTCGGTAAGCCAATTAAAATCCGTCGTGCGCATCACCATGGTTGGGTAGGCGCCCAACCCCCCGATGGGCTCCACCAGCGCGGAGTACGCATACTTCCCGTAAATTCCGTCCTCTATCTTCTCTTTTTCGAGGGTGTCTAAACCGGCAGTGAGGTTCGTGGAAAAAACTGTCCGGATTTCATCCCGGGGGGAAACAATCAGGTTCAAAGGCAAGTCCGTCACCTGATAAAGCACTGGCGGCAGCACCTGACCGCCCAGCCCAAATCCCATTTTAGTCAGGGTGTTTTCTGTGCAGGATTGAACCACCGCTTCCGTCAGCGGGGAGAGAGCCGCCAGCCTTTGCTCGGCTTTGCGCAGCCCGTCTCGCGCGACAGTAATCTTAACTTTGCGGTCAACGAGGTTAGGTTGAGAAACCGCCTGGTCCAGTCGGGCGTTCCACACCGCGCTTGTGTAGACTTGTTCCAGGTAAGTCCGGATGAGCGAGTTCTGCTGGGTCGGGCTCAGAAACTTCTCCGCGCGCAGCGCCGCGGACACACCTTTTTGGAATAGGGCCTGAACCGTCCACTCGGTAAAGTCAAATTCCACGCTGCGGCTGAATTCCCGCAAGCCCTGAATCGGATTCCAGACCGCCGCGGAAGATGCCGCCAGGCAAAGCAGCATCACCCCAAAAATGAGGGTGAGCCGGAAGGCTGTTTGGAAAGGGCTTGTTTCGTAAGATGTTTGCACCCGTATAGTTTAACACGCCCAGGCAGCGCCCGGCGGCAAGCTTTTACTGATAGCTGAAGCCTGCCTTGCGAACGGTATAATCCCAATACCTATTAGAGGGCAGGCAGATGGACAAAATCGAATTTCTGGAACATTTCAACGCAAGCTGGCAGGCGCTGTTAAGCGCGTTTCAGGGCCTCAACCCGGAACAAATGAAGACCGCTGGCGTGACCGGAACCTGGTCGGTCAAAGACATCCTCGGACACGTTACCACTTGGGAACAGGAAGCCCTGCAGGCGCTTCCAGACATCCAGGCGGGCAAGCCCGCGCCGGATTACCTTCAGCTCTTTGGCGGAATCGATGGGTTTAACGCGTATATGGTGCTGGCAAAGAACCGTCATTCTCTGGATGAGGTACTCCAAAACCTCACAAAGGTACACGAAAAGCTGCTGCGCCTGATGGAAGAGACAGACCCGGCAGAATTTGCCGATGAAAGCCCTTTTCTCTTGTGTCTGCGCGCGAATACCACCGATCACTACCCCGAACACACCCAGGCCATCCTCGATTGGCGCGCCAGGAATGCGATATAAAAATGCCCGCAAGCCAAACAAACCCAAATTCGGTTTCAGAATACATCGCCCGGTTTTCGCCTGAAATTCAGGCCGCCTTGAACGCGCTCACGGATGCCATTCGCGCGGCAGCCCCGGGCGCGCAAGAGAAATTATCCTATGGGATGCCGGCTTTCTTTCAGGATGGAGTCCTGGTTTATTTTGCAATGCATTCGAAGCATATCGGCTTTTACCCAACGCCGGAAGCCGTATCGGCGTTTGCCGAAGAATTGCGCGCGTATAAAACCTCCAAAGGTGCGGTGCAGTTCCCACTGGGACAGCCCATCCCTCTCGAACTGGTGCGAAAAATCGTGCTGCATAGGGTCTCAATGAACCGCGCGGCAAAGGCTCCGGGCTGACCGAGCCTGATGCTGGGCGCAAACCCGTTCACCTGCCTGATGTATAATATGCCAATCCTGCCGTGCTCACGCGGCAAACAGGGAGCTGAATGTGAATAAGTTATCAACCAATGCGATTATCCTGATAATCATCGTCCTGCTGGTGCTCTTTTGCGCCTGCGCGGCTTGTTTTTTTACCCTTACCGGCGGCGCGCTGCTTGGCCGCTGGGGTTTCAGCACCGATACACCCACGCCCGTGCTGCCCGTCCAAGAGACGCCCGCTCCGGGTGCGCTGGAGAACCTCTTGGATGAAAAAATCACCCGCTCTGAGTTAGCCGCGGCGCGGCAAAACCTGAACGCGCTCCGGTCAGAAATCGTACCGGTCAATGATCCGGTGGATTTGGCAGAACGCCTCGGCGGCAAAGTTGACGTGCCTTCCACGCTGCCAGACCCGGACGCGCCGTATGAGGTCGGGGACCGGAAAACTTTTTGGGTCTCAAACACAGACACGAACGAAAACTTCCAGGTAGAAGCGGTGCTGCGCTTTCGTGGTGACAATATTTATTTCTGGATTGAGGATGGTGTGTCTTATCGCGAATCCGACCTGAAGCGCCTGGCGGAAACGTTTGACCAGAAAATTATCCCCACCAATCGCGAATTTTTTGGAATGGAATGGAATCCGGGTGTGGATGACGACCCGCGTTTTTATGTGCTTTATGCCGGTGGGCTGGGTTCTTCTATTGCCGGCTACTTTTCTTCGGCGGATGAAGTGCACCCCGAGGCGCACCCCTATTCCAACGCGCACGAAATGTTCCTTATAAATTCCGACACGGTCGGGCTTTGGGAAGACTACATCTACGGCACTATGGCTCACGAATTTCAGCACATGATTCACTGGTACCAGGACCGCAACGAAGAAACCTGGGTCAATGAAGGCTTTTCCATGCTGGCTGAACACGTCAATGAATATGACGCCGGCGGGTTTGATTATGATTACCTCCTGAATCCGGACTTGCAGCTGACCGATTGGGGCGGTGATACCGGTGAGAACGGCCCCCATTACGGCGCCTCATATCTGTTTATGGTTTACTTCCTGGACCGCTTCGGCGAAAACGCCACAAAGGCTTTGGTCGCGCACAAAGAAAACGGCCTGGTAAGCCTGGAAAACGTCATGCGGGAGTTAAACCTGGTCAACCCTTCCACTGGCAGAGTCTACACAGCCGACGAAGTGTTTATGGATTGGGCTGTAACCAACTACCTCCTGGACCCGACCCTGGAAAACGGTCGTTACGATTACCGCTCCTATTCCCCTTCGCACGCGCGCGCCAGCAGCCAGCTCACCAGCTGCCCTGCCTCCGTCCTTTCAGACGTGTACCAATACGGCGTGGATTACATTGAAATTACTTGCCCGGGCACCTACACGCTCAACTTTCAGGGCACTCAGGCGGTCAGCATCCTTCCGTTTAAGGAAGACCCGGGAAATACTTTCTTCTGGTCTAACCTCGGCGATGAATCCGATATGTCGCTTGAGCGAACCTTTGACCTGAGCCATGTGAGCGGCAGCGCGCGGTTGGAATTTCGGACCTGGTACGACCTGGAAGAAGACTATGACTACGTCTTCATTTCCGCTTCGACGGACGGCGAGAATTGGCAGATACTGAATTCCCGCACCTGCACCACGAATAACCCGTCCGGCAATTCGTACGGCTGCGGTTGGAACGGCAGTTCGCAGGGTTGGATACCCGAAAGCGTGGACCTCTCCCAATTTGCGGGTTCGGTGGTTAAGGTGCGTTTTGATTACGTGACCGACGCGGCCGTCAATGGGAACGGCATGGCGCTGGATGATTTCAGATTGGACGCGATTGGCTATGCCTCTGACCTGGAAACAGACAACGGCGGCTGGCAGAGCGCCGGTTTTGTGCGTCTGGGAAATATCCTTCCGCAAAGCTACGCGCTTCGCATGATTACGCTGGGCAGCAACCCGAGTGTGGAAACTATCCCGCTGGATGAAAACAACCAGGCGCAGCTGAGCTTTACGATAGGCACCGGAGCGCAAAAAGTGGTGCTGGTTGTCTCTGGCACGACCCCGATTACGCGGGAAAAAGCAGTCTACGAGATTAATATCCGTTAAAAACGCGCGCCAGGCCCGCCCTTGGAAGCCAGACGCGGCTGGGGCATATCGGACGGTTCAAAACCACCTGTCAGTAAAGTGAGCGTCCGCTTCCTCAGGAAATTGCGCTTCAAATAACAACGCAAAAGGAGCTGCCTTCATCAGACAGCTCCTTTTATGCACATTTCAAACTCGCGAACTTAAAGATTGCCGAGCGCGTCTACCAGATTCTGATAGACAGTGAAATACTGCAGAATCCCGATTAATTCCATCGAATCCCGTACGTTATCATTCAGCGACACCAGCATAAGGTCCGCGCGCTTTTTCTTGAGTTCCTTCTGCACACGAATAATGGACCACCAACCAGCGCTGGAGACGAATGTGATATCTGCCATATCCAGAATAATATCCTTATCCGCGGGCAGCAAATCAGTCAGGACTTTTTCCAGTTCTCCGGCAGTGGCGCTGTCATAGCGCCCGGCCGCTTTTACAACGATACAGCGTTTGTAATCTGTTTTTGTGAATTCCATGGCATTCCTTAGCTCATCCTATAGCGATTTTCAACGATAACATTATATCATCTTAACCTCCTCCGGCTGACTAACCTGTATAATTAGCAGCTATGCGATACTACATCTGGACTGCAGGCTGTCAAATGAACGTCGCGGACTCCCGTCGGCTGGCGCGCTCACTCGAAAATTTGGGCTGTGAGCCGTCCGCCAATATCGATGACGCGGATATTATTGTGCTGAACACCTGCGTGGTGCGTCAAAGCGCGGAAGATAAAGCTATCGGACGGCTGAGTTCGCTCAAATCCCGCAAAAAGCAAAATCCAGACCTGGTCATCAATCTGATGGGCTGCCTGGTTGGGGTGCACGGCAACCCCGCCCTGCAAAAACGCTTCCCCTGGGTCGATGTGTTTTCCGCCCCGTCCGACCCTCAGCCTCTGTTGGATTTTCTCGCCAATCGTCAGCAAGCCGACCAGGCTCACAGCTGGCGTCAGCATATAGACAGCTTGCTCGACGATGAATTCGGCGTGGCTGTCGCGGGCGAAGAACGCGCGGTTTCAGAAAACCTGCCGATAGTGCTCGGCTGCTCGCATGCTTGCGCCTATTGTGTCATTCCGCTCCGGCGCGGTCGCGAACGCAGTCGGGACGCACAAAGAATCCTGCGGGACGCGCGCACCTTCGCGAGCCAGGGCGTGCGTGAAATCGTCCTTCTGGGTCAGATTATTGACCGCTACGGACTTGACCTGCCCGGAAGCCCGCACCTGCCGCAGCTATTGGCGTCGCTTTCCGAAATCCCTGACATAAAACGCCTGCGTTTTCTCACCTCCCACCCGAATTGGATGAGCGACGAGCTGATTGAGAGCGTTGCCAGGCTGCCCAAGGTGATGCCGCATATCGAAGTGCCGGCTCAGGCTGGCGATGACGGTATTCTCCTGGCAATGCGGCGCGGCTATACCAACCAGCAGTACCGCGACCTCGTGGCCAAGCTGCGCGACCGGATCCCAGGGGTGTCTATCGCTACCGATATCATCGTGGGCTTTCCGGGTGAAACCGAAGCGGCTTTCCAGAATACCTATGATTTGCTGGCGGATTTGCGCCTCGACGTCGCCCACCTTGCCCGCTACTCCCCCCGCCCTGGCACTTACTCCGCGAGGGAACTGGCGGACAGCGTGCCCGCGGAAGAAAAAATGCGCCGTTTTCGCCTTTTGGAAGACTTGCAGGAAGGCATCTTGCGGGAGCTCAACCAACCTCTGCTGGGCACCAGCGTGCCGGTTTTGTTTGAATACCGCCTGAAAGGGCGTTGGTACGGGCGCACCCCCACGAACCGGATTGTCTTCACCGACTCAGAAGAAGACCTGACGGGTATGGAACGCCAGGTGAAAATTGATTGGACTGGACCCTGGTCGCTCGTTGGCAGCCTGGAACCCGTCCGGTAAAGCTCAGGTTAAGTTTTTATCCGGATACAAACAGATATCCACCAGCGGGCACCGCGCGCAGGCTGGTTTCCGCGCGTGGCAGACTTCTCTTCCCAGCCTGATTAAATTCAGATGCATCGCGTAGTAATCAGCAGGATCCGCGGCTGCTTCCAGATATTGATGGGTTTTATCCACGTCCAACGTCTGCGGGCGCAAGCCAATCCGCCCCGAAACCCGGTAAATATGCGTGTCCACCGGAAAGGCCGGCATCCCCAGAGAAAACAGCAAAACAATCGCAGCGGTTTTTCGCCCCACCCCCCTGAAACTGAGCAGCCACTCGCGGGCCTCTTCCACCGGCAAATCCCGCAGCCACTCCAGGTTTATCTCTCCGCGCTCAGCCCGGATGCGCCGTAAAGCGGCTTGAATGTTCGGGCCTTTTTGGTTCGCCAGACCCGCCGCGCGGATTACCTGCATAAACTCGTCCGGGTCTGCCTCGCAGACCTCGTCCCAGCTTGTGTAGCGGGCGCGAATGGCGTCAAAGGCCTTATCTCTGTTCATATCGTTGGTGTTCTGCGAAAGAAAAGTGCTGACCAGCTCATCGACCGCGGGCAGTGGGTCCCGCCAGACCGGAAAGCCGTAGATTTGATTAAGGCGCGAATTTACCAGACATAATAGTGCGCGGTGTTCCGCGGAAACTTCCACAACGTTTTTCAATTCCGAATGTCCCTTCTATTGACAACGCCCTAGCGCGGCGGCAGCCTCAGGAGAAAGCCGCCTTTCGCCAGCCAGCAGACCGCGCCAGTTGCGCACCTGAGCCTCCGCGAAAGGTTGGTAAGCCGGGTTTTCCAACTGCTCAGAAAAGCCAAAAGCGCGCAATATCGCCGTAACGAGACTGTAGGTGGCGCGTCGGTCCGGGTCGCCGTCCGAAAACTTAATCGTGATGCCTATACCTGGGGTTCCCTTTTTCTCGTCCGGCAGTAAACCGATCATCTGATAGCCTTCCGCGCCGCCTTTGGAAATGAGTTTGTCTCCCAACACCTGCATCAGAACGCTGTCCAGCCTTCCCGGTCCGGCCACCATGATCGGATATGCCCGCATCGCGTCTGTAATTTTCTCGCACGCCGCGCGCCGTTCCGGTGGGAAACCGCGTGGTTCACACAAACGCGCGGCGGCCAGCGCGAAGGCGCGTAATGGCAGTGCGTAAACAGGCGCTGAGCAGCCGTCTATGCCTGGGATTAGCGCGTCGGGACTCATACCGCTCATTTCAGCCACCGCCAGGCGGATGCTTTGCTGCACCGGGTGTTCCAACTCCAGGTAATTGTCCTTGGTAAGCCCGCGCATGCGGGCGGCTGCCAGCATACCGCTGTGTTTTCCGGAGCAGTTGTGGCGGAACGGCGTGGGCTTTTCACCGCGCAAACGCATCGCTTCGCTGGTTTCCCGGTCTGATGGATAATGCACCCCGCACTGCAAATCAGTTTCCTGCAGCCCGACCTTTTGATGGATCCTGCGCAATACGGCGGTGTGCCCGTCGGTGCCAGTATGAGAGGCGCACATAATTGCCAGTTCCTCAGCCGATAGATCAAAATAATCCAATCCGCCTGCTTCCACAAACGGCAGAACCTGGAACGGTTTCATGGAACTGCGTGGGAATGTAACCAGATCCGGATCTCCGGCGGAGCAAAGCAGCTTGCCCGTGGCATCCACCACGGCGAAGGCTCCAAAGTGCAGGCATTCCACTATTCCGCCGCGGGTCAGTTCCACCAGCGGCACATATTGACAGGCTTGATTCATACGCAATTCCTCAGATTTCAGGCGTGATTAAGTTCGTAATACGTGGTTAAACCCCAACGCAGACGGTTAAAATACATAACAAGATGGTTGGCATCCGTGTCATAGCGCTGCATTATCTCCGGGACAACGACGAGCACCTCCTCCAGGCTGGCTCCGTTGGTCATTAGCGGCTCCAGAAGCGCTTGAATCGCGCAAATGTGCTCATTCATTTTCTGAACTCCGCCTTGGTCGACAATGCCGCTGCGCGAGGAGACAATCAGGTAATTGCGGTATTTCTTGTCGGAAAGGATGTCCAGGTCGGCACGCCAACGTTCCAAATCACAATATGCCAGGAACGGCGGCTGCTCCGGGAGCACTGTGTCGCCGACGAAAACGACTTTCTTGCCAGGGAGTTCCGCCCATATACCTGCAAAGTTCGATCCCGGGTGGTGTTCCAGAAATATTTCGGTGTCATCCAGGAAAAGCGAGAGGGATTGGTTGAAGACGATTTCGGGCGGAAGCAAACGAAATGGGCTGACCAATGCTTCATGACCCTCACTCACCCATGTGCTTTCATCCGTGGTTTTAGAGCCTGAGGGTTTGGTTTTTTCGGGCGTAAGGCTGTTGATATGCGTTACGATGACATAATCCGTGCCTTTTATGCTGAGCAAACGATCATAGTTTGTGTCGAGATGCACCAGGAATCGGGGTTCGCCGGTTATCAGGCGGGCTGTCCCGCTGCGCCAGGAACGCATTTCATCCTGTCGGCTGGGGGAGTCAATTAAAACGGAGCCTGAATTTCCCCGGATCACACCCGTAATCAATCCAAGTGAGTTGTGTTCAATAAACACATTCGGGGCAATTTCTTGCATTCTCCAAAACCTCCACCTTTTTTTCTTTCGGTATTATAGCGAAAAATCCCTGGATTTCCAAACCAGGCTGTAAGCTCTTTGAAGCAAATCGTAAGGCTAGGTCCAACACATCGCCACTGCAAGTCCGCGGTTCGCCTGTTCTCTCTCAAACAACGGGCACGGCAATTAATTGCCGCTGGAGCAGCGGGGGATGCTGTCTTTGTTCGTGCGCGCGTTCAGCGGAAGCCTGAAGTATGGCGAGGGGTCGAGTGTGTTTTCAAAATCCAATTCATTCAGGTAGTTTCCGGTGCCGTCATCCCGCACAATTGAAAAATGCAAATGCACGCCAGTCGGGCTTTGTGGGTTTCCCGAATAATTCCCCTGATAACCCAGCAAATCCCCTCTGCGAACCGGTTTATCCTGCGTCCCGGGAGGAAAATCAGCGGTTATCAGGCTCTCCCCCCGCGGATCAGCCAAATGGGTCATATACAGCCAGATTTGGCTGCCAGGATTGAGGGGGTCATCCGGAACGCGGATGATCAGGCTGCTCTTCCAGCCTGCCTCGCGGGTAAGGAAACCATCATAAGGCGCGTACACGGGGGTCAAGCCCACCTGGCTGCCTCCAAAAATATCGATACCCTGGTGTTTATGAAAGAGTTTGAAGCTGTCCCCCCACAGGTAGCCGACAAATCCCTCGCTCGGGAAGCTGAACGGAGCCTCCGGGCAGCGTAAAAGCGCGGGGGTTTTCCAGTCCGGGTGTGTATCCGGGCTGTTCAAAAAACTGATAACCGCCGCGCTGCGTCGGCTGAGATAGCCCCGGTAAAGATACATCCCCACCAGCGCCAATACCCCAACCAGCGCCGTGCCAAGAATTAGTTTTCCGTGGTTTTTCATCCTCGTTTCCATTCAAACCCGCATTCTAATACAATGCCAACATATTGTATGCACAAATCTAATTCCCAACAGCTAAAGTATAAGCAATCAATAAAAGAACCACCAAGGAGATTACCATGACCTTCTATTTGAACCCCTACGGACGCAGATTTCGGATGCAAGCCCTTGCCAACGCGATGAGTGAGCTCGACCGGGATTTTGAACCCCAGGTTGCTTTCCCGATGGATGTGAAAGCCACACCGGATGGATTTGAGTTGAAAGCATACTTGCCCGGCGTCAGCGCTGAAGATTTGGACATCCAGATTGTCAACGAAGTTGTTACCATCAGCGGTGAAGTTAAGCTGGAACGGGACGCCCGCACGGAATACCTGCTGGCAGAACTGCCCGCCGGCCGCTTCCACCGCGTCGTTTCTTTGCCTGCCCCGTTGGATAGCGAAAAAGTCGAAGCTTCCCTCGAGAGCGGCATCCTCACCCTGAATATTCCCAAAGTGGAAGAGGCAAAACCAAAATCCATCAAGGTTACCCAAAAGTAATCCTGGACGAAGTCACAAAAATAACCTGCGGTAAACCGCAGGTTATTTTTTATGGGGATCAAGGCACAAACGTGTAATAAGCGTTTGAATCTCCGTCCAACAATGCTATAATCCTTATACATTGCCCTAGAAGGGAACTTTTCTCACCCGGAAAACGTCTTGAGTCCGAATGAATAATTGCATTCGGGTTATTTTCAAATTATTTACCCGAGCATTGTCAAAGGAGAAAAAATGAAAAAGCATCGTCTTATACTTCAGGCAGCAGCTCTTGTTCTCGTGCTCTCGCTTTTTTTGGGGGTCGGCAGAGTGCAAGCCTCCACATACCCCACATTCTCCATATCCGCGGTGGAGAAAGACGTCAGTGTCACCATCCTCACAAAGGACATGCCCGCCAATAAAAACTTCAAAGCCCTGATGGGCGAGATTGGCACCCGCGCGGAAGGCGGAATTGAAGTGGCAACCTTCAATTCCGGCGAGGGCGGCGCGTTTACTGCGAAGTTCACTATTCCAGCAGCCCTGAAGGGGCGCGCCCAAATCGCTATCCGCGTTCAGGGAACGGATAATCCATACTTCGCCTATAACTGGTTTTGGAACGACCCCACCGGCACAGTGCCCGGCACAACGGAACCGGATGAGAATCCGCCCGACTGCGGCTGCGGCAGCATACCCACGTTTTCCATCACCAGCGTCACCACCGGGAAAACGGTAAGCATCCGCACCAATAACTTCCCGAAAAACGTCGAGTTTAAGGTTCTGATGGGTAAGATGTGGACGCGCGGCATCAATGGCATCGAGGTCGCGAAGCTGAACAGCGGCGCGGGCGGCACTTTTGAAGCCACCTTCGATATCCCTGCCGCGCTCGCGGGGGAAGAACGCGTCTCGATTCGCCTGGAAGGCAGCGGTGGTTATTTCGCTTACAACTGGTTCTGGAACAACACCAGCAGCGAGCCGCCAACCCCACCGGTGGACGGCTACTCTGGCTACCCCTATTTCTTCATTGAATCGGTCGTGAGAAACAGCACGGTTACCATCAAAGCTTACAACGTGCCGGCTAACTATGAATTCAAGGTCCTGATGGGCAAGATGTGGACCCGCGGCATCGGCGGCATCCAAGTCGCGACTTTGAACTCCGGCGCGGGCGGGACCCTCACCGCCACCTACAACATCCCCGCGGAACTGGCTGGTTCGGAACGCATCTCTATACGCCTGCAAGGAAACTACTATTACGCCTATAACTGGTTCTGGAACAACACCGCCAACTGACCGTAATTTGAACCCAATCGGGCTGGTCATTATCAGGACCAGCCTTTTTTTATTATCAACGGATAGAGCTTATGCTTCTAAATCACTTGATTATTTTTGAAAAACGAGCCTGGACACGCACTAAAAAAGCAATCTGCCGCCGCCTTTTTTATGCGCATATGGTATGATTGCGGCTGGAGAAAAATGGACAACAAAATTACTATCATCGAAGGTCCCACACCGGATTTCAACCTGATAGAAGACCCGCTGGAAGAAGGCAGCGCGTCCGTATGGACAGTGGGGGTTCTGGAAGGTCCCATGCTTTATCGAGTCGCCACAACGAATGTGCGTTCCTACGACAGCCAGGCGCTGTTGGAGCGCTGTACCCGCGCCTGGAAACAAAACCAAACCATGCTTCTGGAGTATCGGGATGAAATCGGCCTGAAACAAGAAGCCCAGATTATCGCCGCCCGGGCACTAACGGTCGAAGAGGGCGATGTGCTTCAGCTCTGGGTTCGGCGAAATCTGGAAGAAAGCCAGCAAATGGATACTGACCTCGGTTTTTTTGACGAGGAAGACGACGACGATGACGAGGACCTGCCGTTCTAAACAGCGCTCCTCTCCCGCCTGAGAGGCGCGTGTTTCGGTGTTCTCAAAAACACCCCATGATAACAATTCGGGCAGCCAAAAAGCTGCCCGAATCCGTTTAATAGGTGCCCCAGGAGGGAATCGAACCCCCAACCTAGGCGTTAGGAGTGCCTTGCTCTGTCCAATTGAGCTACTGGAGCGCGCGATGATTATATCATCCGAACGGCAGCAAGGTCAGCGGATTAACAAAACCGCCCATGTAGCGAATTTCAAAGTGCAGATGCGCTCCGGTGGAATTCCCGGTGCTGCCAGCGGAACCAATTTGCATACCCTGAGTGGCAATGTTGCCGCAGTTAACATAGATCGCGCTGAGATGGGCGTAAACGGAAACGTAACCGTTGTTATGGTCGATGATGATCACGTTGCCGTAACCGCCATTCATCCAGCCCGCGTAGACCACCACGCCGCCGTCGGCCGCGTAAATTGGTGAACCCATGCCCGCGCCAATGTCAATAGCCAGATGCCCGGACCAATAGTTGTTGCCGGAGATGGTATGCACCGCTGAGGGCCAAATAAAATATCCGCTGCCGCCGTAATATACTCCGCTCGTATCGCACTGGAAGAAAGGCGAAGTTGCCACCCCTGCCGCCCCGCGCGGAATCTCCGGGATAACCCACTGCATATATTCCCGCGAACCGCCCGGAATCATGACATATTCTCCCGCTTCAATCACCGGGTTGCTCAAGTCCAGGTTGTTGCCGACATAAAGCTTAATATCATCCACTGTGACAGAAAACTTCGCGGCAACTTTTTCAAGCGTGTCTTTGGAGGTCCATTTGTACCAGATGCCATTGGTCGGAGGGACTTTCAGAACCTGCCCGATGGAAAGTTCGTGAGGGTTATCGCTCAAGACATCGTAGTTGGACCATAAAAGCGTTTCCGGTGAGATATCAAAGCGCTGGGCGATGCTGAACACCGAATCCCCTTCTGTTACCGTATACTCAATGGCTTCGGTTCGCAAGCTTGAATCAATTTCCGTGTGCGTGTTCGGCTCCCGGATAAGCGCCGCTTCGGTTGGGGAAAGCGTAAACTGCGGCGTGCTTTGCAGATGACCGACGCTCTCGTTCGCTGTATTGTTTGGGGCGGCGCTGAGCTGCGGCGAATTACTTTCGGCCATAGACCTGGCAATTTTTGGCTGCCAGGCCAACACTGAAACCAGGCCGCCGCAAATGAGGGCCGTGAAAACCCAGGATATCCAATTCTTGTGCCTTAAACCGCCCCCAGTTTGGCTTGTGTTATGTTCTTTCATGCCTGTTCTTTCTATTCCTTTCTGACCGCTTAGTTATCGGTCAGACTCTCAAGAAACTCCGCGTTCGTTTTTGATTTTTCCATGCGCTGCAGGATGGCTTCGGTTGCCACAGCGGTATCCATGCCGGCGCCCTGCGGTGGGTTGGCAACCATCTGCAGGTACATACGCCGCATCAGCCAGGCTCTTTGCAGGGTCTCACGCGGAAGCAGTAAATCTTCACGCCGGGTTGAAGACCTTTCAATGTCGATGGCAGGGAAAATCCGGCGCTCCTGCAGGCGGCGTGAGAGGTGAAGCTCCATATTGCCGGTGCCCTTGAATTCTTCATAGACCACGTCATCCAAACGCGAACCGGTATCGACCAAAGCCGTCGCGATAATCGTCAGACTGCCCCCGTCCTCAAGGTTGCGTGCCGCTCCGAAGAAACGCTTTGGCGGATAGAGCGCTGAAGGATCCATACCGCCAGACAGCGTGCGCCCGGAAGGGTTGACGACCATATTGTACGCGCGGGCCAGGCGGGTCAGTGAATCCATCAGGATAACCACATTAAGGCCGTTTTCGACCAGGCGTTTGGCGCGGTCCAAGGCGATTTCGGCCATGCGCACGTGCGCATTGACCGGTTCGTCAAAGGTGCTGGCAACTACTTCCGCCTCAACCGAGCGGTCCATATCCGTCACTTCTTCCGGGCGTTCCCCAATCAGGGACATAATCTGACGAACTTCAGGATGGTTAACCGCGATTGCGTTCGCGATGTCTTTCAGGATGGTCGTCTTGCCAGCTTTGGGTGGGGAAACAATCATCGCGCGTTGACCGCCGCCAATCGGGGCGATCAGGTTAATCAGGCGCGTGGAGAGGTTCTTCGGGTCGTGTTCCAGGTTGAGGTGATAATCCGGGAAAATTGGGGTCAGCGCCTCAAAACGAACGCGTTTGCGCGCCTCATCCGGAGAGAGCCCGTTGATAGACTCAACCTTCAGCAGCCCATAATGCCGTTCCGATTCCCGCGGGGGGCGTACATGGCCAATGACCAGGTCGCCTGAGCGCAGGTCATAACGGCGCAGCTGTGCCTGCGACACATAGACGTCTTCCGGTCCAATTCGATAATTGGAACGTAAGAAACCAATCCCTTCATTCATGATCTCCAGGACGCCTCCTCGCATTTCCAGACCTTCCTGCTCCGCCAAAACCTGGGCGATTTTTACAACCAGCCCTTCACGTTTCAGGCGGATAGGCTTCGGAAAGTTGAGATCTTCCGCGATTCGCCGCAATTCATTGAGAGATTTCTTGTCAAGTTCAAAGATGTCCATATTTTCCTTTGAAATATTAATTTAGAGCAGAGCGTGGAGCGAAGCGCGCCAATTACCCGACGATGATGGATGATTCAAGCAGATTTGTGGTTGATGAATTATTATCATTTTAAAATAAAGACGGGATTTCGCTCTGAACGATAAAGAGCCAAAAACTTTCTGATTTCCTTGATGATTGTATTTGTGATTATATCAGGTTTCAAAAAACACGCAATCCTTATTGTCAAGGTTCGTATAAACCGGATTTTATCCCCGCGAAACCCGCCGGAAAGTTTGCTAAGAACATTTATGCTATAATTTTCTGGAACAATTCAGCCCTCGGAGGAGCTATGGCGACGAGCGCCAAAACCAAACCCAAAAAAACCACCGCGAAGACGCCCGCGAAACGAACAAGCGCTGCGAAGTCGACGCGCCAAAGCTCGTCTGCCCGGGGAAGGAAGCCGGCTGCCAAGACCAGCCGCGGCAGTACCTCTGCCCGCAAGCCAAATCTCAGGTCAGCGTCTTTCACCATCTCCCCCGAACGCCGCGTGGATATCATCGGTATCGTACTGGTTGTCATTGGCGCGCTGACGCTCCTGAGTCTGATTATCGGCAAATCGGGCATTCTCTCCAGATGGTGGACCGATATCCTGTTCAAGTCCACCGGTTGGGGCGCGTACGCTATTCCTGTCATTCTGATTATCGCTGGCGCCTGGTCGCTGCTGCGTAATCTGGATAGCCTCCCGGAACTCACGGGCGAACGCGTCATTGGTATGGTCCTCGCCTTTTTTAACATGCTGGGTTGGTTCCAGTTGTTTGGTGGGGATTTCAGCGGCGGCACAGCCGGCCGCCAAATCCTGAACACCCTCACGCGCTGGTTTGGTAAGCCCGGAGCTGTCATTTGGCTGTTAGCCTGGTTCCTTATCTCGCTCGTTCTCCTTCTGGATTTATCCATGTCGGACCTTACGCTTTGGCTGGCCGAGCGCCTGAAAGACAGCCGCGCGCGCTTTGCCCGCTATATCCAATGCAAAGCTGCCACTCTTCAGGCAAAACGCACTGCCAGCGCGCAGTATCCAGGCGAAGAATCCGCTGAGATTCCATTATCGCCCGACCCTTCTCCCAAGCTGGCTCCCGCCCCTGCCGCGCAAACCTCCAGTCAACCAGCCGGCACGGCGCACACCTGGGTCCTGCCCGACCCCGAGGATATCCTGATGCCAGCTCCTGCCCAGCCGCCCGACCAGGAAAATGACCAGGACCGCGCCCGCGTCATCGAAGAAACGCTGCGCTCCTTCAACACCCCCTCCCATGTCGTGGAAATCAGGCGCGGGCCGGCTGTCACCCTGTTTGGGGTCGAGCCGGACTTTGTGGAAACGCGCGGCAGCCGGAAGCGGGTGCGGGTCAGCAACATCGTCAGCCTCTCCAATGACCTGGCGCTGGCGCTTAAAGCGTCGCGAATTCGCGTGCAAGCGCCCGTCCCCGGTCGGGGTTATATCGGGATTGAAGTACCCAACAGCCAGATTTCCGTGGTTTCATTGCAAGACGTCATCCAAAGTTCCGGATACATGACCAATCCGAACCCGCTCAAGTTCGCGTTGGGCAAAACCGTGGCTGGACAAGCCTTTACGGCGAACCTGGCGGATATGCCGCATCTACTTATCGCGGGCACAACCGGATCAGGAAAATCGGTTTGCGTGAATTCCATGTTAGCGTCCTATTTGCTCACGCTCACCCCCGATCAAATCCGTTTCGTAATGGTAGACCCCAAGCGGGTTGAACTGACCGGTTATAACGGCATCCCTCATTTACTCGCGCCGGTCATCGTCGACGCGGAAAAAGTGGTTGACGCCCTGCAGTGGATGCAGCGGGAAATGGATTTACGCTACCGCGTCTTCTCCGAAGCCCACGCCCGCAACATAACCGAATACAACGCCATCCAAAGCGCCGCCGGCAAAAAAACCCTCCCTTATATCCTGGTTTTCATCGATGAGCTTGCGGATTTGATGCTGACCGCGCCAACCAGAACCGAACAGCTGCTCACCCGGCTGGCGCAGCTGGCGCGCGCCACCGGAATCCATCTGATTCTCGCCACCCAACGCCCTTCAGTCGAGGTCATCACGGGTCTCATCAAAGCTAACTTTCCCGCGCGCATCGCGTTCGCCGTCGCTTCAGGCATCGACAGCCGCGTAATCCTGGATCAGGTCGGCGCGGAAACCCTGCTTGGGAAAGGCGACATGCTCTTCCAGGCGCCGGATTCCCCCGCGCCGGTTCGTTTGCAGGGCACCTTTGTTTCTGAAATGGAGTTAAACAACTTGGTAGAATTTTGGAGAAACCAAGCCTTGCAAAGACCAGGGGAGGAGCGCCCGGACGTTGCGGTTTTCAAGTCCCAATCCAGACCGCCCCTGGTAGATGACGTTTTGGTTCAACAACCCTTGTGGGAAGAAATGCAGAAGAACAGCGGTGAAGACGCGCTGACCACGGAAGTCATCCGCATTATCCGCCGCGAAGGCAGAGCGTCTGTGTCGCTGCTGCAGCGTAAACTGCGGATCGGCTATTCCCGCGCCGCGCGCATTATTGAGAATTTGGAAGAGCAGGGGATTGTTGGACCTCCAGACCCCAAAACAGGCGTGCGTGAAGTTTTGGATTACGGTGAATACGGTCCGCTTAATGAAGATTGACCCGAAATATCGCCAGAAGACCAGTCCGCGCAGGTTAAGGCTTGCTTTTTCACGACACTTAGCCTCCGCAAATTTGCTGGGTTGCAAAAGCAGATATTGTCTACTATAATCAATTCCAAATTTTATGGTGGAGTAATTTATTCATGAGTGACAATGACGATGTAAGCAAGCAGGAGACGCCGGAAGAGAACGAACCTCTGACAATGGAACAAATGGGGGATCTGCTCGAATCCAACCTCAATATCGACTTCCCCAAAGCCGGGGAAATTCGGGACGGCATCATTGCCAGTATCGGCGATAACCAGATACTGGTCAGCGTTGGCGCCAAATCCGAAGGTATCATTTCCGGAAAAGAATACGAAAGCATCCCTGCTGATTTTCTTTTGACTATGGCCGTTGGACAGGCTATCCCGGTCTATGTGGTTACTCCGGAAGATCAAAATGGTAATTTGGTCCTCTCTTTCATCCGCGCCGTGGAAGAACAAAGCTGGCTGGACGCAGAGGAAATGAAGGCATCTGGTGTCAGCTTCGAATCCGAAATCGTGGGCTACAACAAAGGCGGTTTGCTTGTGCCGCTGAGCACTATCCGCGGTTTTATCCCTGCCTCCCAACTAAGCCTCAGCCGCAGGTCAGAAATCACCGGTGAGACCCCCGAGGAGAAATACAAGGCGATGATTGGCGAAAAGGTGCAGTGCTGCGTGATTGAAGTAGACCGCGAGCGCCATCGTCTGATTCTTAGCGAACGCGCTGCCAGCACCGAAACCCGCGATATGGTTCGCGAGAAAATCCTGGACAGCCTGAAAGAAGGCGACGTCCGCACCGGCCGCGTTACCAGCCTGGCCGATTTCGGCGCCTTCGTCAATATTGGCGGCGCGGATGGGCTCGTGCATGTCTCAGAAATTTCTTACGACCGCATCACCCACCCAAGCGAGGCGCTCAAGGTTGGCGATGAAGTGAAGGTGAAAATCATTAGCATCGACAAAGAGCGCCGCCGAATCGGCCTTTCCATCCGCCAACTGCAAAATGACCCCTGGTCCACCCAGGTCAACGCCCTGAAAGTCGGTCAGCTTGTGGAAGGTGAAATCACCCGGCTTACCAACTTTGGCGCGTTCGCCAAATTGAATATTCCTGGCGATATGGAAGGACTTATTCATATTTCTGAGCTTAGCGATAAGCGCGTAGACCATCCCAAGGAAATCCTGAAGGTTGGCGACCGCGTCGCGCTGCGCATCCTGCGTATTGAGGAAGAAAACCGCCGTATCGGTTTGAGCATGCGTCGTGTGGATTCTCCCCAGTATGCCGACCAGGACTGGAAGTCCTTGGCGCAGGATTTGGACGTGGTAAGTTCCTCTTCGGGTGAGGCGCTAGGCGATATCGTCGGAGAAATCTCCCAATCCGTATCGGCGGCAGCCCCCGAGGAAAGCGCTCCGGCGGAAGAAAGCCCGGTCGAGGCAGCCCCCGAAGAAAACGCTCCGGTGGAAGAAAGCCCGGCAGAAGAGACCCCTTCCGCCGAAGAACCCCAGGCGTAAGTATTTGACCCTTTGGCGCCGGAGTATCAGCTATTCCGGCGCTTTTTCTTTTCTATGAACTGGTTCATTGACGCGCATGAAGATTTAGCCTGGAATATGGCCTGTTTCGGTCGGGATTATTCGCGTTCCGCGTTTCAGACCCGCCGAACTGAGCAAGGCACACTGATACCCGCCTACACCGGCGATACCATGCTCGGCTGGCCTGAATATAACCAGGCAAAAGTCGCGCTGATCTTTGGCACTTTGTTTGTCACGCCTGCCCGCCCCGGGCGCATAGACCCCCTGGATACCCAGTATTACGCCAGCCCTGCCGAAGCTAACCGGCTGGCGTGGAACCAGCTCGGCAGTTACCGGCGTTTGTGTGAACAGAAGCCGCACGCCTTCCGGTTGATTGGGACGCAAACCGAACTTACCCTACACCTGACAAACTGGCTCGATAACCCGCCCAAAGAAAACGGTTCGGGTTATTTGCCCGTCGGTCTCATTCCCTTGATGGAAGGCGCGGAAGGCATCCTTAGCCTGGATGAGCTTCCGCGTTGGTGGGACGCCGGCTTGCGAATTATCGGACCGGCCTGGGCGGGTACGCGGTTTTGCGGCGGCACCCACGAACCAGGCCCGCTGACCACTGAAGGAAAAGCGCTGCTCAACGCGATGGCAGAGCTCGGTTTCATCCTGGACCTTTCGCATATGGACGCCGCGGCCGCGTTTCAGGCCTTGGAAAGCTATGAGGGAATTATCATCGCCAGCCACGCCAATGCCAGCCGGCTTGTTCAGGCCTACAGCGGCAACCGTTTGTTGGATGATGACCTGATTCGCGCCATGTTTGAACGGGATGTCGTCATCGGAACGGTGCCGTTTAACAACTTCCTTAAGGCGGACTGGGGAAAGAGCGGCGGCCGCCAAACCATCAGCCTGAGCATGCTGGCAGACCAAATTGATTACCTCTGTCAGATGGCCGGCGACGCGGCGCACGTGGGGATTGGCACGGATTTTGACGGCGGTTTTGGTTTGCAATCCTCCCCGAAAGAGTTGGATTCTATCGCCGACCTGCCCAAACTGCTGCCCTTCCTGAGCGCCAAAGGATATGCCCAATCGCAGCTTGAAGCAATTGCCCACGGGAATTTTTTACGTGTGTTACAATCTGCGTTACCGCGCTGATCAATGAAAGGCCAAACCCGAATTGGAACAAAATTGCCCACCCGCCAACCCGAATATCCCGCCGAAACCCAACAATAAACAAAATGGATATTCCCGGTTTCGCGCCCGTTTTGGTTTGACGCTCTTAGTGGTCGGTTTCATCATTTTTCTGATTGGTGCGAAGCCGGAAGTTTTCGGGCTTAATCGCGGAGTTTCAATTGGTTTCGTACAGATTATCGTCATCCTTCTGGGTCTGGGAATATTGACCTGGGGCGGCGTGCTCGCGCTGCTTGCTTTATGGGGGAAAAACACCAAATCCCTTCTGGCGGATTTCGGCACCCGCACCATCGCCACCGGTTATGTGATTTGCTTTTTCACCGCCCTGGCAGACGCGTTTGGTTTTGGCACCAACCCCATGCCCGATGTTTTTTTGGGCAAGCTGCAATCGCAGGGTCTCATCATAGGTATGCTGCTTATCGGGTTTGGCTTGCTGATGCTGCCGCCTTATCATCACAACCAGCTCTGAACCGATATTGAAACAGCTAAAACACCCTTCTCTCATCAGCTAACATGAACAATTCACTCGTCACATTTCAACTGGACAACGGCTTAAGGCTGTTGATACGCGAGATTCACACCGCGCCCATCGTCAGCTGTTGGGTTTGGTATGGGATTGGCTCCCGCAACGAACTGCCCGGCAAGACTGGCCTCAGTCACTGGGTTGAACACATGCAGTTCAAAGGCACAGCCCAGCGTTCCGCTTCGTGGATGGACCACAGCATCGCCCGCCTGGGCGGGCATTGGAACGCCTTCACAAGCCCGGACTGGACCACCTATTTTGAGACGCTGCCCGCCAGCGCGCTGGAAACCGCTCTGGCGCTGGAGGCTGACCGCATGCGCGGCAGCTTGTTTGAACCCGGCGAGGTGGAGACTGAAAGGACAGTGATTCTTTCGGAACGCGAAGGTATGGAGAATGAGCCGCTCTTCCGGCTGAATGAGGCCGTTCAGCTGCGCGCATTTCAGCGGCATCCCTACCGCAACGAGGTCATCGGCGCAAAAGAAGACCTGCTCGCCCTGACTCGCGAAGACCTGTACGGACATTACCAGAACTACTATCAGCCGGCCAACGCGCTGGTCTGCCTGGCAGGTGATATCAACCCGGAAAAAGCGTTTGCGCTCACCCGCCAGTATTTCGGACACCTGGAGTCTGAGCCCGCGGACAAACTTATCCCCACGCCAGAAGATGACCTCCCCGCCTTCGACAGGGTAGACTTGAGTGGACCCGGCGACGCGACTTTTGTTGAAGTTGCCTGGCGGGCGCCAAAAGCAGACAGCGAGGACTTCTTTGCCTTTACCATTTTGGAAAGCCTGCTGACCGGACCTTCCAGCCTGAACATGTTTGGCGGCGGCGGCATAAGCAATCGCACCAGCCGCCTCTACCTCGCCCTGGTGGAAAAAGAGCTCGCGGTAAGTGTCGGGGGCAACCTGAACGCGAACGTGGACCCGGGCAGCTTTACAATAAACCTGACCAAACACCCCGCCCGCAGCGTCCGCAGGCTGCTCTCCGCGCTTGACGCTCAAATTGAAATAATCCAGTCCGAGCCAATAACCCAGGCGGAGATTGACCGCGCCGTGAAGCAAGCCAAAGCCTTGTTTGCCTATGGCAGCGACAATATCACCAACCAGGCCTTCTGGATGGGATATGCCAACAGTTTCGCCGATTATTCCTGGTTTGCCGAATATGTGGAGCGGCTTGCCGCGGTTTCGCCAGAGCAGGTAAGAAACACAGCCGGCAAATACTTGCGTCCGGACGCGCGCGTGATTGGGGTCTATACACCAAACGGAACGGGCGGCGCGAATGACTGAAATGTCCTTTTCCACTGTATCCTTGCCTGGTCCGGATGATATCACCCGCCAAAGCTTCGCCAACGGCTCTGTTTTGCTGACGCGCCCGAATATGAGCAGCCCGGCAGTCGCCATCCGCGCCTATCTTCCGCCCGGAACATCAGCCGAACGTCCCGGAAAATACGGCACCGCCAACTTCATGACCAGCATGCTCACCGCCGGCACCCAGCGGCTAACCTTCCGGGAACTTCACAATCAAATTGAGACAATGGGCGCCTCCTTCAGCATCGGCTCGGGCGGTTTGGCCACCTCCTTCGCCGGCCAATGCCTGCGGGAAGATTTACCGCGCTTTCTGGCTCTCATTCGCGAAATACTCTCAGAACCCGCCTTTCCGGACAAACAATTCCAGCGCGTAAAAATCCAACTGCTCACGACCTTGGCCATCCAGGCGCAAGACACCGCTGAGATGGCCGACCAGGCGTTTGACCGCGCTATCTATCGCGACCATCCCTACGCCATTCCCGACCTGGGCTTTGCGCCAATTCTGCAGCTCATCACCCGCGAAGACCTGCAAGAGTTCCACCAGCGCCTGATGGGACCCAAAGGCATGGTAGTTGCCATCTGCGGAGGCGTGCAGCCGGAAGAAGCCCTGGAAGCCTATGCGCAAACCTTGGGCGCCTATGAGAATCCAAACCAGCAGCCCCAACCCGATTTACCTCCGGTGGAACCCCTGCGCGGCATCGTCCGTAAGCACGTCCTCCTGGAGGAAAAAAGCCAGACTGACCTGGTTCTGGGCACGTTCGCGCCAAAGACCATAGGCCCGGACTACCTCGCGGCGCAGCTGGGCAACGAGATTCTCGGTCAGTTTGGAATGATGGGACGTATCGGAGAAGCTGTGCGAGAGAAAGCCGGCCTGGCGTATTACGCCCAATCCGAGCTTGGCAGCGGGTTGGGGCCAACTACCTGGCAGGTATTTGCCGGCGTAAACCCGAAAAATCTGAAAAAAGCCATTGCCCTGATCCTGGAAGAACTCAAACGCTTCAGCACGGAGCTTGTAAGCGAAGAAGAACTTGCCGATGTGCGCTCCGCGTTGGTCGGTCGTCTGCCGCTCTCGCTGGAGACCAATGCCGGCACCGCCAGCGCGCTGCTCAACCTTGAGCGCTATCAACGCGACCTGGACTACATCCGCCAGCTGCCCGGTAAATTCGCGGCAGTCACGCGTGAGGATATCTTGCGCGTCGCCCAAACTTATTGGCAGCTGGATAATCTGGTTATCGCCTCTGCGGGGGTGGCGCTTTCATGATTAAATGCGGCGCGGATATCGTCAGAATTGATCGGCTGGACACAATAAACCCGACAATTCGCGCGCGTTTCATCCGGCGGGTGTTCACTCCCCGCGAGCTGGCACAGGCAGGCACAGAAAGCGAAGCGCTGGCGGGCTTGTTCGCCGCCAAAGAAGCGGTACCCAAAGCTTTGGGGACAGGCATTGGAAAGGTGAGCTGGCAAAGCATTGAGATTATCCACGCACAAAGCGGAGAACCCGCGCTTCATCTGCATGATGAAGCCCTGAAAGCTGCCCTCGCGCGCGGTCTCACGGAATGGGCGGTCTCCATCACGCATGACGGCGGGCTGGCGCTGGCGTTCGTCGTCGCCCGGGGCTAAGCAGCACCTTTTATGAAAATCCTCGCCCTTAGTGACGTGGAACTGCCCGCGGTCTACAGCACCCGCATCCGCGAGCGCTTCCCGGATGCCGCACTCGTTATCAGCTGCGGCGATCTTCCGTACTATTACCTGGAATATGTACTTTCCGCTCTGGATATCCCGCTCTATTATGTGCACGGCAACCATGTCACCGAGATAACGCAAGATGATGGGGAAACGCGCGCCGAACCCTGGGGCGCGATTAACCTTCACCGCAAGGTGATTTACGACCGCAAGCTGGATTTAGCCCTTGCCGGGATAGAAGGTTCTCTGCGCTACAGTCATAAACCCCACCAATACTCACAGGCGCGTATGTGGTGGATGGTCCTGGGTTTGGTTCCGGGTTTACTGCTGAACAAACTGCTGCACGGGCGCTACCTGGATATTTTCGTCACGCACAGCGCCCCGGAAAACATTCAGGATGACACCGACCTGCCGCACCGAGGTATCGCCGCGTTCCGTTGGTTGATTAAAACCTTCAAACCGCGTCTGCATCTGCACGGACACGTCCATCTCTACACCCCCATCAAGCCCTGGAAAACCCGTTTTCATCAGACCCTGGTCGTGAATGCTTACGGCTTCCGGGAGATTCCCTGGCCGCTCCCCAAAGACTGGTAAGGCACTCAGCCCAAAGGCAGGGCATACAGCGGGATTAACATCTCCAGGCGGTGCAGCCCGCCGTGCCTGCCTTGCATCACGTTTGGCTTCTCGGGCCACCATAGATACGCGTCCTCGTGTGGAACCGCGATTAAATCTCCCAGCCGCTCGCGCAGCTCGGGGTGCTCCGCGCCAATCCCAAACAAACGCATGGACAGCGCCTCATCCATGGTCAGCAGGCTGAACTTGCCGGGCCAGGCGTTCGCGAAGTAAGCCCGCACCGCGGCTTCCATGCCGGGTTTGACAAACAGGAAAGGCAGCCGTCCTTCGCAGGTTGGAAGCATCCGCAGCATATTCACCAGCTCCGGATGATTGCCCAGGTTGTATTTACCGCAGACAGGCGTGGCGATGGCTCCGTGGTCGGCGGTCAGCAGCAGCAGTGTTTTTTCGCGGACCTTGTTTTCTAATCCGTCCAGAAAATTGACTTCCAACGAGCGGCTTAAATCAGCAAACTGATTATCCACCCGAAGGTCATTCGGTCCATATCGGTGAATAAGCGAATCAAGCGTGCTCCAATAGACATAACAATAGCGCGACCCACGGGTGGGGGTGTTGAGGATGTCGCGCAGGTTTGCCCACATATCGCTTTCTGCCACATACCCGTGCACGCTGATTTTTTCCAGATGCATCCGGGAAAGCCCGGATCCGAGAATGGAAGCGGGCAGAAAGGCGTGGCTTTCGATTCCCCGCCCGGCAAACCGCGCTCCCAGCGTCGGAATTCCCAGGAAGTTTTCGGCCGTAAAGCCAGCCTTCGCCAGGCTCCCGACGTCTCCAAAATAGGCGGCTGGCATGTGCAGAATAGTATTTATCACCATGCTGTAGCGCTTCAGCCAAAGCTCATAACCAATGTAACCGTGTTCGGCTGGTTCAGTTCCAGTCCAGAGGGTGGTCAGCGCGGTCGCGGTTGTGCTGGGGCTGATGCTGGTGAGCGGGAACAAGCTGGCGCGGGGCAGGTTTTCTTTCCAGAAATCCGCCTTCCCCGCGGACATCAAGCGCAGCAAGTGCTCATACCCCAGGGCGTCCACCAGGAGCACAATCACATTGCGGTAAGCTCCGCCTAATTTCTCCAAAATCACAGGGCTGAGCGGAGGGGAACTCAGTTCCGGCCCACCCAAAAGCCTGCTAACGGTTCCTGGGAGGTTGACCAGGGAATGCCCGGTCTGGTTGGGTAAAACGAGCGAGTCCCCATCCGCCAGCGGGCCATTCCGCCGGGCAAGCAGCTGGGGAAGGACGGCGTCTTTGTAATCAGGCATGGTGTTCTCCGTTCGGGCAAGGGTTCAGGTTAACACAGGCATCGGCAGCCAACCAAAACAGGTTCTCACGAATTTCGGTACGGCTGTGCCAGTCGCGATGGTCCCAGCCTTCCGCCTGGACCAGGTCACCGCCATAGAGCAGCATGCCAAAGCGTACCCCGCGAAAGCGTGCCACGGCCATAAAGGCGGCCGCTTCCATCTCCACGGCCAGGCAGCCCTCTGCCCTGTATTTGCGCACTTTACCGGGTGTTTCACGATAAAACGCGTCGGTCGTCCAGGTTTTGGTCAGTTCATACGCGACGCCCCGGCCGCGCAGGGTTGTTTCAATCGCGCGCACGGCGTCCGCGTCTGCCAGCACCTCCCTGGCAGGTGGGAGATAGTGATACGAGGTGCCTTCGCCGCGAATAGCGGCTGTCGGCACCAGCAAATGCCCGACAGCGATGGATTTATCCAGCGCGCCGCAGCTGCCGCAGCCGATAAAGGCGCGCGCTCCCATCGCGATGACTTCATCCATCAGGCCGGCTGCCAGCGGAGCCCCCACCCCGGGGAAGAAAAACGCCAGCCGCTCGCCTTTCAGCTCAATTTCGTAAATCGGATGTTCCCCGCCCTCAGAGGATATGCTGGCAAGCTTTTTGGCTTGGTGTTCCCGGGCCACTTTTTCAATAACCTCTCTGAAATAACAGATTACCGCGCGCTCCGGGAAGCCGTCTGGGAATTCCTTTTTGGGAGGTGAGATGATTGCATCCCGGTCGGGGTCAAAATCGAGGATAGGGAACTCAGAAAAGTCCATTACAAGTCTCCTTGCGATATCCAGGTGATATCCGGCAAACCCGCGAACCGCGTTTGCATGACGCGATACGCCTGCGGGTTGTTGTCAATCAGGATGAAACGCCGGCCTAAATTCAGGCAAGCCTGCCCGGTTGTGCCGCTGCCGGCGAAAAAGTCCAGCACCAGGTCGCCGGGGTTGGATGAAGCGCGCAGGATGCGTTCTAAAATCGCGACGGGTTTTTGGGTGGGGTAACCGGTTCTTTCGCGGCTGTTTGTGCCAACAATGGTGTGCCACCAGGTGTCGGTGGGGAGTTTTCCCTTTTCGGCTTTTTCTTTCCCGACCAGTCCGGGCGCCATATACGGCTCGCGGTCAATCGCCTCGCGATTAAAGACATAATTTTCCGCGTCTTTTACATAAAAGAAAATGTTGTCGTGTTTGGCGGGCCATCTGTCCTTTGCCCGCCCGCCGAAATCATAAGCCCAGATAATTTCATTCAGAAAATTTTCCCGCCCGAAAATGCGGTCGAGCATGATTTTGCAGTAATGCGCTTCGCGGTAATCAATATGAAAATAAAAGCTGCCGCTCGGTTTTAGCAGACGGTACGCTTCCCGCATCCGCGGGAGCAAAAACGCCTCATAGTCGTTAAACGAATCCCGGTAAGCCTGCTCGGAAAGGACTTCCGTCCGGTAGCTGTTTTCCCCAAAGCCCACCCGGTCGCCGTTCTCATCCCGAACGGTCTTCAAACGCTTTCGCGCCTGAACTTTGCCGGTGTTGAATGGAGGGTCTATGTAAATTAAATCCACCGATTCATCCGGCATACCCCGCAAAACTGACAGGTTATCGCCCAAATAAATGTAATTATTCACCGGTGCCGGGTCTCCTCTGGTTGGCTGCTGCTCAGGCGGTTTCAGTCAGGTCCGATGTGCAATTCGGGCAGCGTACGGCTTTCACCGGGATTTTTGTTTGGCAGAAGGGGCAAAGTTTTTCAGTCACCTCATCCTCCGCGGGCGTTTCACCCTTTTTTAACTTGGAAGCCCCCTCCTTCAGCTCCTGCAAACCTTTTACCAGCAGAAAAGCACTGAGAGCAATAATCACAAAATTCAGAGTGGTGGTCAAAAAGCTCCCATAAGCCAGCACTACCGCGCCCTGCTCTTTGGCAGCGGCGAGGGTGGTATGCGGCGCCAGTTGAACCGCCTTGCGATTTAATTGAATGTAAAGGTCCGTAAAGTTCACTTCGCCCAAGAGTAAACCCAAAGGCGGCATCAGCAGGTCATTGACCATGCCATTGACGACCGCGCCAAACGCGCCGCCAATAATCACGCCAATTGCCAGGTCCAGAACATTGCCTTTCATCACAAACTTTTTGAATTCTTCGAATATTTTCTTCATGCCGCGCTCCAAGAGAAACTTTATCCGATTATACCCGCTGCCGGCTTTTAAAAACTGTTCCCGCCTACTCTGGTTTACTGTATAATAGATAAAGTCAATATCAAAGAAAAGAGGATATCATGGACGACAATACCAACAACATCCCGCCAGTCACACCCGAAGACGCCTCACAACCTCTTGAGGGTGAATGGAAAGAAGTCAGTTCCGCTTCCGCTGAAGAATGGAGTAAAGAAATTCCAGCCGAGCCAGTGCCGCCGGCTGCGCCCGCCGCGGCAGATGATCCCGGACGTTGGTCCGGCGAGCTCTACACCCCCGGAGCAGAAACGCCGCAGGAAGTTCCTCCTGCCGCGCCGGCGGAATCCGTAGTCGTAGATATTCCCCCGGCAGGAACCAGCACTGGCGCCGCCGCGCCCGAAAAGAAAAAATTCCCGGTATGGGCGATTGTGCTGATTGTCATTCTGGTGCTGCTGCTTTGCTGCGTTTGCCCGATTTTGATTTGGGCAAGTATTCTTTCCTCAAATTATTTCACGCACACACTCGGATTGCTGTTGTTAATCTAAGCGCGTTTACCTGACGAATCGGCTGACCGAAAAGTCAGCCGATTCGTCATTATTAACCCGAGTGCGCCTCGCGGCGTTGCAGGCCCAAGCCAAATTTTTATCAACGAACTGCCCGTGATGGGCAGTTAATTATTCCCCAGGGAAATCAGACGGCTGCGTGCGCTTCCAGACATCCGTCAACCGCCCCCATTCCGCGATGCTTAGGGTCTCAGCGCGCCGCCGCGGGTCTATCTCCGCTACCGCGAGCAAGCTCTCAGCCTGAACAGCGGGCAGCCCCAGGCCGGCTGAAAGTGTGTTGCGCAGCGTTTTGCGCTTTTGCGAAAAGCCAGCGCGCGCCAGTCTGAAGAAGGTATCCAGCTCTTCTGGAGCGATGAGCGGTTGTGGAAAGAGCGTTATGCTAAGCACCGCCGAATCCACGTCCGGCGCGGGGTAAAAGCACCCGGCAGCGATGCGCGCTTGGATGCGCGGCACGCCAAAAACTTGTACGGACAGCGCGAGCAGGCTGAACTTGCCATCTTTGGCGCAAATTCGCTCCGCCACTTCCTGCTGCACGGTCAGCACGATGCGCGGGGGTCGGTTTTGGGTTTCCAGCAGACGGCGGATAATCGCGGAACTGATGTAGTAGGGGATGTTCGCCACGACGAGATAAGCTTCGCCCAGGTTCAGCTCTTCAGGCGGGATTTTGAGGATGTCGCCTTCCACTATCTGAACGTTATCATATTCACTAACCGCCTCGGTAAGCGGGGCAATCAGACCGCGGTCAATTTCCACCGCGATAACCCGCCGGACAGTTTGCGCCAACAGAACGGTCAGGCTGCCCAACCCCGCGCCGATTTCAAGGACGGTATCCTCCGGGCTAAGCCCGGCAGCCTGCATAACCTTATCCAGCCCGCTGGGGTCTACCAAAAAGTTTTGCCCGAGCGATTTTTTCGGCTGCAGCCCATACGCGCGCAGCAAGGCAGGCGCGTTCAGATATCGGCGCGTCACGGCAGCACCACCGGAATGAATCCCGAAACTGGCGTCAGAAAGTAGAGCGTGGTCCAGAAGTGCCAGCTTTCGTAGTTATTATCGTCAAAACCAAGGTCAATCCAATACCTGCCAGGAATGCCGCCGCCAGTGTCCGCGATGATTCCCCGTCCGTATCCCGGCACGTAAACCGGCTGCATTTTCATCCCCCGATACCAGCTGAGCGTCACGGCAATAATCCCTTTGGTCAGCGGTATTCCCGACGCAGTGCCCGTGTGCCCGCCTTGTGAGCTGGGTTTATACGAGGTGGCATACACGCTGACCTTGCGCCAATACTCAATCGTTTCGCCATTAATCGTCTCGGTGCGAACCACTACTTTGGTGCCCCGTCCCAAGACTCCGTCTTCAGGATCGCTGGCTTTCCAGGGTCCGTCCGTCTGACGTGTTTTTTCGACCCCATCTTCCAGCAGTAAGCGGTCTCGGGTGACCACCAGGCCAATTTGCCCCGGCACGAGTACTGAAACCGTATCCAGCTCGGCTTCGGGGTCGTCTTCATAGCTGTTGTTGTAAGCCGTCTCTTCCGTCTGCAGCAGGATTTCTTCGCTCACCCGCACTATCCGGACTTGCCCATCGGCCGGTACGGGTTGGCTCTCATCCGGTTCTGCATAATCCAGGTTTTGGAGGGGCAGCCCAAGGTCGCGCAGGGCGCCGCCAACACTCTCCGCCGCGCTCAGGCCGGAATACTGCTGCCCGCCGACCCGCACATTAATCTCGCGCGCCAGTCGCACGCTGATGGTATTTTCGGCGGTTAAAACCGAATCCAAAGGCTGCGAAAGCGCGTCTTCGGGGCGCAAGCTGATTCCAGCTTCATCCAGCGCGCCGCCCAGAGTCTCCTGCTGGGTGAAAAAACTGAGGGTTTCCGCCGCGAACTGCAAAACCACCTTTTTGGCAGGCACAAACTCCAAACTCAGGGGTTCACCCGGGGGCAAAGGCTCGTCCGGGCGCAGGGGCTCAGAATTCCAAAGGAGGATATCCCGAGGGAACCAAACCAAACCGGCTTCAGCCAACAGATTCGCTGGCAGGGTTTCCGCGGAGAGCAGAGTTCGTTCCTCGCTGCCGACCTGAATACTGACCGGACGCGCCTGGTTGAGGATGATTGTTGTGTGGGTCAAGTTCAACTTGGCAGGCGCGGGGAAAATCTCATCCGCCGGCAGCCAATCGTAGCCAGCAGCCCGCAGCAGCTGACCGGAAGTGAGCGCCCAACCGCGCAATTCCCGTCGGGCGCCGTTCACGAGCAGAGCATAGTCCCCAAAAAACTGGGCGAGAATCAGCACAAGCCCTGCCAGTACCAGCAGCGCGGATATCCAAAGCAGTCGAATCGCCGGTGTTTTTGAGGCTTGGTTTTGCATCTGTTTTCGCAGTATATCACAGCGGCGCGGGCGTTTATTCCTGGCTGTCCCGCAGTTTGCGCAGCACCCGCACCAACACGGCCTGCCAGCTTTCGTCTTTCAGACCCGCCAGGTTAATCCAGTAGGCGTTTTTGCCAGCCCGGGCCGCCGGATCAACCGCCGGCAGTCCGCGGGAATTGACGCCTTTGGAAAGCGGCGGATAACTGAGTACCAGCTGGTTGTTGACGATGCTGATGGATTCCAAGCCGACCTTTTCGCCAAGAATTTTAATTTTCATCTGGAACAACAAATCCTTCACGCCTTGAGGGGGTTCGCCAAAACGGTCAGCAAATTCAATTTCCGTAAGGGTCAGGTCTTCTTCGCTGCGCAGCGAGGCAATCCTGCGGTATAGCGTCAGACGCAGTTCCTGGTCGGGGATGTAACTGGCCGGGATTTCGCTCGAGAGCGGTAATTCTATGTTAATCGTGAGGCTGGACGCGTCGAGCCAGGGCAAGCCGCTTTCCGGTTCGGCTTCCAAACCAGAAGCCGCCCGCAGAGAGCGGACCGCCTGGGATAACAGCCGCGTATACAGTTGAAAGCCAAGCGCGGCAATATACCCGGATTGACGCGTACCCAGCAAGTCGCCAGCGCCGCGCATTTCGAGGTCGCGCATCGCGATATTGTATCCCGCCCCGAGCTGGGAATTATCCGCCAGCACTTCCAGGCGTTCCTGCCCTTCGGGGGTTGGTTGGTGCCGCGTACTGCGGAACAGGTACGCGAACGCGCGCTGCGCGCCGCGCCCGACCCTGCCGCGCAATTGATAAAGCTGCGCCAGACCAAAAGTATCCGCCCGGTCGATAATCAAGGTGTTCGCGTTGGGGATGTCCAAGCCAGACTCGATGATAGATGTGCACAAAAGAATATCAAACTGACCTGAGGTGAAGCCGTGCATGACACCCGCCAGCTGCTCTTCGTCCATCTGCCCGTGCGCGATTCCAATGCTGGCTTCCGGCACCAGATTCTGCAGATGGTTATAGACTGCCGGGATGGACTGTACCCGGTTGTGCACAAAGAACACCTGCCCGCCGCGGTCCAACTCGCGGATGACTGCCTCGCGCACGAGCTTTGGCTCATATGGTCCGATGTGGGTGATAATTGGCAGGCGTTCTTCGGGCGGAGAGTTGATGTTGGAGATATCCCGCACGCCGGTCAGCGCCATATAGAGCGTGCGCGGAATTGGGGTGGCTGTCAGGGTGAGCACATCCACGGAATTGCGCAGCCGCTTAAGGTGTTCCTTGTGCGAGACCCCAAAGCGCTGTTCCTCATCAATGATAACCAGCCCCAAATCATTGAAAGCCACGTCCGCCGAAATCAGGCGGTGGGTTCCGATGACAATATCCACTTGCTTTTCCGCCAGTCGCTTGATGATATCTGTTTGTTCTTTTTGGCTGCGAAAGCGCGAAAGCATCTCCACGTTCACCGGGAAGGTTGCCAACCGTTCACGGAAAGTATCGTAATGCTGCTGCGCCAAAACAGTCGTCGGCACCAACACAGCCACCTGTTTGCCGCCCGCCACCGCCTTAAAAGCCGCCCGCAACGCCACCTCGGTCTTGCCGTAGCCAACATCTCCGCACAGCAGGCGGTCCATAGGGCGCGGCGACTCCATATCCGCCTTCACCTGCTCAATCGCTTTCAGTTGATCGGGAGTTTCGATGTATGGAAAGCTGGCTTCCAACTCCCGCTGCCAGTCGCTGTCCGCGCCAAAGCGGTGCCCCTCCGAGATTTGGCGTTTGGCATACAGTTCCAACAGCTCAGCTGCCACCTCCTGCACAGCCCGGCGCGCGCGCTGCTTGGTTTGCCCCCATTCAGCGCTGCCCAGTCGGTTCAGCGTGGGCGGTCCGCCCTCTGCGCCAATGTAACGCGAAAGCCGGTCCGCCTGATGAATTGGGACATAAAGCAGGTCGTTATCTTTATATTGGATGGTCAGATATTCCCGCTGAATGCCGTCAACCGTCGGGCTGAGCAGGCCAACAAACTGACCGATACCGTGGTCCACGTGCACGACCCAATCTCCCGGCTTCAGGTCGCCAAAGACCAATTCCGGCGCTTCGGAAATCACTGGCGCGCGTCGGCGCACCTGCGGGCGCGCCCAGCCGAAAATTTCACTGTCGGATATCAGGTTGTAGATTTCGCCATCTTCGCCCTGCAGCACCCAACCACCCGAAAGCGATCCTTCAACAAAGCGCGTCTCGGCTGTATCCGGGGAAACAGCGGGGTTGCCCTCAAGCCAAAGCTGACGCAAACGGGCGGCCTGGCGTGAAACCACCGTCCACGCCTGACCTTTGCGTTCGAGTTCGTTCAGGTATGCCTGAAAATCCTTCAGCCTGCCCGCAAAACGAGGTCCTGGTTCAAACGCGGCAGCCAGGGGCGTGCCCCCGATGGCGTTGGTATGGCCCAACTCAAGCACCTGCCTCCGCGCGAAGCCGTCTTCAATTTCGGACCAGCTGATGTAAGGGACGGGAAAATCAGCCGGCAGTATGTTTTGCGCCGCCAAAGCCTGAAAACGGGCGGCAGACTCCTCTTCAATATCATTAACCGCCGCGGTGATGAATTCCTCACCATCCAAAAGGATTAATGCTTTGTCTGGCAGGTAATCCATCAGGCTGGAGGGGTACTGGTAAATCTCGGGCAGATTAAATTCGCTCAAATTCGCGCGGGGAATGCCGCGCTTTTCGGCCGCGCCAGGCAAGGCTTCTGAAGCCGGGAAAATCATCGTTTTTTGAAGCGCGGACGTGGTGCGCTGCGTGGCAGGGTTGAACTGCCGCAAGGTGTCAATCTCATCCCCAAAGAATTCTACGCGCACTGGCAGCGCCTCGGAAGGCGACCAAATATCCAGGATGCCGCCCCGGCGCGAAAACTGACCGCTTTGCACCACAATGTTGCTGTATTGGTAGCCCAGGTCCGCCCAACTTTGGAGCGTCTCTTGCAGGTCGCGGCGGTCGCCCGCGCTCAAACGTTGGGTAGCGCGTAAAAAATCCCGTCGGGGAATGGAACGCGTCATCACCGCGCGGATGGGCGCGATGACTACCGGCGGCACAGGGTCCGGCTCGCCGCCGGGAATCAGGTACTTAGCCAGTTCCGAATACACGCTCAAACGTTCCCGCCGGGTTGAATCCGACCAGGGCAAAGCTTCATAAAAAAGAGGCGTTGGCTCGGGGAAGTAAAAAATCCTCTCTGAGCCCAGCCAGAAGTTCAGTTCGTCAAAGAGACCCAGCGCGCGGTCGGCGCGGTTGGTGAGCAGGAGAATAGGGACGTTCAGGTCCGCGTGTAAGGCTGCCAGGAGAGCTAACCGGGACGCGCGCGGCAAGCCCATCCCAAAGCGCCCGGAATCGCGGAACTGACCTTCGGACAGATTCGAAAGCAAATCCTGATAGGCGCTGAGGCCGCTCAAGTATTTTAAAAGCGGGTGCTCAGCCGACTTCACCATTGTATTGATTCATCGCCTTTTCGAGGCCCTCCCGCACGAAGCAGAGGGCGGCTAATCCAGCCTGGTCCAGGGTCATCCTGAGCAGCTCCTGCTCGGCGGGCCTGAACTTCTCGAGCACATAGTCCGCAGGGTCCATGCTGCCCGGCGGCCTTCCAATCCCAAAGCGCAGACGCGGGAAGGCGCTGGTGCCCAGCTTATCGGTAATGGACTGCACGCCGCGCTGCCCCGCGCTGCCGCCGCCCGGTCGCAAGCGCAAAACGCCCAAAGGCAAGTCCAGGTCATCGTGGATTACCAGCAACCTTTCCAGCGGTACTTTAAAGTAGTGCAGCAGGGAAGAAACCGCGCTGCCGGATTCGTTCATATAGGTCAGCGGCTTGGCAATAATCAGCGGGATTCCGTCTGGTTTCCCCTCCCCAAATTGGCAGCGAAACTTCACCCGCTTCAGGTTGATATCAAGCTTTTCTGCCAGCGCCTGGGCGACCATGAAGCCGGCATTGTGGCGGGTATACCGATATTGCAAGCCTGGGTTCCCCAAGCCAACGATCAGTGTGGTGTCGGTTGCTGCGTCCATAGGTGTGCCATCCATCTTTTGCAATCTTTAAGTTTAACACGAATTTCGGTTTCCTCCCTGAGGCGTGAAAGCTCAGACGGCATGATTAACTTTTGCGGGAGAAAAAAGGATATGGTGGATTGTGTTGCAGGTGCGGCCCAAATGCCTTTGGCTAGGCGACTCAAGGTAAATCCAGCATCCGGCCGCCCTATGCCATATCCGCGCTGGATAAGGGCACCGCGCCTATGAATCCGGTGTGCTGAAAGAAGCGCGGCCCAAAGCCGGAATAACAAGCTCGCGGGCTTGAATTGTAGGATACATGCGATCGTGTCCGCAGGTGCTCGCTGAGGTGCGCTGAGAGTATCACTCAACCGGGTGGTCCTTGTCTTTTGAGCCCCTATCCGCTGTGTTCGCGCTTGTCAATTGCGAAGGCCAGCCCAACCCTTCCCCCCTTTTCAAAACTCAGCGCGGCAAACCTTTCACTTTTTCGGTTTGCGCTTTTTGCCGCGCAAGCTGAACAAAGCCCACCCCACAAAGCCAGCCAGCGCCGCGAATCCCAACCAACGTTTTTGACCCAA
The DNA here is from genome assembly GCA_029556265.1 of Chloroflexota bacterium. Taxonomy (GTDB): domain Bacteria; phylum Chloroflexota; class Anaerolineae; order Anaerolineales; family Anaerolineaceae; genus Mesolinea. The sequence goes on along the minus strand of JAKQFH010000068.1, from coordinate 2,491 downwards.
AAGAAAGGCGGTGCCCTTCGGGCCGCGGCTCGCGCAGACCGGCCCGCTCTGCGGCTTCACTTTCCAATCCAAGGTCACCAGCGGGTCCAGAAAGCCCTGACTCGCGCAGGATTCCAGCGTTAACACATAGACCGCCTTGCTTTTTTGGCGCGCGGCGCGGATATCCCGGGCGAATTCCAGCCAGGTTTTGGGTTCGCCGCCCTCCAGGCTCGTGTCTTCCTGCCTGGCACTGACGCACACCTCGTTCGCGCCGCCAGATGGCTGCCCGGCTTCCGTTCGCTGTGCCAAACCTTTCAAGGGCAGCAGCCAAACACGGCGTTCCACGCCAGGAGCCGCTTCCAAAACCTCCCGGCGCAGCGGGCTCGCAAGGCTGTGATTTCGCGGCGCTTCCAACCCTGTGTATACCAACTCCACCGTGAACCCGTCCGCGTGCGCCTGATCGACCAAAGTGCCGGCTGCCAAGCCGCGCGCGCCCGCGTTACCGCGCTTTCGGGGGGGCAGGTTCTGAGCTTCAGAGGCGCCAAAACCAACCGCGGACCAGCGTAAACCTTTAACCTCAGACCAACGTTTCAAGGCCTGATAAAGCTCCGCGGCCTGGGCTGGATTGGCGCAGTCTACCCAACTGCCCTGTTCCCCCGGGAGCAGCAGCCAGGCGGATACCGGAATACCCAGCCTGTTCAGCAAGCGAACCGCCTGAGCACGCTCTTCAGAAAAATCCCGCGCGACCAGCGCCACGCCCGCCCCCAGGCTCTTCAAGTCATCCAGGACAAAGCGGTTCTCGAACAGCGCGCGCAGAGCCTTGGGCTCCAGAGCGCAGATGAAGGTCAAATCTGAGAGTGGGGATGCATTCGTGTTCATCATAAAAAGTTAACCCCAATCCCCCCTTCTTGGTTGCGTGGATAGGGTCGGGAGTTTATTCCAACGGCTGTTTGGCAGGCAAACCGGTTCGGCGGGGGAAGTCGGTTGAGGTGCGCGCGACCTTTTCCAACACCACCAGGTAGCGCTCATCGGCGACGCCGGGAAGCTCGACAGGCAAAATTACCCGGATTTTTCCACCGAGGCGCTGGATGACTTTCTCGCTTTTCAGGGCTTCCAGCTGAGCGCTCTCGCCTTTTTGCATAATGACCAGCCCGCCTATGCGCACCAGCGGCAGCAGGTATTCCACCAACGTGGGCATCGCCGCCACAGCCCGGGCAGTTGCCAGGTCGTAGCTTTCGCGGTGATTTGGGTCTTGCCCGACGTCTTCAGCGCGTTCCGCCAGGACCTGTACCTGGCGCAGACCGAGTCTTTCCACCACATGCGCGCAGAAACCGGCTTTTTTCTGGATGGATTCCACCAGGGTCAAGCGCATCTGCGGCAGCATCACCTTGAGCGGAATGCCGGGGAATCCGGCGCCTGTGCCAACATCAATCAGACTGCGCGGCGCGGTGCTGGGGTCAAGGGCCATCAGACAGGTGAGGGAGTCCAAAAAATGTTTGGTTTCAATCCCCTCTTTATCCCGGATGGCGGTCAGATTAAAGCGGCTGTTCCATTCCAGGAGCTCTTCTTCGAGGAGTTTAAATGCCGCTATTTGCTCGCGGCTGAGCTGCAGCCCCAGGAGCTGGCGCGCGTTCTGGGTAAAGTTATCCACGTGTCGGATTATAACTTAAAGAAAATACCCGCCGGCTGCAAACCGCCGGCAAGCTGTTCGCGTCTGGAATCCGCGGCCGCGAAAAAAGCGATTACTTGCTTTTACCAATAAGAGTCAGCCGAAGGGAGGTACTCATAAATGGGGAGGTTAAGACCATACCAAAGCGCATCAGTGGTTCGCGTTGTTCCAAAAAGTCAGCCTTTATCGGATGCGCAGCTACCGCCGCTGTGTTCAGCCTGCTGGTTTGATACATTGCTCCGGCCCGGCAATTCCAGGCGCTCTTTCCCAGTCAACATCGCGTTCGCATACATCCGTCCAATCTGTCTGGAATAATTGCCGTTGTCCAGTCGATGGGGAAAGAAATGAACCTGTGCCGCACCCACCTTACGGCAAGAAATCGGTCTCCGAAGGAAGTAAACCCCCAAATCCCACGCGGCTTGGATTCTTCCGTGCTCTCCGGAAGCTTGGCCGGTTAAGAATAGCCGCCTTCGCGCTATCAGGGCTTGGCCTCCCCCTTATAGGCCTTGGTACGGTCCAGTTATCTGCCGGGCATGCGCCCTTCATGCTTTTTCCGGAGACAACCAGAAAAAAGCGGCTCAAAACAAAGACCGAAAGTCTTCAGTGGAAGAAGGAAAACAGCCCTGCGCCAAGAAACGCGAAAACCAGCATTTTGCCAATCTTCCCGGCCGCGCAAAGCAGCAAAAACTTCCATACGGGGATTTTTATTGTTCCCGCTACAAATCCGGCGATGTCAAAAAAGGGATTGGGAACAAACGCCAGCACCAGGATTGTCCAGTATCCGTTTTTCTGCATCCATCCATAAACTTTCTGGTAATTCCGGTTGTTTTCAAACAGGAGCTG
>JAKQFH010000033.1 GCA_029556265.1 Chloroflexota bacterium | reverse complement strand
GAAGAAGCGACCCGATCTAACCTGGCTTACATCAACGCGGTGCGTAAGGCGGTTCGCGCGGCTGCAAAAAAACGCGACCCAATCGAGGCATTGGCGGAGATTGATATTGAATCCTGCGGGAAGAGCCGCGTCACCCTGGGCGGTTTGGGTGTAGAACTGCACAAACGCAATGTTGTCTATTTGTACAAGACGCTGGCTGCTGAAGAAACCAACGCGGACCAGTAGCCCGCTGGCGAAAAGCCGGTTTTTTTATAGTAAAAAACCCAACAGCGAAAAGACCAGCAACACCACTGTGGGTTCGATCCATATCGTCCGCGGGTTGGCTTTTTCTTCCTTATTGGATGCCAGGCTGATAAGCCCATAGAGCAAACCTAACAATAGCAGACCGTATTGCAAGGGGCGCAGCGGGAGGTAGAACAGTGCCGCCGCTAACTGGGCGATGATGAGGGTGATGCCGGCTGCCCAGCCCAGGCGCCAGGAGCCATGGAGGCGTAAAAATAATGAACGGGCGCTGATAAGGAAAACCACCGGTACGATGGCTGCCAGCAGAATATTCAGGCGCAGGTCAGCCCCAGCGATGGCAGTGATGATAATCAGGAATAGCGCGAAACTAGCCGCATCGAGACCCAGCACAGCGAAAGAGTAACGCGCATCAGCCGGGTCAGCGGAGATATACTCAATGGTCAACACAGCCGCCAGCAAAAACCCGCCCAAACCGAACACGATCCACCAGGCAGCTCCCACCGGGAGTGTGCCGAGCGTGATGCCAATGGCTACAGCGCTGAACGCCGGCACCAGCCAATGGTGCCAGTGCCGCCAATGTTGGTGAACGCTCAAGCTGGGATGAACCCCCAGCACCCATTCCACCCCGGCAGCCGCCAGCAAGGCTGCCACAAGCGCCACAAGTGTAGAAAAATCGACTTTGACTACCAGTAAAATACCCGGAAGCTGTAAATTGATTGACCGCGCAGGTAGCGAAATTAATGCGGTGGAGGCGTACGCCAGCAAAATCAAGGCGATGACCACACTTAAACGCTCAACATCCGGGAGATGCTTCTGTCCGCTCACAAGGGTATTTTACCCCATCTACTGTGCGCCAATCGGAGCGCGACGAGTGGGAGAAGAGGGGCAGATATGGTAAAATGATAGACTGTATGAATACCAACGAACCTATGCTTGTCGCCGCCCCTCCCCGGATATTCCCTACAATCCTAAAAGGTTTCAACACGGTTGCCGGGCAGGTGCACCTGATATTATTGCCCGTTTTACTGGACCTTTTCCTGTGGCTGGGCCCACGGTTGCGTATCTACGACCTGTTCGCGCCGGCAATTCAGATGCTCAACGCTAACATGCTAAAAGTGGCTCCTGCAGAAATGCTCGAAACAGTGCGCAACGCAACTGCCCTGTACACGGAGATGTTCCAGCAGTTCAATTTGTTT
>JAKQFH010000004.1 GCA_029556265.1 Chloroflexota bacterium | reverse complement strand
CTTGGTGATTGGAGCGGCGAGGGTACACCCGGTAACATCTCGAACCCGGAAGTTAAGGTCGCCAGCGCTGATGGTACTTGGGGGGTAGCCCCCTGGGAGAGTAGGTCATTGCCAAGAGACTTTTCATTTAATTATTGCCGCTTAATCAGCGGCATTTTGATTTAAGTATTTGGAGAGGGTATCCCATTCCCTTCGGTCGGAGATCAGTCAAAGCCCGTGAGACCTTTCAATTAATCATTGCCGCTTAATCAGCGGCATTTTGATTTATGTATTTGGAGAGGGCATCCCATTCCTTTCGGTCGGAGATCGGTCAAAGCTCGTGAGACTTTTCATTTATTCATTGCCGCTTTATCAGCGGCATTTTGATTTAAATATTTAGAAAGGGCAGCCCACATCCAAAACCTGAGTTTATCAGCATGCCGGCACTAGGGTAGGGCACAGCATCCGCTTTTCCCGGAGCGCGGATTCATGACCAGCGGCTGAAGCTTTTGCTCGGCTTAAACCGCCTGGCTGAGCACCACTTCAATGACCCGATCCTGCTCCGCGTCTGTCAGGTTGTAGAAGAATGGCAGGCGCACGAGCTGGTCGCTGACGCGCTCGGTGACCGGGCAGTCTCCGGCTTTCCCGCCAAAGCGCAAGCCCATGTCCGAAAGGTGCAGCGGCAGGTAATGAAATACGCTTAAGATATCCCGCTCTTTCAGGCGCTCGATAAAGCTTTGCCGTTGGGCGAGCGTGGGAAACAGCAGATAGTACATATGGTAGCTTTGCTGGCAATTCGGCGGGATGAACGGCTGCCGAACGCCGCTACGCGCGGCCCAATCCCGCAAGGCGCTATCATACTTTTCCCAGAGCTGCTTGCGGCGTGCCTGGATGGCTTGCCACTGCTCCAACTGGGCGTAAAGATAAGCCGCCAGCATGTCTGAGGGCAGATAGCTGGAACCGATATCCACCCAGGTGTACTTATCCACCATGCCGCGGAAGAAACGGCTGCGATTGGTTCCTTTTTCGCGGATTATTTCCGCGCGTTCGATGTATTCAGGGTCATTGATGACCAGCGCGCCGCCCTCCCCGCAGGAGAAGTTTTTGGTTTCATGGAAGCTTTGGGTTGCCATGCACCCAAAACTGCCCAGGGGTTTGCCTTTGTAGCTGCCGGTCAGACCGTGGGCGTTATCTTCCACCACCGCCAGCTTGTGCCGGGCGGCAAAGCCGAGAATGTCGTCCATTTCGCAGCCAACGCCGGCGTAGTGCACCGGCACCACAGCGCGCGTTTTGGGGCTGAGCAGGCGTTCCAACCGGGTTTCATCCAGGTTCAGCGTGTCTGGGCGGATATCCGCGAACACGGGTTTGGCGCCGCGCAGTACAAACGCATTCACAGTCGAAACAAAGGTAAACGAGGGGAAGATAACCTCATCCCCGGGTCTAATTTCCAGCAGGAGTGCCGACATCTCCAACGCGTGCGTGCAGGAGGTGGTGAGTAAAACTTTTTGCGCGCCGATGAGCCCTTCAAGCACGGCGCTGCAGCGTTTGGTAAAGCTGCCGTCGCCGGAGATATGCCCGCTGCCGATGGCTTCACGCATATATTCAAATTCAGAACCAAGGAACGGGGGTTTGTTAAAGGGGATTTTGCTCATAGCGCACATTGCTCCGAAATCTTAAGTATTCAAACGCGCCAGGCCTGGAAAATGCCCGGGCGTATTCAGCCATCACAACCTGGTCAGTCGAACCACTTGTGAAAAGTGTACCAGGAGTACGTGGGGGCGAAGCCCACCCGGAAGCAGGCGCGCTGCACCGCCACATTCGCCACGTGGGTGGAATTGAGCACTTCTTCCATACCCCGGTCCAGGAACCATTTTAACCCCTCCACGATGAAGGCGCGGTAGATACCGCGGCGCTGATAGTCCGGGTTTACCCCGGCCAGGATGAACTCTCCCTGTGTGTCCGAGTTTACCCGCAGCGCGCGGAAACCCACCAGCCGACCTTCTGCCTCGGCGACCAAAACCAGGCTGGCAGCGCTGGGTTCCAGGCAGCAGCGCCGCGCCCAGGAAACGTACACCTCCGTGCTTTTACGGTGGTCCAGGCGCGGGTCCGCGTGGTAATGCCCGGAGAAATTCTCAAAAGCTGAGTGTGCCAGCGCGCCAACCTGGTCCACCTCGTCCGGGCGAACAGCGCGGACGCGCACATCGCTCAGGTTCGGCGGGATGGGTTGATCTTTCAGGTTGTAGCGCAGGTAGAGGAGTGTGTCCATCAACAGAAAGCCGGCTGATTCCACAGCGTGGACGGCGCTGATATCTGTGGTGGGGCAGCGGGCAATCAAAAATTTTATCTGGTTGGCTTCGCAGAAATCCAATACGGCAGGCAGATTTTGCGCGCTCACCGTGCGAGCGCGGGCGGTTTTTATTCCGAACCGGGCTTCATCCAAGGGGGAAAGCTCAGCCGGGGCACCGCCAGAGATATCCGGGCTCATGCCTGCGGCTCCGGCACGTCAGACTGCTGCGGGTTTCGAAGCGTCTGGCGGATGGTATAGACGGGTTTGTTCAGGGTGCGGATAAACATTCTGCCCAGATACTCGCCAAAAATCCCCAGCGAGAAAAGCTGCACACCCGAGAAAATGGAGATGATGGAGGCTAAAAACGGAAAACCGGGCAGGCTTCCGCGCACGATGTAGCTGATGAGCACGTAGAGTAAAACAAGGATGCCAAAGATGGTGAAGATAAAACCGGTCAGGCTGGCAAGACGCAGCGGCGCGTTGCTAAAGCCGGTTATCAACGTCAGGGCGTGGTTCATGAGCTTTCTGAAGCTGTAGTTTGATTTCCCGTGTTCGCGCTCGCTGTGTTCCACGGTCACGGAGGCGAAGCGTGTGGTGCCCCAACTGAGCAGCACGTCAATCGAAACAGACGCGCCCTTGTAATCCGCGAAGGCCCGCGAAATCTCCGCCCGGAAGAGCCGGAAGGCCGATACCGTCGCGGCGCTTTTGATATTCATCAGCTTGTGCAGCACCTTTTTAATCAGCCGGGAGGTTAAATCCCTCCAGAATCCGTGCCTTTCAACTTCTGGCGCGCCGTAGACCACGTCAAAACCCTCCGCGAGCCTGGCGAAGAGTTTGTGAGCTTCTTCGGGCGGGTGCTGCAGGTCGTCATCCATGGTCAGGATGAGTTCGTAACGTGCCTGACGGATGCCGCACAGGAGGGCGTTGTGCTGTCCGAAGTTGCGCATCAGGTCAATCCCAACCACGCGCGCGTCTGCCGCGCACAGCTCCTGAATCGCGTGCCAACTGCCGTCGCGGCTGTCATCGTTGACGAGGATGATTTCGTATTCTGAACACAGTTTGGGCAGCTCGGCATGCAACCTTTCCACCAGCAGCGGCAGACTGCGCTCGCTGTTATAGACCGGGATGAGCACTGAGCAGGTCGGTTTTGTGTTGTCAGTTTCCATGGCAGCCTGTTTCTGTGTGTTCCAAATCAGCGGCAGCCCTCACGCGTAAGCATGCCCGTCAGAAGCGCCTGATCCGCCGGGCTAAGGTTCTCGTCCGCCAGCACATCCTCAAAAAGCACGCACCAATGCGCCCTATCGCCCGGGAACCAATCAAAGAGCTGGCTGTGCAGCTGGTAGGCTTTTTCCACCTGACCTGAGCGCAAATACGCTTCCAGGAGCGGCACGTATTCAGAGGTCCCGTTGGGTCCAAGGTCAAGTTTGAGAGCCTCATCGTAAAGCTGAATGACCGCGGCCCAATCCTGCTTCTGACGCGCCAAATCCGCTTTCTCAAAATAATAACACCATTGCGCGCGGTTTTCGGCGCCAAAAAAGCGTTCCGGGGGCAGGGCGGGCACTTTGGGGTCGGTGACGATGCTTTGCAGGTTGGAAACGTCCGTCAGACCCTCCCACAGGCTTGGTTTTCGGGCTGAGACGTCCTCATCCGGGAGCTCGCCGGGAGAGAGGATGCGCAGACAGCTGTGGTCTGGCATGGAAAAAACCAGCAGCTTGTCCGTGTTTCCGCTGAACTTCAGCCCGCGCAGGGTGTAGTCTATCGGGATACCCCGAACGTATTCGGGTATGTATTCTTTCTGGGGTCCGTCCAGCAGCAGGACGATGTTATTGATGCTTTCGCTGCTGTCGTTCGGGGAGTAAATCAGGTTGAGCGGTCCGTTCAGGGCGGTGCCGCTGAAATATTTGCCAAATGAGATTTCGGAGGTGACCAGCGTCGTACCGGGTTCCAGCCCTGGAGCGCGCCAGCTGAGCTGCCAGAAGAAATCCTTCTGACGTTCCCAATTCTTTACAAAATCCAGCGAGGTAAGGTACTGTGAGCCAACGGCGACCGAACATACCAGCGCGAGCAGAACCACCTTCAACCGGTCAGAGCGGAAGACCTGTTCCAACGCGCCGGTCAGGAATATCGCCACGCCGGGGGTGAGGGCCAGCAAGAAACGATTCCACGGAAATTTGGAAGAAACTTCAAAGCCGCCGGCGTAGAATGGTATCAAAGCGACAAAGCACAGGAACAGACCGGCCAGCGCCAGGCGCCAGCCTTGACGCGCTTTGAAAGGAGGTGTTTCGTTTTCTTTACGGGGGAAAAGCCCCACCAGCAGGAGCGCCAGCGCGGAAACGATGACCGCAAGCAGCGGAATCACGCCGGGCCAAAAGCGGTTTTGTGCCACCAGCTTGAAAGCTTTCCACCAGGAGAACACCAGCGCGTCTGAGACTGAAATCACCGCTTGTTTTGCCAGCCCAAGCAAGGTGTGCAGTGGGGCGGCAGAAAGCTGATCCAAAACTCCGACCTGATAGGCGTAGGCGCTGCTGCGCAGGATGCGGTAGGCGGTGAAGGCGATAAACACGGCAAAGTAGGGCAGCCAATGCAGGAAAGCCCTGCGCCAGGTTGTTTTTTGCCGGTCTGGGGCTGCGCGCCAGACGAGGATATACAACAAAACCGGGCGGAAAAGTTCCATCCCGAAAAAATATTCCTGGGGCACAATCCCAATTAAAAGGAAAAGCAACCCAAGCAGTGTCCAAAGCCCATAAAGCCACGGCTTGGAAGTATGGTCAAGAGCCTTTGCCATGGCAAAAAACGAGAGCAAATAAAAGGTCAGGAAGATGTAACCGAAGGCATACATAATCGCGAACCAGTGGAAGCGGAAACCTGGGTAGACCGCGAAGAGCACAGTCGCCCAAATCCAAAGCTTCTTTTGGTCGGGGATGAGTTTGTTCAGCAGATGCCAAAAGGTGCAGGTGGTCACCCAGCGCATGACCAGCGCGAAGATCGCCCAATTGACCGCGGACTCACCAAAGACAGCCATCAACAGCACGTACGGGTACGAGAGGAAAGGACGGTCCTGGGAGAAATAGAGCATAAAGCCCTGGTTACCCAGCTTTTCTTTGAACAGGATGATATACCAGTCGTCCAGGTAAAAGCCCTGCCGGTAAGTTAACAAACCATAAGTGAGAATCGTGAGCAGGAGAAGGAAAAACGGGAACCACAGTTTGCGCGCGAGGGCGGAAAGACGGGAACCCGGGGTTGTGCTGACGGCGTTTTCGGTCATTAATCTATCATATCCAGTATTGATTGTTCCCGGAAATACACCGGGGCGCTGTGGAGGGATTATATCAAGAAATGGGCTGCCGATACCGCATCATACGCGGATACGCGGCTGACCCGCTCTTGAGGCGCTTTGGGGAGCCCGGACAGCCCGGCCGAACATCCCGGGCCGTTTCTCAGGGGGCATGGTTTTGTGGCAGACGCTTTTTTGGCAGCCGGGGATACGGCGCGGGCACGCCGGGCAGACCCGCCGACTCGTTCTGCCCGAAATCATCCCTGGGGTTTTCGTTTTCACCAGGATGCCCCTCCTCCTGGGCAGGCCGCTGCCCGAAAACGATACAAGCCGCCTGGGAGATGATTTTTGGTGGTATAGTGTAGATATCAGCACACGGGGAGCCTGTTTTTCAGGCTGAGAGGGAAGCAGTGAGCTTCTGACCCGCAGAACCTGATCCGGATAATGCCGGCGGAGGGATTGCAAGCGCTGTGAGCACCCTCTCAAGGCAGAAGGGTGTTTTTTATGGTCGCGCAAAAGAGAGCGGTAATCTTTTCCAACGGAGAAGCACGCAGCCCGCGCAAGCTGCGTTTGATGCCCGACGATTTTCTTATCGCCGCGGACGGCGGGCTGCGCCACCTGCGCGGGCTTGGATTGACCCCGCACCTGCTCGTGGGGGATTTTGACTCGATCTCCGCGGCGGAATTGGAAGAATGCCGCTTGCAAGGGGTGGAAATTTCGCGCTTCCCCAGACAAAAAGACCAGACCGATCTCGAATTGGCGCTGAACGAAGCCCTCGCGCGAGGATACCGCGCGATTGTAATAGCCTTTGGTTTGGGCGGCAGGTTGGACCATACTTTGGGCAGCCTGGCGCTGCTTTCCCGACCCGACCTGCAAGGCACCGCGCTGCGTTTTGAGGATGGAGAGACGGAAGTGTTCCTGGCTGGCGCGGCATTCCGGGCAGCCTGCCAGCCGGGCGATGTTGTTTCGCTCCTGCCCTGGAACGGACCGGTGGACGACATTTGGACAGAAGGTTTGCTTTATCCGCTAAAAGGCGAAAGCCTGCTGCCCTGGCAAACCCGCGGGGTGAGCAACCTGTGCACGGCGGAAGAATTTGGCGTATCTCACACCCGCGGCGCGCTGCTGGTGGTTCGCCGCCGGGTGAATATATCTACAGAAGAGGAGGCGGCATGAAAATAAAGGCAATTCTGGCTGGAATTCTCCTGGCGGTTTTCCTTAACGCCTGCACGGCGCAGATACCCGGCGGACAAACCCCTGGCGCTGAAGCCAGCCAGCTGACGGTGATGACACACGACTCTTTCGCGGTCAGCGCGGACGTAATCGCGCGGTTTGAAGCTGAAAACAAAGTTAAGGTCAATTTCGTCAAGGGTGGGGATGCCGGAGCGGCATTGAACCGGCTGATTCTGACCAGTCTGTCTGGCACGCCGGAAGCGGATGTGTTTTTCGGGCTGGACAACACCTTCCTCTCCCGCGCGCTGGAAAACGACCTGTTCGAAGCCTACGACGCCCCCGCTTTGGCAGAAATCCCTGCCAGCTTTCAATTGGACCCACTGAAACGCGCCTTGCCGGTGGATTACGGCGATGTGTGCCTCAACTACGATAAAGCCTGGTTCGCGGAGAAACCTCTGCCGCTGCCGCAATCTTTGGCAGACCTGACCAAGCCCATCTACAAAGGCCTGCTTGTGGTCGAAAATCCGGCCACCTCCTCGCCCGGGCTGTCCTTTTTTTTGGCGAGCGTGGCTGCCTTTGGTGAGGACGGCTGGCAGTGCTGGTGGCAGGCGCTGAAAGATAACGATGTGGTCATTGTTTCGGATTGGGAAACCGCCTACTATACCAACTTCTCGGGCTCATCCGGGCGGGGAAGTCAGCCGATGGTTGTCTCGTACGCCTCCAGCCCGGCGGCGGAACTGATTTACGCCGAAACGCCGCTCGAGGAATCGCCTACCGGCGCGATTACGGCGGACGGGACTTGCTGGCGCCAGATTGAGTTTGCCGGCATTCTAAAAGGCACTCCCAGGCGCGCGCTGGCGGAAAAATTTATCGACCTCCTGTTGAGTAAACCCTTTCAGGAGGATATGCCGCTGCAGATGTTCGTCTTCCCGGTGCTGCCGGGCGCGGCACTGCCCCAGGACTTCGCGCGCGCGAGCGCGATACCTGCCGTGCCAGCCAGCCTCGACCCGAGGCTCATTGCCGGGCAGCGCGATACCTGGCTGCGCGCCTGGACCGACCTGATGCTAAAATGAGCTGAATGGACGCCAAACGCGGCACACTCTGGTGGAAAATTTTGCTCTGGCTGCTGCCCGCGGCATTTTTGCTGGTGTTTTTCTACCAGCCCCTGGCAGCCATCCTGCGCCTGGCGTTCTCCAAGCCATTGGCGGGACCGGAGCAGAGCGCCGCGCTCGGCTTGACCGCGAACACGTTTGCCTTTACGCTGTGGCAGGCACTGCTTTCCGTTTTGCTCACGCTTTTGGTGGGCTTGCCCGCGGCGTATCTTTTCTCTCATTTTGAGTTTGCCGGCCGCAAATTATTACGCCTGACCGCGCTGCTGCCTTTCATCCTCCCGACGGTGGTGACGGCGGTGTGTTTCAACACGCTGCTTGGACCGCGCGGTTGGCTGAACCTGGGGCTGATGGCGCTGTTTAAGTTAACCGAACCGCCCGTACGCATGCTGGACAGCCTGCCCGCGATTCTGCTGGCGCATGTGTTTTATAACAGCTCTGTAATCATCCGCATCGTGGGCGGCGCCTGGAGCCGATTGGACCGAAAACTGACCCAGGCCGCCCAGATACTTGGGGCGAACAGTTGGCGCGTCTTCTGGGAAGTGACCCTGCCCTTGCTTCTGCCGGCTATTGGCGGCGCGAGCCTGCTGGTGTTTTTGTTCGATTTCACCAGTTTTGGGGTGGTGCTCATGCTGGGCGGCCCGCGCTTCGCCACGTTAGAAGTGGAAATCTATACCCAGGCGCTGTACCTGTTCAACCTGCCGTTGGCGGGTTTACTTTCGCTCGTGCAGCTGGTTTTCACGCTGCTGGTCGCCTGGCTGCACAGCCGCCTCAGCCAACCGCGCTATGGGAAGTCTGCCCTGAGCGCCGAAAGAGCCAATCTGCGCCGACCTAAGACACGCGCGGAAAAGGCTTTTACGCTGGTGGTTGTCCTTGTTTTGGCCGCGCTGACGCTGCTGCCGCTGCTCAGCCTTGTTTCCCGCAGCGTGGTGAGCCTTGAAGCAGAGCGCGGCGCGCGCGGCGAGGCGCAGACAGGTTTCACTTTGCGCTATTACCGGGAACTGTTTCACAATCCAAGTGGTTCCCTATTTTACGTGCCGCCAGCTGCCGCGGTACGCAACTCGCTGCTGTATGCCGGCGCAACCATGCTGATAGCCAACCTGTTGGGTTTGCTGACGAGCTATGCTCTCCGCTGCTCCGGGCGCCTCAGCCGCTGGTTGGAGCCGCTCTTTATCCTCCCTTTGGGCGCCAGCGCGGTGACGCTCGGGCTGGGCTTTGTGATTGTGTTCCGCCGCCCGCCGTGGGACGCGCTCAGCTTTTCGCTGCTGATTCCGTTCGCGCACGCGCTGGTGGCGCTGCCCCTGGTGGTGCGCACGCTGCTGCCAGCACTAAGAGGAATTCCCGATTCTTTGCGTCAGGCGGCCGGCACATTGGGGGCTGGGTGGGCGCGCGTGTTTCGGGAAGTGGACCTGCCTTTGCTGCTGCGCCCGCTGCTGGTAAGCATGGTGTTTGCTTTCACCATCTCGCTCGGAGAATTTGGCGCTTCCAGCTTTTTGAGCACCGGCAGCAATCCGACTATCCCCGTCGCGATTTATCGATATATCTCCCAACCGGGAGCTTTGAATTACGGCCAGGCGCTGGCGATGTCCACGATCTTGCTGCTGGTATGCGCGTTCGGCAGCCTGATCATTGAAAAAGCGCGCCTGCCCGGAGAGGAACTGTTCTGATGTTGGAAATCAGGGATATCACCAAAAGCTATGAAGGAAAACCCCTTCTGGAAGGCATTTCTTTTTCTGTCCGGGAAGGTGAGACCGTCTGCCTGCTGGGGGAATCCGGCAGCGGCAAGAGCACGCTCCTGCGCGTCATCGCGGGGCTGGAAGAGGCGGAAAGCGGGACGCTTTGGTGGGACGGGGAGGAAATCAGCCGTATGCCGGCGCATAAACGCGGCTTTGGGTTAATGTTTCAGGATTACGCGCTCTTTCCACACCGCAGCGTGCAAGAGAATGTGGGCTTCGGACTGCGCATGTTGGGTTTACCCCGTGCGGAGGTGCGGGCGCGCTCGCGCTCCGCGCTGGCGATGGTGCGCATGGAAGGATTCGCGGACAGGACGGTCACCGAGCTTTCAGGAGGGGAACAGCAGCGCGTGGCGCTTGCCCGGGCGCTGGCGCCAGACCCGCGCCTTTTGATGCTGGATGAGCCGCTGGGGGCTTTGGACCACGCCCTGCGCAAACAGCTTATCGGGGAACTGCGGCGCATATTGCACGACAGCCGCAAAACCGCGATTTATGTAACCCACGACCGGGAAGAAGCGTTTGGCCTCGCCGACACCCTGATGCTTTTGGGCAAAGGCCGAATCGCGCAGGCTGGCACAGCCGCTGAGCTTTTTGAGCGACCGGTGAATGCCTGGGCGGCAGGTTTTTTGGGGCTGGGCAACCTGATTCCCGGGGTGGTTGCGGGGTTGGCACCCCTGCGCGTGAACACAGCGCTGGGAACCTTTCGGGTTGACGCTTGTTTTCAGGAATGGGAAATTGGCAGGGAGGTGCGGCTTTTGCTACGCCCGCGAGACGCGCAGGTGCTCTCCGGACAAAGTGAGCGCGAAAATCAGTTCCCGGCGCGCGTGCAAGACAGCCTGTTCATGGGGGAGAACTACCAATCCGAGCTGCGCGCGGGCGAATATCCGCTGCTTATCCAGACGGAGATGCCCCTGGAGGTTGGCGCGGAGATGAAGGTGGCGTTCCCCTCCGATAAGCTGAGCTGCCTGGAGGTCGAATGACTGCCAGCGCGCGCGTGATGCGGATTTCAAAATTGGACGCGCGGGGCGAACCGGTCTTCGCGTATCCCGCCCGGCTGATACGGGAACAGAATGGAACGCGGCTTGTGGAGGGGGTGTTTAACATCGCGTGTGTTTCCGTTGGCAGGCTGCAATTCTGCCGGGGCGACCATGCCCTGGAATGGTACTCGGAACAGGATTGGTACAACCTGCTGCAAGTTTACGAGCAAGACAGCCCCCGGGTGAAGGCCTGGTATTGCAACATCTGCATGCCGGCGAATTTTCTGAGCGATGAAATCCGCTGGCGCGACCTGGCGCTGGATTTGTTGGTATACCCGGATGGGAGTATGGAGCTTCTGGACCAGGACGAGTTCGCAGAGCTGCGTTTAGACCAGTGCACGCGAGCGCGGTGCTGGCAGGCGCTGGGGGAAGTAATCCGATTGTTTAATGAGAAAAGCCTTCCGTTTGGGAAGGCTGAACTTGAGGCGTTTCGAAACCCTGACCAGGATTAATAGCCGAAGCTGTGGAGCCAATCCGAAAACGATCCGGAGTTGACCATGCCGCTGAGGAGGCCAATTACCAGCAAGATGATCAGGAGTGACGCCAGCGCGAACAGGGCAATATTAATCCAACCGAGCCATAAACCAGCGGTTGCCATGCCTTTGCCGCTTAGCGCCCCGCCGCTGTTATTAATATCCCGTCTGGCAACGTAGCCGGTGATGAGCGCGATGATGCCTCCCAAAAAGGGAAGAACGAAATAGCTGGAAATACCACTGATCAGACTGACAACGGACCAGGGAGAGGTGGCGGTGGGTTGGGGAAGCTGAGTGTGTGTAGTCATAATGTATCCTTTCTTTTTGATAACTAATTATATTCCCGCGTGGGTTTTTTGAGACTATGAATGAGCGAAACCAATGCCCAGATGAGCAGAACAAGCACAATTAACATCAGGATGGGCAGGACGATTGAGAGCACCGATATCAACGCCGCGACGACGTCCTCGACTGTGCTGACGATAGGACCACCCGTGCCAGCAGTTGTTGCCGTGATGAGCGGGCGCACCGCCGCGGATTTGACCGTGTGCACTGTGCCGGCCACTAACAAGCCGCAAATGAGCGAGAGCACCGGGCTGATTTCCGTGACGGAGCCGGCGCTGGCGGCAAAGACTATCGCGCCAGCGGTCGGACGGATAAAAGTTTGGATAGCGTTGTTGACGTGATTGACCGCGGGCACTTTATCGGCTACGGCTTCCACCAAGACCAGAACTGCCAGCACGCCAATTGTCCACCAACTGGTGAGCGCATCCCACGGTCTGGAAAGCTTGATGAGGTCCGTAAACTTTGCCAGCAACGACACAATCAGCAATGGAATATAGGCGTTCAGACCAGCTGACGCTGAGAGCCCGAAAGCTCCCAAAATACCAGAAATTGCCGTTCCCATATTTTTCCTTCGTTTTAATTAGAGCCTTAATATTCAATGGTATTATAGCCCCACAGAACCATTATTGCAGTAGATAATCAGAGGGGCTTGCCATCCCATGACAATCTCTTTGACACAGCGCGTCTTTGCCTCACCGGCAGCCTCCAATACCCATTCGTTCACCTGTAGTTAGCGGGGTTGCTGACGGACGGATTCCTTCATTGCACATGTTGGCTGTTGAATCAGAAAATCAGAGGGGTATTGCCGCCCAACTGCCCGTCAGCCACAGGCGCAGGAGCGACATAATCAGGATTTGGAGCAGCGCGGCGCATAAGCCGAGCGACAGGGGCAGGCGCAGTTGCTGCCAGCTCTGATACGTGTTGGCGCGCCCTAACAGCATCACCAGGAGCACCGTATACGCAAACGCGAGAACCACAGGCACCGCCGCGCCGGAGAGCACAGCCAGCGGCGCTTTGAGCCAATCCGGTCCGGAATAAACCGCCCAGCCCAGCAGCGCGGCCGCGCCCAAGAGGGCGAGCAAACGCGGGAGCGTATCCAGGGCGGCGCCTGGTTGGGGGTTGGACCAGACGGCCTGGTTGAAAACCGTCCCGAGCACCGTGCCGATGCAAATCCCGGCGCCAAAACCGGTAATGAGCCGAATCAAATTCGTGGTGTGATAGAGAGCGGGCGTAGGCAGCCAGACTTGCCTGAGCGAATTTAACCCGTCCAGCGCGAAAGCCAGAAATATCAGGCTCAACGTGAGCAGCAAGGCCAAGGGTGGAAATTGATTTCGCCTGCCGCGGAGGAAATGCCAGCCAAGACTGAGCAGTGCGCCGAGGTACATCCCCGTACACCGCGCGCAGAGAGGAAATTGATGCGTGTGCACAAAAAACGAACGCTCCGGGATTTGGTGGCAGACGGAATAGCCCAAGGCGCTGAGCTTTGACCAAAAACCGGCCGGCGCGAGAATAAACACAACCGCGCCCAGGAGGGCAGCCGCGCAGGCAAAAACCACGAACAAGACGCGCTCTTTTCCGGCTGTTCCGGAAGGTTGGCTTGCGATTTGGGCAGCCCCCGCGGAGGCGGTTACTCCCCGGTTTGGGTCAGGTAGGCGTGGGATTTCTTCAGCCATGCGATGATTTCAATATGCTGGGGGCAAAGCGTTTCGCAGGTGCCGCATTCCACGCAGCAATCGGCTTTGTTTTCATCAGGGATGTCATTTTTATAGGCATTTTGACCCCGCTGGCGTTCGTCGTACATGAGCGCGGTGTTATAAATTTCAAACACGGAGGGTATGGCTACCCCGCTGGGGCAGGGCAGGCAGTATTCACAGTGGGTGCAAGGCACCGGCGCGAGGGACTCCCGGGCCTGGCGCGCCTGGTCTATGACTGCCAGGTCTTCGCGCGTGAGGCTGCCCGGGTTGGAGTTATCCGCGCTCACCAGGTTTTGTTCGACCTGCTCCATAGTGCTCATCCCCGAAAGCAAAAGCGAGACCTCGGGCTGGTTCCAGACCCACTGCAGCGCCCAGTTCGCGGGCGTCCAGTCTCTGTTGGAGCGCGCGAAGACCTGCGCGACAGCGGGGGGCGGCGGATTTTTGGCGAGCCTGCCGCCGCGCAGCGGCTCCATCACAATCACCGCCAGACCTTTATCGGCCGCGGCGTGCAAACCTTTCTGACCAGCCTGGTAGTTGATATCCATGTAGTTGTACTGAATCTGACAGAAAGTCCAGTTGTCGTAGCCGTTCAAGATATCTTCGAAGACCTCGTAGGTATCGTGGAAGGAAAAACCGAGGTATCGGAATTTGCCCTCCGCCATTTTCCGCTCTGCCCAGTCAAAAACATTCAGGTCTTTATAGTTTTGCCAGAAGCGGGCGTTCAGGGTGTGCAGCAGATAAAAATCGAGGTGGTCGGTTTGGAGGCGTTCCAACTGGGTATCCAAAAAGCGGTCCATATCCGCGCGGGTGGTAATCAGCCAGGAGGGCAGTTTGGTCGCCAAATGGACTCTTTCGCGGTAGCCGCCTGAGAGCGCCTTGCCGACGAAGACTTCGCTCTGTTCGCGGTGATAAGCCCAGGCTGTATCGATGTAATTGACGCCGGCGTCTATCGCGCGGTGGAGCATGGGCACAGCCAGGGTTTCATCAATCGCGCCGCTGTCATCTCCGAGCGTGGGCAAACGCATGCAGCCGAACCCGAGCGCGGAGGCTTGCCAATCCAGTTTTCCAAAGGGACGATATTTCATAAGAACGACCTCTTTCAATCGTATGGTTTGATTTTACCTTCAAACACGCCCTCGCGCGGTTTTCTCTTCTCTGTATCATGTCAATAATTTATCTTGCTGAACGGACTTCATTGGTTCAAATGATAATGTTGCTGAAGTGTCTTTAACATTCAAGTTTGTCATAAAATAAATCAAATTCTTTTGCAAATTCATCTGCTTGCAGTTAAAATTGATATATGACGGAACAAAAACCCTCCGAACTCGCGCAAGCTGACCCCTCGGGCGAGCCAGAAAAAACAGGCTCACCGCGCTGGTCGAGGACCACTAAACTGGCAGTCAGCTTTGCCGGAATCCTGATTATCTTCGGCTTGATTATTAAGCTGCAGGATTATCTCAGCCTGATCCTGGCAGCTTTTATGATTTCCTTTTTGTTTTCCCCGCTTATAACCTTCTTTCAGAAGCGCCTGAAACTAAGTTGGCGCCTGGCGACCGCCCTGGTTTATGTATTGATGGCGCTCATTTTGTTGGGTTTGCTCACCTGGGGCGGGATAACGCTTTTTGGGCAGCTCCAAAATCTGATAACCCTCTTAAGCGGCGCGTTAAAGCTCCTTGCGAACAACCTGGAACAATGGTCCAATCAGGAATTTGCTCTGGGGCCTTTCAAATTTGTCATCCCGCAGCTTACCGCGACTTATCTGAGCGACCTGTTGTTGGAACGGGTGCAGCCCCTTCTGGGTCAGGCTGGCAGTTTGATAGGCAAGCTCCTTTCTGGCGGCGCGAACCTGGTCTTCCGTTTGTTTATGATGTACCTGATTTCGTTCTTTGTTACGTCTGAAACGGATGGGGTCAAAAAACAGAAAATCAGCATCAAATTGCGCGGCTATGAGGCGGACTTTCAACGCATGGGTCAGGAAGTCAATGCCATCTGGAACGCATTTATCCGCGGGGAATTCCTGGTAGTCGGCACGGCCATTCTGGTTTTTTCTATCCTCCTGAGTGGGCTGCAGCTGCCCTACTCTTTGGGTTTGGCGCTTATAGCCGGCTTTGGCCGTTTCGTGCCCTACATTGGCGCCTGGGTGAGCTGGATTGCGTTTGCCAGTGTCGCTCTGATTACCCGACCAACGCCCTTTGGCGCGCAGCCGCTGGTGTATACGGCTGTCGTTGTGGGGGCGGCGCTGATCATCGACAACATCCTGGATAATGTGATGACTCCCAAGGTGATGGGAAAAGCTCTCAAGGTGCACCCAGCCGCCGTGCTGATCACCGCCTTGATTGCCTCCCAACTGCTGGGTATCATCGGCATCATCGTGGCGGCGCCCGTCTTTGCCACGGTGAAGCTCTTCAGCCATTATGTTATTCACAAACTTTTGGACCTGGATCCCTGGGAGGGGATTTCGTACAGCAGCGGCCGAAAAACCCCGGCGATTTCGCGGGTTCTCCAATACCTCAAAATGAAAATCCCGCTGTGGATTAATCAACTGCGGACCAACGCGGCGAATTTGGTTTCAAAAAAAAGGACAGCAAAAACAAATCCACTGGGAAATCCGGATGAAAAGGAGTAGGCTGTGAATAAGCCCTGAGCTTGCATCAGGACAGTGCTTAATGAGATAATAGCGCTAAGAACACAGAAGGAGCTTAACATGGATAACGAGAAGGAACCAATCACCACTACGATTGCTGAAACCGAGAATTATCTCGCCTGGCGCGCGGATGAGCCAGACAATGAATCAACCTATCATCTTGAATTGAATAACGTGACCCTGCATTTCTTCAAGGAAGAGTGGCAGGAATTCCTGGACCTCATCGAGACGATTGTCGACGAAGAGCTGTAGATAAAACAAACGGCTGCCTGTTGAAACGGGCAGTCGTTTGCTTGTGATTGGTTCGTGGGGGTCAGAGGGGGCTTTTCAGCTTCATCCAGTCCAGGTTGCGCGCGAGCGTAAAACCAGCGCTTTGAATTCCAGGTTGAGCCTTCCCGCGCGGATACTCCAGCAAGAGCGGGCGGGTTGGTTGCATCTTCTCCTGCAGCGCCTGAAGGAGCGCCGCCGCGCGCGCGTCTTCGTGTTGGTTGTCTGGCAGCGCCAGCCAAAGCTGATCCGCTGACAAGCTGGTTTTTTGCCAGGTGAGCACGCCCAGGAGCTCCTCAGTCTCTCGCAGCGCCAAATGCCTGAGCGCTGGCAGCGTTTGCCAGGCAGGAGGCATCAGGAAAGCCCATGGAGAGAAATAGTCCGGGTTCGCGTTGAGATACCAGCGGGTCTGCGCGGGGTAGTTTTGCGCCAGCCAGGCTTTCTGGAATTTCCAGTCCCTGATTTTGCGGGCACCGACCCGCGGTTCCTCTGAGAGGCTTACTGAGGTTCTGCCTGGAAAAAGCCGGGCAGGTTCCCAGCGCCATTGAGAGAGCGCGTGGACAAACTCGAAGGCAAACGCGGAATACAACTGAATTGCGGCCTGGTTATCGGAACGGACTTGCAGCCAGACTTCCGCGCGAGGACGCTGGCTGATAAAACGCAAGGCGTGCCGGGTGAGCGCGCTGGCAATGCCCCGCCGGCGGAAATCCTGAGCGACGGCGACGTTGGCAACCAATACAATCTGTTTATCCGTCTGGGAATAGTTGACCAGGCTGATATTGGCGATGATTTTTCCGTTTTCTTCCCAGACAAAGCCGTCTGGGGCGCCGGGGAGCTCGAGGAATTCGGGGTAAGAATTGGCACGGGCGGCGTAAGCGCGCATTTGGCGCAGAACCCAGGCGCCTTCCGGATCACCTTTCAAGGAAAAGGCATCTTCAATCAGGTTGGCAACGTCGTTCAGGTCGCGTTTGGGATTCAGGCGGCGGATGTGAAAAAACGCGTCAGGGATGGCGGCAGGCATCATACAGGCACAGCGGGCATGCGGCGTGAAAAAAACAGCCCCCAAAAATCAGGGGCTGAAAGGGGCGCAAGTTTAGAATTCTTGCAGGTCAGAAGATCCCGGGCGGCGCTGGCGGTAAACAATGCGCCCGCGCTCGAGGTCATACGGAGACATTTCCACCCGGACAGCATCACCCAGTAGGATCCGGATGTAATATCGGCGCATTCGACCGGAAAGGTAGGCCATCACTTCGTGGCCGTTTTCCAGCCGCACCCGGAACTGAGTGCCTGGCAGGGCTTCAATAATAGTCCCGTCGACGGTAATCTTCTCTTCTTCTTTTGCCATAAAACCTCTTTCCAGCGTTGGCTACGCTTCGTACGATTTCCGGTAAGAGCGGCGAATAGCCTTTTTCTTATCCATACGACGTTGTTCACTCTTGGAGATGAACCAGCGTTTTCGGCGCACGGTGCTGAGCACACCGCTCTTAACGACCTTCTTACGAAAGCGTTTCAACAACGAATCCTGGGATTCATTGGATCTTAATGTTACACTTGCCATCAGCTATCACCTCCGTTCCCGGCAAAAAATAATGCGTTATATGCGCAAAAAAGTATTATACAGTAAAACCAAATATTTTCCAAATGCAAGTTCAGGGATAAAATCCTGGAAGTGGGAAGGATATCGCCCCTGGAAAGGAAGAACCAACGCGGCTTGCCTTGACTAATCAGTTGTGGTAATATATTCATTTCTTGCGCTGATATTAGGATTGACTCAAGAGATAATTTGCAATATACTGAAAAATTGCGCTTTGATATGTTTCTGGCGTGGTTACCTTTGTGTGCCCACGCGTTTAATGTTTAGGAGAAGTGAATGACTGATTTGATGCCTCCAAAAACGTACGCTCGCATCCCGGTCGGGTTAGAGCTGCCGCAACTCATCCAGGTCCAATTGGATTCTTTCCAACGCCTCAAGGATGAGGGTCTGAAGAGCCTTTTCAACGAAGTTTCCCCCATTGTTTCATACACGAATGACCTTCGCTTGCATTTCCCGAGCGAAACCCCCATCTCCCGGGAGTTTGGTCTCAAGTTTTGGTTTGATTCGCCTAAGAATACAATCGAAGAGTGCCTTGAACGCGACCTGACTTACGCCTGCCCGCTGTATGTGTCTGTACTGCTGGAAGCCAACGATATCAGCGATAAGGTCAAGCAGGACATTTTCCTGGGCGATTTTCCGGAAATGACCCCTAAAGGGACGTTCATCATCAACGGCACGGAACGCGTTGTGGTTTCTCAGCTTATCCGATCTCCGGGTGTTTATTTTGAGGCAGAGGTAGACCGGGCCACCGCGCGCGAACTGGCAACCGCCAAACTGATTCCGGACCGCGGCGCCTGGATGGAGTTTGAAACCCGCAAAAACGACAGCATCTTCCTTAAGTTTAACCGCAAGCGCACAGTGCCGATTACGGTATTTCTGCGCGCGCTGGCAGCAGTGGACGACGGCATGCCCGATTCTCCGCTGAAAACAGGCAGCGATGAAGAGATTATGGAGCTTTTCAGGGATGTGGATACCCATCCCGAGCATCACTTCATCGAGACCGCGTTTGAGGAAGAACCGGTCTACGACCTCACCAGCGGGTTGAGCATCTCCGAAGCCGCGCTGATTGAACTTTTTAAGAAACTTCGCCCTGGCGAGCCGCCCACACTCGAAAACGCGCGCAATCACCTGGTGGAACAATTGTTTGATCCGCGACATTATGACCTTGAACGCGTCGGGCGTTATAAACTCAACCAAAAGTTGGACCTGATGGACATTATCCCTGTTTCGCACAGGATGATTACCAAATACGATATTGTTCGCCTCGTCCGTCATATGATTCAAATCAATACCGGCGCCGCGTTCGCGGATGATATTGACCACCTTGGCAACCGCCGCGTGAAGACCGTAGGCGAACTGATTCAGAATAAACTGCGGGTTGGCCTGCGCCGCATGGAACGCGTGATTAAGGAACGTATGTCCATCCGGGACCAAGGGGGCACTCTCTCACCGGTCAGCCTGGTGAATATCCGCCCGCTGGTGGCTTCGCTGCGCGAATTTTTTGGCTCCAGCCAGCTTTCACAGTTTATGGAAGAGACAAATCCGTTGAGTGAGCTGCGTCACAAACGCACCGTTTCGGCGCTCGGTCCGGGTGGTTTGCGCCGTGAACGCGCTGGCTTTGATGTGCGGGATGTGCACTTCTCTCACTACGGCCGTATCTGCCCGATTGAAACCCCCGAAGGCCCGAATATCGGCTTGATTGGCCGCCTGGCGGCTTACGCGACCGTGAACGAATTCGGCTTTATCGAGACCCCGTACCGCAAGGTGCGCCACTATCTTGACGGGTCTGACCCCAAGCTGGTAGACCATTTATTACGGAAAGACATCGAAGACCCGGTCACCAAAGAAGTGCTTTTTAAGGCTGAAACCCGCGTGACCCCCGAAATGGCAGCCAAAATCAGCACCCTCGGTTTGAAAGAAGTCTGGGTGCGCCCGTTTGTTACGGATGAATATGTATATCTCTCCGCCGACGCGGAAGATAAGTACGTTATCGCGCAGGCGAACGCGCCGTTGAACGAATACAACGAGTTTTTGCACCGCAATTCCTGCCGCTTCCATTCCACCTTCGCGATTTACGACTATGAGTACATCGATTACATGGATGTGGCTCCGAATCAGGTGGTGGGCATCAGCGCTGCGTTGATTCCTTTCCTGGAGCATGACGATGCCAACCGCGCCTTGATGGGCTCCAACATGCAGACACAGGCCGTGCCGCTGCTGCGTCCGGAAGTTCCGATTGTTTCTACCGGAATGGAAGAAGCCGCTGTGGCAGACTCCGGGCAGGTGGTTATCGCGGAAGAAGACGCCGAAGTGATTCAGGTCACTGGCGACAAGCTTGTGCTTCGCCAAGCAGACGGCAGTTTGCGCGAACACAACCTGCGCAAATATCAGCGTTCCAATCAATCCACCTGTATAGACCAGCGCCCGGCAGTAAACAAGGGCCAAATCGTGCGTAAAGGTGATGTGATTGTTGATTCCTCTTCCACGGAAGATGGAAAGCTGGCGCTTGGACAAAACGTTTTGGCGGCTTTCGTAGCCTGGGAAGGTTATAATTTTGAAGACGCCATCCTGATTTCTGAACGCCTCGTCGAAGAAGACCGCTACACCAGCGTGCACATTGAAAAGTACGAGGTGGAAGCGCGGGATACCAAGTTGGGACCGGAAGAAATCACCCGCGAAATCCCCAACGTCGGTGATGAAGCCATCCGCAACCTGGATGAGAGCGGTATCATCCGGATCGGCGCTGAAGTCGGGCCGGAAACCATCCTGGTTGGAAAAATAACCCCCAAGGGCGAGAAAGAGCTGACCCCGGAAGAGCGCTTGCTGCGCGCAATCTTTGGGGAGAAATCGCGCGACGTGAAAGACACCTCTCTCAAGATGCCGCACGGCGAACGTGGGATTGTTGTGGATGTTAAGGTATTCACGCGTGAAGAAAACGCGGACCTTTCCGCGGGGGTTGATAAGATGGTGCGCGTATCTGTTGCCCAGCGCCGCAAGGTAATGGCTGGCGATAAGATGGCGGGGCGCCACGGAAACAAGGGTGTGGTCTCGATGGTTGTGCCGGTTGAGAATATGCCTTTCCTGGAAGACGGCCGCCCGGTGGACATTATCCTGAATCCGCTGGGTATTCCCGGGCGTATGAATATTGGTCAGGTGCTTGAAACGCACCTGGGTTGGGCGGCAGAAAGCCTCGGTTTCCGTGCCATTACGCCGGTTTTTGACGGGGCGAGTGAGGACGAAATTGAAGCCGAACTGGCGCGCGCCTGGATGATTAATGAAGCCTGGCGCGTGACCGGCGAGAAAGCCTGGGAATGGCTTAACAGCGTGAACGCCTATTCCGCGGAGGACCTCAAGGATGAAGAGGAAGTCAGCCTGATTTATCTGGCGAACAAACTGGCGGATACCGGCATTGACGTCCACGAACTGATGGGGAATCGCTTGTTCGCGCGCCGCACCGCGCTCTTTGAATGGCTGAAAGCCGAAGGGTATGACCCTGCCGAAATTACGGCTTTCCCGGAGGATCATATCCCGGTTGGCGAACGCAACGCCCAGGACGAACGCGCTGTGCGCGCCTGTCTGCAGCTTTGGGCTAGGTCGCTTGGGAAAGAACTGGACCAGAATCTGAGCCTGGATGATTTGCAAAAAGAAGCGCAGAAAATTATGTTGGAAACAGGCGACCCGATGCCAATCATCGGCAAGCAGGTTTTGCGCGACGGTAAAACAGGCGAGCGCTACGACCAACCCGTGACGGTCGGTTATATGTCTTTCATGAAGCTGCACCATTTGGTGGAGGATAAGGTCCACGCCCGCGCGACGGGTCCATACAGCCTGGTGACGCAGCAGCCTCTGGGCGGGAAGGCGCAATTTGGCGGTCAGCGCTTTGGCGAAATGGAAGTTTGGGCGCTGGAAGCCTACGGCGCGGCGCATACCCTGCAGGAAATGCTGACCGTGAAATCCGATGATGTGGTCGGTCGGGAATCCACCTATCAGGCGATAGTGACCAACAAGCCGATTGAAGCTCCGGGCACTCCCGCGGCGTTTAAGGTGTTGGTCAAAGAGCTGCAAAGCCTGGGTCTGGCAGTCGAATCCATCATGGAAGACGGTGAGATTGTGAGCTACGGCAAAGAGAGTGACCGCCGCACCGGACCCCTGCCGACCGGATTGCTTGACTCACGTATCGGGACATGATAGAATAATTTTTCGCTTTGCCTGGCAGAGTCAGGTTTGCCACGCCAGGCAATAAGTATCAGACTAGGAGGCCATCCGCAGTTTTGATGGCCTTGATTGATGAATAATTGGTGAGTTTTTATTTTTAGATGGAGGCAAAGTGCCAACAATTAATCAATTAGTTCGCAAGGGTCGGAAGACCAAACACCAGAAGAGCAAAAGCCCTGCTCTGCAGTTCACATTGAATTCAGAGAAGCAGCGCCGGACTCGCCAACCGAAGGGCGCCCCGCAAAAGCGCGGCGTGTGCACCATTGTGCGCACGATGACCCCGAAGAAACCGAATTCCGCCTTGCGGAAAATCGCCCGTGTGCGCCTTTCCAACGGAATGGAAGTGACGGCGTACATACCCGGTGAGGGGCACCAGCTGCAGGAGCACTCGGTGGTGCTTGTGCGTGGAGGCAGGGTTAAAGACTTGCCTGGCGTGCGTTATCACATCGTACGCGGCACCTTGGATACGACTGGCGTGGCGGACCGCAAACGCGCCCGCTCAAAATACGGCGCCAAACGCGGTAAGTAACCCGGAGGCTTTGTGGCAAAGACAGACGCGTTCACCTGATGAACGCGCTTGTCTTGCTTGTATTTGATTGAGGAGCAATTATGTCAAGAAGAATCAAACCAGAAAAACGGGAAGTCCTGCCGGATGTGCGTTACAACAACACCCATATCCAGATGATGATTAACCGCATTATGTTGAACGGCAAGAAAAGCACCGTGACCAGCCTTGTTTACGACGCTATCGATATGATTGCGGCGAAAACCGGTAAAGACGGCGTGGAAGTTTTTGAGCAGGCGCTCAAGAACGTCAGCCCGCTCATGGAAGTCCGCCCCCGCCGTGTTGGCGGCGCGACTTACCAGGTGCCTATGGAGGTTTCTCCCGAGCGCCGGCTGACTCTGGCCATGCGTTGGATTATCAGCGCGTCCCGCGCCCGTTCTGGAAAGTCTTATTCCGAGAAGCTGGCGGGCGAACTGATGGACGCGGCTGAAAACCAGGGCGCATCAATCCGCCGCAAGGAAGAAACGCACAAGATGGCGGAAGCCAACCGCGCGTTCTCCCACTTCCGCATGTAATTCCGGGTAAGCATAATACAGGTTTTTTTAATGGAAGACTTTCCGCTCGAGAAGTACCGGAATATTGGCATTATTGCCCATATTGACGCTGGTAAAACCACGACTATTGAGTGGATTCTTTACTATACCGGTAAAACCTACCGCCTGGGTAATGTCGATGACGGCACAACCGTCACCGATTGGATGGCCCAGGAACGCGAACGCGGCATCACGATTGTTTCGGCCGCGGTGACCGCGGAATGGAAAGGTTACCGCATCAATCTGATTGACACCCCCGGGCATATAGACTTTACGGCTGAAGTGCAGCGCTCTTTGCGGGTGCTGGACGGGGGCGTGGTCGTCTTTGACGCCGTGCAAGGGGTTGAACCGCAAAGCGAGACTGTCTGGCGGCAGGCAGACCGCTACCAGGTGCCCCGGATTTGTTTCGCCAATAAGATGGACCGGGTTGGGGCGTCTTACTCACGCACGATTGAAAGCATTCACCGCCGCCTGGGGGCGAATACGCTCGCGATGCAAATTCCGATTGGCGAGGAAGCCGCCTTTTCTGGCGTCATCAATTTATTGGAACAGGAAGCGGTTTTCTTTGAAGATAACGGCGATAAAGGGACGCGCGTCGCGCCAATCCCCGAGGAATATCGCGAAAAAGCTGCCCGCAAACGCGCCCAACTGGTGGAAAAAATTGCTGAGTTGGACGACGGGCTGATTGAAAAATTTGTGGAAGGGAAAGCAATCAGCCTCGCGGAGCTGAAAGCCGCCCTGCGCAAGGGCGTGCTTGAGGCGCGGGTGACCCCTGTTTTTTGCGGGACGAGCCTGCGTAATAAGGGCGTTCAGCCACTGCTGGACGCTGTGGTGGATTACCTGCCTTCCCCCCTGGACATCCCTCCCGTAAACGCGACGCTGCTGCGGGATAACAGTACGGTTTTACGCCACGCGGACGCGCATGAACCTCTTTCCGCGCTCGTATTTAAGATTGTTACCGACCCCTATATGGGGCGGTTGGCATACCTGCGCGTGTATTCCGGCAAGGTGAAGCAGGGCGAGGCTGTCTATAACTCGTCCAAAGCCAAAAAAGAACGCATTGGCCGCCTGCTGCGCATGTACGCGGACCGCCGTGAGGATATTGAAGAATTGGAAGCCGGTGATATCGGCGCTATCCTGGGACTCAAGTTCAGCTTTACCGGAGATACCCTCAGCGACGCATCCGCGCCGGTGGTTCTGGAGAGCATCAACTTCCCCGAGCCAGTTATTTCCGTGGCAATCGAGCCAAAAACCAAAGCCGACCAGGAAAAAATGTCTGATTCGCTGGTAAAACTGGCCGAAGAAGACCCGACATTTAAGATTCGTCAGGATGAGAACACCGGTCAGACCGTGATATCCGGCATGGGTGAGCTTCATCTGGACGTGTTGGTAAACCGTTTGCTGAGGGAGTTTAAGGTACAGGCAAATGTTGGCAAGCCAAGAGTGGCTTACCGCGAGGCAGTGACCCGACCGGTTATGGACGTCAATTATAAATACACCAAGCAGACCGGCGGGCATGGTCAGTACGGCCACGTGGTGATTAACCTGGAACCGCAGGAGAGCGGCACCGGGATAACCTTTGAGAACCTTATCCGCGGCGGGAGCATTCCCAAAGAATACATCCCCGCCATCGAAAAGGGCATTCGCGAAGCGGCCGAAAGCGGACCGCTGGCAGGCTTCCCGATGACTGATTTTAAGGTCTCCCTGACAGACGGCTCCTTTCACGAGGTGGACTCCAGCGAAATGGCGTTTCGCATGGCAGCGATTTTTGCCTTCCGTGAGGCTTCCGAAAAAGCCGCGCCTATCCTTCTGGAGCCAATTATGAAAGTTGAAATCACGGTTCCCGAAGAATATACCGGGGATATTATCGGCCAGGTAAACGCGCGCGCCGGGAATATTTTGGGCATGGAACCTCAGTTTGGCAACGCGCAGATGATTCACGCGGAGATTCCTCTCTCGGAAATGTTCGGGTACGCGACGGAACTGCGCTCCGCCACCCAGGGGCGCGGGGTCTTTACCATGGAGTTCACGCGCTACGCGCAGGTTTCTGAGAGCATGCGCAAAAAGATTTTGGGACTGAACTAGCGTAAAAAAGGGCAGCCGTTCAGATTGAAGGAAACCAGCGCTTCGGCGCGGGTGGAAATAGCGAAAGCAACAACTTAGGAATTGATTAGGAAGATTATGGCAAAACAAAAGATAAGAATTCGATTGAAAGCATACGATCACCGCATTCTTGACCAGTCCGCCAAACGGATTGTGGAGACGGCGGAACGCAGCGGCGCCAAAGTTCTTGGCCCGATCCCGCTGCCGACCCGGCTCGAACGCTATACCGTGCGCCGCTCCACTTTCATTGATAAAGATTCGCAGGAGCACTTTGAGATCCGGACGCATAACCGCCTTATCGACGTTCTGGAACCCGATTCCAAGACAATTGATATGCTGATGCGTTTGAATCTGCCCGCGGGCGTGGATATCGAAATCAAGATATAAGGTTGCCAAGGGCGCTTGCGTGAGCGTGCCGAGGGAATCGTTACAAAAGAAGACCGCTTCAACCCTTGCAGAGAAGGCAGGGTTGTGGTAAAAATATAAGGTTGCCCTTGCGGCGACCTGAACAGGCAATTTAAGAATGCGCACCCGCGTGGGCAGAAAGGCTACACAGGGTCCATTAACTGAATTGCGCGGAGATGATGCAGCTTGCCCATGCTGACAGTCTCGCAAAGAAAGATACTTAACAGGAGAATAGAATGTTTAAAGGGCTTATTGGAAGAAAGATCGGTATGACCCAGATCTTCGATGTAAACGGCGCGGCTGTGCCGGTGACTTTACTCGAAGCTGGGCCTTGTTTTGTTTCCCAGGTGAAGACCGCGGAAACAGACGGTTACAACGCTGTGCAGCTGGCTTTTGGCGAGGTGAAACCCAAGCGTTTGACGAAAGCGCACCTGGGACACCTGAAAGTCAACGACCTGCCGCCTGTTCGCGTGCTGCGCGAATTCCGCACCAAAAAACTGGATGGAATCAACGCGGGCGACAAACTCGACGCTTCCGTATTCGCGGAAGGCGAGCATGTGGATGTCATCGGGGTCAGCAAAGGCAAGGGCTTTGCCGGCGCGATGAAGCGGCACGGCTTTCGCGGCGGTCCGCGCACGCATGGTCAGTCTGACCGGCAGCGTTCCCCCGGCTCTTCCGGGGCGACGACGACCCCCGGGCGCGTCTTCAAAGGAAAGCGTGGTCCTGGCCACATGGGCAATGTTCAGGTCACTTCCTCAAATGTGCGCGTCGCGTTGGTAGACGCCGAGCGCAATTTGATCGCAGTGCACGGCTCTGTTCCGGGCCCTAAAGGTGGAACCGTAATCATCAAAGAGGCTCGCAAGCAGTAGCCGGCTTGTGATAAATGGAGAAAGCTATCATGAAAGCAGATGTTTTTAACTTACAAGGAGAAAAATCCAGCACGGTTGAATTGCCCGATGAAATTTTCGCGGCAAAAGTGAATGTGGATTTGATGCACCAGGCTTACCTGCGCCAGATGGCGAATGCCCGCCTTGGAACGCACAGCACCAAACGCCGCAGCGAAGTTGCCGGCGGCGGCGCCAAACCCTGGCGCCAAAAGGGTACCGGACGCGCCCGCCAGGGCAGCCGGATTTCCGCCCAATGGGTTGGCGGCGGCCGCGTCCATACGCCGAAACCGCGCGACTACACCCAGGAGATGCCCCGGAAAATGCGCCGGGCAGCACTGCGCTCCGCGCTGACCGTGAAGGCGATGGAGAACGGTTTGGTATTGGTGAGCGACCTGGCTCTGGCTGAACCTAAAGCGAGTTTATTTTCCAAAGCACTGAAAGCCCTGACAGGGGACGCGCGCACGCTCGTGCTGGTGCCCGATAAAAGTGAAACGTATACAAACGTCATCAAATCCGGACGCAACCTGGATAATTCCAAGCTTCTGCAGGCGAATTATCTGAACATCCGCGATTTGCTGCAGTATGAAAAAGTAATTATCCCGCTCGCTTCACTAGACGTGATTAAGAGTTATCTGGGATAGGAAGGTGAAGCAGAATGAGCAACTCCGTTTTTGATATCCTGCGGCGCCCTGTGGTGACGGAAAAATCAAACTATCTGGCTGGCAAACTGCATCAATACGTGTTCGAAGTCGCCAGCTACGCGACCCGTGAAATGGTGAAAACCGCCGTGGAAACCGCGTTTGATGTAACCGTCCTGCGCGTCAATATCATTAATCTCCCTGCCAAGTCCCACCGCAATTCGCGCACGCGCCGCCTGGCACTGCGCACCAGCGGTTACAAGAAAGCGATTGTGACTTTGGCAGCGGAAGACAGCATTCCTGTTTTTGAAGGAGTGGACTAATGGCAGTTAAGATATACAAACCCAAGACTCCTGGCCAGCGGCACCGCACCAGCTATACCTTCGAAGAAATTACGAAGGACCGCCCGGAACGCAGCTTGCTTGTGACTGGCAAGAAAACAGCCGGCCGCAACGCGCTTGGCCGGGTGACTGTTCGCCATCGCGGCGGCGGTTCCAAACGTCAGATCCGCGTGGTAGATTTTTTGCGCAACAAAGCCGGCATTCCTGCCAAGGTCAGCGCGATTGAATATGATCCCAACCGCACCGCGCGCCTGGCGCTGCTGGTTTACGCGGATGGTGAAAAGCGCTATATCCTCGCGCCGCTGGGCGTGAAGGTCGGGGACGTGCTCGTTTCTGGCGCTCAGGCAGAAATAAAACCCGGCAATAATTTGCCTCTGGCAAACATTCCGGTTGGCACTACCATCCACGCGATTGAACTGCAGCCCGGCAAGGGCGCCCAAATCGGACGTTCAGCGGGCTCATCTGCGCAGCTGCTGGCGAAAGAGGGCAAGTACGCCCATGTGCGTATGCCTTCCGGTGAGGTGCGTCTGGTTTTGCAGGAATGCAGCGCTTCCATTGGCCAGGTTGGTAATGTGGATCACAGCAATGTGAAGCTTGGCAAAGCAGGCCGCGCCCGCCATATGGGCCTGCGCCCCGAAGTTCGCGGCACCGCTATGTCTCCCCGCGACCATCCTCACGGTGGTGGTGAGGGCCGCACCTCAATTGGTATGCCCGGTCCGAAGACCCCGTGGGGTAAGCCGACCCTGGGATACAAGACCCGCACGAACAAGCGGACAGATAAAATGATCATTCGCCATCGCTCGAAGGCCAAACGGCGCTAGTGGTGGGTGAGAAGCAGAAAAGGACGATAAGATGTCTCGATCATTAAAAAAAGGGCCATTTGTAGACCCGAAACTTTTGAAGCGTATTGAAGAGATGAACGCCAAGGGCGACAAGAAGGTTATTCGCACCTGGAGCCGCGCCAGCACCATTTTCCCGCAGATGGTCGGCCACACTATCGCCGTGCATGATGGACACCGGCATGTGCCGATTTATGTGACTGACAACATGGTGGGTCACCGCCTGGGCGAATTTGCCCCGACTCGCTGGTTCCGCGGACATGTTCAGGAAAAATCAGCTAGGTGAGGCAGGGATGGCACACGAAATTAAAGCAAGCTTATCCAACCTCTCAACATCCGCCCAGAAAGCCCGCCTGGTGGTGGATCTGGTCCGTGGTAAAAAAGTCGTTGATGCGCTGGGCATCCTGAGCCTGACGCCGAACAAAGCAGCCGAACCTGTTCGCAAACTGCTCTACTCCGCGATGTCTAACGCGGAAGAGAATTTTGGTGTCAGTCGGGAAGACCTGGTTGTCCACAGTATTTACGCGGACGAGGGTCCTACACGTAAGTGGAGAGCGTTTGGCGCGCGCGGACGTTTTAAGCCCCTGCTGCGCCGCAGTTCCCATGTTACCGTGATACTGCGTGAGATCGAGTAGGACCGGAGAGAGAGTTAAGGAGTAATTATGGGTCGAAAAGTACATCCAATTGGTTTTCGCCTGGGCATCAACAAACCCTGGTTGGGCCGCTGGTATGCTGAGGGCAGCGATTACACAGAGCAGCTGCATCAGGACCTGCGCATTCGCGAACTGGTGCTGAAGAGCGCCGAACGCGCTGGCGTTTCCGGCGTCGAAATTGAGCGCTATCCGGGCAAGGTGAAGGTGTCTTTGCACACCGCCAAACCCGGCGTGCTCATTGGCAAGAAGGGCGAAAGCGTGAAAATTTTACGGCAGGAACTGGAAGCCCTCACGGGCAAGAAAGTGGACCTGGACGTTAAGGAAATCAAAAATCCTGACACCGACGCTTATCTGGTTGCCCAGAACATTGCCGGTCAGTTGGAACGCCGCATCAGTTATCGCCGGGCGATGAAGCGCGCCATTCAACAGGCACTTCGTCAGGGAGCGGGTGGGATTAAAGTGACCGTTTCCGGGCGTCTATCCGGCGCGGAAATGGCACGGCGGGTGACGCTGCGTGAGGGCCGCGTTCCGCTGCAAACCCTGCGCGCGGACATCGATTTTGCCCGGGCAGAAGCCTCCACCACTTACGGACAGATCGGTATCA
Organism: Chloroflexota bacterium; assembly: GCA_029556265.1. Lineage (GTDB taxonomy): Bacteria > Chloroflexota > Anaerolineae > Anaerolineales > Anaerolineaceae > Mesolinea. The sequence continues at coordinate 22,650 of JAKQFH010000004.1, read as the reverse complement.
AGGTCTGGATTTATCGCGGCATCGTCATGGGTATGGCTGAAGAGAAGATTGAAGCCACCGAAGGCGTCTATATCAGCGAGTAATTATTAGGTAATTGTGAGGTAGTGGACTATGTTGATGCCAAAGAGAGTTAAATACCGTAAGCAGATGCGCGGCCGCATGAAGGGCAAAGCCCAACGCGGCGTGGATGTCAGCTTCGGAGATTATGGATTGAAATCGCTGGAATGCAGCTATATGAGCGCCCGCCAGATTGAAGCCGCCCGCCGGGCCATTGTGCACGAGCTTAAGCGCCGCGGTAAGGTGTGGATCCGTGTATTCCCGGATAAACCGTACACCAAGCGCGCCGCTGAAACCCGCATGGGGAAGGGGAAGGGTTCAGTTGACCATTGGGTGGCAGTCATTCGCCCCGGCAGAGTGTTATTTGAAGTCGGCGGTACGGATGAGGATTCCGCTCTGAAAGCCCTGCAGCGCGCCCGCTATAAACTTGGTTTTCGCACCAAGATAATTTCGAAAGAAATGGCAGGAGAAGGTTCATGAACAACAAGGAATTAAGAGAACTTTCTACGGAAGAAATTAAAAATAAGTTGATGGATTCCAGGCAGGAACTGATGAATTTACGGTTCCAGATGGTGACAGGTCAGCTGACCGACACCAGCCGCTTTAAGATTACCCGCCGTCAGATCGCGCGTTTTGAGACCATCCTTGCGCAGCGAGCACGTGAAGGGAAGGAAGGTTAAGATGAACAAACGTCGCCGTCTTATCGGTACGGTCACCAGCGCGAAAACTGCCAAGACCGTCAGCGTGGAAGTTTCCCGCACGTATCAGCACCCGCTGTACCACAAAGTGGTCCGCGGAAGCAAGGTTTACAAAGCCCATGATGAATTGAATTGCCACGTTGGCGACAAAGTCAGCATTGTGGAATCCGCCCCGCTTTCGGCTACGAAGCGCTGGATAGTTGAGAAAGTTATCAAAGCTGAAATCCGCGAAGCGGGTGAGCTTGATGAAATCTCCGGAGGGGATGCAGAATGATACAGCAGGAGGCTCGGTTAACAGTTGCAGACAATACCGGCGCCAAAGAAATGCTGGTCATCCAGGTGGTTGGCGGCACCCGCAGGCATTACGCCTACGTCGGGGATATTGTCATCGGCACGATTAAGAGCGCCTCTCCCCAGGCGTCGGTGAAGAAGAGCGATATCGTCAAGGCGGTAATTGTGCGCGTCAGCAAAGAATACCGCCGACCGGACGGATCCAGCATTCGTTTTGATGACAACGCCGTGGTAATTCTGGATAATGACGGAGTTAATCCGCGCGGAACCCGTATTTTCGGGCCGGTTGCACGCGAACTGCGTGAAAAAGGCTTTATGAAAATTGTTTCATTGGCTCCGGAAGTGCTGTAGCCATTGAGTAGGAGTGAATACATGAAGATGAAAATACGAAAAGGTGACCAGGTCAAGGTTACCCGCGGTGATGAAGTTGACAAAGGGAAGATCGGTGAAGTAATCCGGGTTTTACCTAAAGAAGAGCGCTTGGTTGTGCAGGGTGTCAATCTGGTGAAAAAACATCAGAAGCAGACTCAATCGGGCAGCAAAACGATCCCTTCCGGCATCCGTGAATTTGAGGCCCCGATCCATATTTCCAATGTGGAACTTGTGAAATCGGGCGCGGAAAAGAGCAGTGGAAAGGGCAAGGCAGCCAAGCCTGCCAAAGCTGCCGCGAAGAAAGCGCCAGCGAAAACTGCCAAAGCAGAAACCAAACCCGCCGCCAAGAAGCGCGCGTCTGTTAAGCCCGCCGCGGACGACAGCGGCGCTGGCAAATAAGGCGCAAGTGAGTTGCTATGAATAAACTACAAGAACAATACAAGAATGACATTGCGCCGGCTCTGTTCAAGGAACTGGGTCTGAAAAACGTGATGCAGACGCCCAGGATCGTCAAAGTGGTCGTGAACATCGGCGTCGGCGAAGCGCTGGACAACCCGAAAGCGCTGGAAGCGGCTGTGAACGACCTGACGATTATCACCGGACAGAAGCCGGTTGTAATCGCCGCCAAGAAAGCGATTTCCAACTTCAAGCTGCGCGAAGGCCGCCAAATCGGCGTCAAGGTTACTTTGCGCGGAGAGAAGATGTGGGCTTTTCTGGACCGCTTAATCAACATCGCGCTGCCGCGCGTCCGCGACTTTCGCGGCATCTCAGCCGACGCGTTTGACGGCCGCGGCAACTACACGTTGGGTCTGCAGGAGCAGCTAATCTTCCCTGAGATTCAATACGACAAGATTGATAAAGTCCGTGGGATGGAAGTGAGCATTGTGACCACAGCAGAGAACGATGATCACGCGCGGCAGCTGCTAAGCAAGTTTGGCATGCCCTTCAGGAAAGGAAACTAATGGCTAAAAAGTGTATGATGTACCGCGAAATGCGACGCAAATACCCCAACCAGGTAGTTAATCGCTGCCGGATTTGTGGGAGACCGCGTGGATATATGCGCAAGTTTGGTTTGTGCCGAATTTGTTTCAGAGAACTGGCGCTTCAGGGAAAAATCCCTGGGGTAAAGAAATCATCCTGGTAATTTGGCCTGGAGGGAGAGATATGACTATTTCAGATCCAATTGCCGATATGTTAACCAGAATTCGCAACATTGCCATGGCCGGTCAGAGCCTGGTGGTGATGCCGAATTCAAAAATCAAGGAAGAAGTCGCCCGCATTTTGCAGGAAGAAGGCTACCTTGAGAGTTATGAAGTTGTTGAAGGAAAAGCCAACGGCAGCAAAGTGCTGCGCCTGAAGCTGAAGTACATCGGCGAACGCCGCCACCGCCGTCCGATTATCACCGGTCTGCAGCGCGTCAGCACCCCCGGCTGCCGCGTGTATACCTCCCGGGATGAAATCCCGTGGGTGCTCTCCGGTATCGGTATCGCGATCTTGTCAACCCCCAAGGGGATCATGACCGGTCAGCGCGCCCGCAAGGTTGGCGTCGGCGGTGAGATCCTCTGCAAGATTTGGTAGGAGCAAAAATGTCGCGAATCGGAAAATTACCTATCGCCATCCCCGCTGGCGTTGAGGTCAAGATTGAGGGAAACACAGTCTCCGTCAAAGGTCCGCTTGGACACCTGGAAGAGACGTTTTCCCCTGAGATTGGCATCAAGCTGGAAGATGGTCACTTAATCATTGAACGACCTAATGATGAACCGCGCGTGCGCGCCTTGCACGGCACCACCCGCGCGCTGCTGAACAATATGGTTCAGGGCGTCTCAAAGGGTTTCGAACGCGTTCTGGAAGTCAACGGCGTTGGCTATCGCGCGGAATTGAATGGAAACGACCTGGTGCTTAACGTTGGTTTTTCGCACCCGGTTAAATTCCCCGCGCCTGAGGGCATCACCTTTGAAGTGGAGTCTAAAGCCCGCCTGGTGAAGGTGAAAGGGCGCGACCGCCAACAGGTTGGGCAGGTTGCCGCGAACCTGCGCGAAATTCGACCACCAGAGCACTATAAAGGCACAGGTATCCGTTACCAGGGCGAGTTTGTGAAACTGAAGGCTGGTAAGGCTGGAAAGACCGGTAAGTAGAGGTAAAGACTATGGCAAATAAATCAAGAAACGCAGCTCGATTACGTCGTCACGCGCGGGTTCGCAAGAAGATATTTGGAACCCCGGAACGCCCACGCCTGAATGTATACCGCAGCATTAACGAGATTTACGTGCAGGTGATCGATGATCACAGCGGCACGACGCTGGTTTCCGCTTCTACGGTGGATGTGCAAATGCGCGACGCAGTCAAGGGAAAACCGAAGGCTGAGCAAGCCAAGCTGGTTGGCGAAGAAATCGCCAGGCGGGCATTGGAACAGGGCATAAAATCCGTCGTGATGGATCGCGGTGGTTATTATTATACCGGCCGCGTTAAAGCTCTGGCTGACGGCGCTCGCAAGGGTGGGCTGGAATTCTAAGCTGAGGAAAATATGGACGACTATCAAAACGAAGAAACTACTCTTGATGAACGCGTAATCGATATCGCCCGGGTTGCCAAGGTTGTTAAAGGCGGTCGGAGGTTTTCCTTCCGCGTGACCCTCGTGGTGGGGGATAACAACGGCAAGGTTGGGCTGGGTATCGGAAAAGCCGGCGCTGTCTCAGACGCGATGCGCAAAGCGTCGGACCACGCGAGAAAGAATATGCGTGATGTGAGCCTGCTGGGCACAACCATTGCTCACGAAGTCTTTGGCAAACAGAGCGGCGCGAAAGTTTTGCTCAAACCCGCCTCGCCTGGCACCGGTGTCATCGCGGCTGGCGGTGTGCGCGCGGTTTGCGAAGCCGCTGGTATCAAGGACATCCTGACCAAATCGATGGGCAGCAGCAATATGCTGAACATCGTTCAGGCGACGTTTGACGCGCTTGGTCAGTTAAAGTCTCCCCAGGCAGTCGCGATTGAGCGCGGCAAGGACGTCATGGATGTGACACCTTTCTGGGAGCGGAGGAAGCATGGCTAAGCACATTGAAAAAACCGCCAGAGTGCGCATCACTCTGAAGAAGAGCGGCACAGGTTATCCTGTCCGCCAGAAGGCGACCCTTAAGGCATTGGGTTTCCACCGCCTGAATCAGGTTGTGGAACATGATGATACTCCCGCGCTGCGCGGGATGCTCACTAAGGTCTCTCATCTGGTTGAGATTGAAACGGTGAATGAGGAGAAGTAATGCAACTACATGACCTGAAACCCAATGAGGGTTCAAAGAAACTGCGCAAGCGCGTAGGTCGCGGTCACGGCAGCGGCTCCGGAAAGACTTCCGGGCGCGGCGTGAAAGGCCAAAAAGCCCGCACCAGCGGCGGCGTGCGCCAATATCACATGGGCGGAAACCTGCCTCTGTTCCGAAAGCTGCCTTTTTTGCGCGGTGAAGGGTTTACCCCCCGCAACCGGGTGCGTTACGCTGAAGTGAATCTGGACGCGCTGCAGGGCTTTGCCGCGGGCGCGGAAGTGACACCCGAAACGCTGGCAAGCGCCGGGCTGCTCAAGGATAAGAACAAGCCGATTAAGATTATGGGACGGGGTGATGTTAAAGTTGCCCTGAAGATTAAGGTTCATAAAGTGACTGACGGCGCCCGCCAGAAAATTGAACAGGCTGGCGGCAGCGTTGAAACGATCGCGTTGGATTAAGCCGGAAGGAGCAAAACCTCATGAAACGATCGTCATGGCGCTTTTTGTGGAAGTCTGAAGATATTCGTAATAAACTGTTGATCACGTTATTACTGCTGGCAATTTATCGCCTGGCAGCGAATATCCCCGTGCCCGGCATTGACAGAGCCACTGTGGCCGCGCTGACCACGCTGAGAGGCACGCAGGGTAACCTGATTAACCTCCTGGATATGTTGAGCGGCGGGGCAGTCTCAAATTTCTCAATCCTGGCGATGGGAGTTTATCCCTACATCACCGCCCAGATTATTTTGCAGCTGCTCCAGCCGATTATCCCCGCGCTGGAAAAGAAGATGCAGGATGACCCGCGCGAAGGTCGCATTTGGATGGAGAAGTGGACGGTCATTCTGACAATCCCGATGGCGCTGTTGTCCGCGTTTGGACAGATTAACATCTTTAATCAGATGCTGGGCAGCTCCATTATCACAAACTGGGGTTTTACGGCCGCAAAATTACTGCCCACCCTCACGGCAATCTTCGCGATGGTGGCTGGCACAATGTTCGGCGTGTGGATTGGTCAGTTGATCTCTGAGTTTGGCTTACGCAACCAGGGCTTGTCGCTGATTATTTTCAGCGGTATTGTTTCCCGCCTGCCGAAATCGCTGATCCAGATGATTACCAAAAAAGAAGCCTGGTGGATGGTTTTTATCGTGGTGATTATCCTGGTGGTTACGATTTTCGCGATTGTGTATATTCAGCAGGGTCGGCGGAACGTCCCGGTGATGTTCCCCGGGCGCAGAATCGGAAACCGTATGTCCATGCCCGTCCGCAGCAACCTGCCGCTGATGGTAAACATGGCTGGTATGATTCCGATTATTTTCGCCCAATCCTTCCTGACTTTCCCGGCGATTCTGGCTTCATTCTTTTTGAAGTCTAAGGCAGCCTGGCTCGCCAAGTCGGCTAACTGGGTGACCGGCGCGTTTGGCGCGGAAGCCGCCTGGTATCCGGTGATGTTCTTTGTGCTGGTAGTGCTGTTCACCTACTTCTATACGGATGTGATGTTCACCCAGCAAAATTACGGCGAGAACCTGAAAAAACAGGGCGCCCAGATCCCGGGTGTCGTACGCGGAAAGCCCACGCAAGATTATCTGACGCGCGTGCAGCGCCGAATTACCCTGCCGGGCGCGTTTTTCCTGGGTTTTGTCGCGGTGATGCCCTATCTGTTCAGCGCGGTTGTTCCGGCTGGCAGCTCAGCAACCTTGCTGCTCTCCTCGTCCGGTCTGCTGATTGTGGTCGGGACTGTGCGCGAAACTGTGCAGCTTATCGAAACCGAACTGCGCATGCACGGCTACGACGACAGACTGATTAATAGCTGAGGCTGAAATGAACGAGAAGGCGACATACATCGTCATGCTGGGTCCGCCCGGAGCCGGGAAAGGCACCCAGGCAAAGGTTATCGCGGAACGTCTGGGATTGGTGCACGTATCCAGCGGAGACCTGTTCCGCGAGAATTTGAGCCGCGAGACCGAACTGGGCAAATTGGCACAGACCTATATGACCAAGGGCGAATTGGTGCCGGATGATGTTACCATCGCGATGGTCAAAGAACGCCTTTCCAGGCCCGATTGCGCTTTAGGCGCGGTTTTGGACGGATTTCCGCGCACGCCTGCCCAGGCTGAGGCGCTGGAGAAGATGCTGGCGGAATCGAATGGGCGCATTAACGTGGTGCCCTTAATCAATGTGCCTGACCAGGCTTTGGTTGAGCGCCTGGGCGGCAGATGGATGAGCGCAAGCGGACGCGTTTATCACGCGCTGAACAACCCGCCCAAGGTCAAATGGTTTGACGATGTGGACGGCAGCCCGCTCTTTCAACGCGACGACGATAAACCCGAAACGGTGCAGCATCGGATTGACGTTTACAAAGCGCAGACTGCCCCGCTGATTGCGTTTTTTAAGTCGGCCGGGCTTCTGGTTGAAGTGGATGGAACGCAGGATATTGACAAAGTGACCGAAGACATCCTGACAGCGATAGGCACGGCCTGTTGATGGAAGGAAGTGTGAATATCAAATCCGCGGCAGAAATTGCGATTATGCGCGAAGCCGGACGGATTAACGCCGAAGCGCTGGAGGCGGCGAAAGCCGCCATCGCGCCAGGCGTAACGACGGCGGAGCTGAACGAAGTCGTCGAAGCGGTTCACCGCAAATATGGTGTTTATTCGCCCTTTAAAAATTATCCAGGTCCCTATCCGTTCCCGGCGAGCATTTGCGCCAGCGTCAATGAAGAGTTGGTACACGGCATACCGAGCCAACGCAAGCTGAAAGAGGGCGACATCGTCTCGATTGACTGCGGCACGGTATATCAGGGTTTCGTGGGCGATTCAGCCTTTACGGTGGGCGTGGGAGAAATTTCTCCGCTGGCGCACCGGCTGATTGAGGTAACCAAGCAAGCTCTGGATGCCGCGATCGCCCAAATGGTACCCGGCAATCGCCTCGGTGATATTGGCGCGGCGGTGGAAAGTCTGGTGCTGAAGCACGGTTTTTATGTGACCCATTTGTATACCGGTCACGGCGTCGGTCGGGAATTGCACGAGAGCCCGCTGGTGCCGAATTACGGCCAACCCGGGCAGGGGATGCTGCTGCGGGAAGGGATGACCCTGGCGATTGAGCCAATGGTGTTGGTTGGGACGCGGTATACGCGCGAACTGAAGAACCAATGGACCGTGATTTCCCGGGACCGTTCGCTGACCGCGCACCAGGAGCATACGGTGGCGATAACGGCGCATGGACCGGAGATATTGACGATTTTATGAAAAAGTCAGCCTTGTCAAGAGACTGAAGTTTAGATATAATAGTATTTTTGCGGATGAGTATAAGGAGTAACTGATGAAAGTATCAGCTTCAATTAAAAAGCGCTGTGGAAAATGCAAGATCGTCAAACGCGACGGTCGGCTTTATGTCATTTGCACGAACCCAAGACACAAACAGCGACAAGGATAAGGAATCATACAATGGCTCGTATAGAAGGTGTTGACCTCCCGCGCAATAAGCGCATTCAGATTGGTTTGCGGTACATTTACGGCATCGGTCCTAAGACCGCTGATGAAATCCTGTCCGCTACGGGTGTAGACCCTGACATTCGCGTCAAGGATCTTCCTGAGAATGAAGTTATCAAGCTGCGTGATTACATCGCCCAAAACCTGAAGGTTGAAGGGGATTTACGCCGCGAGGTGACGATGAACATTAAACGTCTGGTGGAAATCGGCTGTTACCGCGGTATGCGCCACCGCCGAAACCTCCCGACCCGCGGGCAGCACACGCGTACCAACGCCCGCACCCGTAAGGGCCCCAAGAAGACGGTTGCCGGTCGCGGCCGCCGCCGTGGAGCGACCAAGAAGTAGCATTGAACTGGCTGCCTGAGCCTGGAGAAGGGTTTCCTTTCTCCCCTGCGGCTACTTCAGGCTTTGGGTCTGCCGGACAAGAAGAGATTGAGTGAGGAAGAATTATGGCTAAACAAGCACGCACAGCACGACGAACGACCAGTGCCCGCAAAGTCAAACGCCAGGTTTCGACAGCCCAGGTGCACGTTTACGCGTCCTTTAATAACACCATCGTGACGGTGACTGACTTACAGGGCAACACCCTGTGTTGGGGCAGCTCCGGAAGCGCGGGTTTTAAAGGGTCGCGCAAGAGCACACCTTTCGCTGCCAGAATGGCGACTGAACAGACCCTCAAGACTGCCCAGACCATGGGTGTGCAGGAAGTGGAACTGTTCGTGAAAGGCCCTGGTCCCGGCCGCGAAGCAGCGATTCGTGCTGTCCAATCCCTGGGTATCAAGGTTCGCCTGATATCCGATCTGACGCCGGTTCCGCATAACGGCTGCCGGCCGCCAAAACGCCGCCGCGTGTAATATTCGAAAAAGGAAATGTAATAATGGCAAGATACACTGATCCAGTATGTCGTTTGTGTCGGCGCGAGGGAGAGAAGCTGTTCCTGAAAGGGGAACGCTGCTTCTCGCCGAAATGCGCTTTTGAAAGACGTGGTTATCCGCCTGGAATGCACGGAAAAATGAGTTCCGCGCGCCCTGGCCGGGAATCTGACTATGCCAAGCAGCTGCGTGCCAAGCAAAAGGCGCGCCGGGTGTATGGCATTTACGAACGCCAGTTCCGCCGGTTTTACGGACAGGCGTTGAAAATGCGCGGTCTGACTGGTAATAACCTGCTGCAGATTCTGGAGACCCGCTTATCGAACGTTGTTTACCGTCTGGGCTTTGCCGCCAGCCGACCGCAGGCTCGCATTTTGGTGTCTCACGGTCATTTTCTGGTCAACGGCGAACGCGCGGATATCCCATCTTACGGAATATCTGTTGATGATGTTATCTCTGTACGTGAACAGTCCCGTGACACCATCTATTTCAAGAACCTGCGGGAAGAAGCGGAAGGCAGAACTGTGCCGGGATGGTTGGCTCGTGATATGACCAACCTGAGCGGCAGGATGCTGCGCCTCCCCGAACGGGCTGAAATTGACGGCAACCTCGACGAACAATTGATTGTTGAATATTATTCGCGCTAATCACCGATTTATTCAGTCTCTCTTATCAAGAGACTGGCGGAGGGGCTAACCGTGAGTGGAAGATTGGAAATGGTAACACCAAAAGTAGAAGGATTAAAAGAGACCCGGGAATCTGGGCGATTTGTCATCAGCCCCCTGGAACGCGGTTTCGGAATCACGCTGGGCAACGCGATTCGACGGGTTTTGCTTTCCTCGCTGGAAGGCGCGGCGATCACCGCTGTGCGCATTACGGATGTGATGCACGAATTCAGCACTATCCCCGGCGTGCGGGAGGATGTCATCCAGGTTATGTTGAACCTGAAACAAATCCGCATGAAGCTGCACGATGTGGATATCGCGCACCTCCAGCTGGAAGTGCGCGGCGAAGGCACCTATACGGCGGCAGATATCCTGTGCCCGCCGGAAGTTGAAATTATCAATCCGGAGCTGTACCTGTTCAGCATCACCGATAACGACGCGCGCGTCGAAATGGAATTTACGGTTGAACGCGGACGGGGTTACATGCCCGCCGGCGACCGGGCTGAACGGCTGCCCATCGGCGTTTTGCCGGTGGACGCGATTTTTTCGCCGGTGCGGCGCGTGAACTGGTCTGTTACCAACGCGCGCGTGGGGCATAACACGAATTTTGATAAGCTGAACCTCGAAATTCAGACCGACGGCACGCTGGCGCCAGAAGCCGCGCTGCAAAACGCGGTCGAACTGCTTATCCGGCAGTTTAGCTTCATCAGCGGAAACAGCGAAGACCTGTCTGGCTCTGCCCCGGAAGATGAAATTGACCATCTGGGCGGGATTGAAGCAGCGGAGACTCAAATCGAAGCCCTCGATCTGACCGTGCGCGTGTACAATGCACTCAAGCGCAACGGCGTCTCAACTGTGCGTGATGTGCGTGAGATGCTGGCAAAAGGTGAGAACCATATGCTCTCCATCCGGAATTTTGGGGATAAGAGCCTGGTTGAATTAAAAGCCAAAATGATCGAAAAAGGCTTTCTAAAAGACGAAAAAGCGGAGTAGTAAGTTATGCGACATCAGGTAAAAGGATATCGCCTTGGCAGAAGCGGCGGGCACCGCGCGGCCATGCGCAAGACGATGATTATGCAGTTATTTGAACACGAGAAAATCCAGACAACGCTGGCCAAGGCGAAGTCTGTTCAGCCGGACGCCGAACGAATGATTACCATCGCGCGCAACAGCCTGAACGCGAGCGAAGTTGAACAAGTGAACGCCCGCCGGCAAATCGCAGGTCAGCTGGGCAATGCCAGTGGAGAAATCGTCAGGAAGCTCTTTGATGATATCGCGCCGCGCTTTAAGACTCGTCCGGGCGGTTATACCCGCCTGCTCAAATTGGGCCCGCGCCTTGGCGATAACGCCGAGATGGTCTTGCTTGAGCTGGTGTCTGAGTAATCAGATATGCAGGTAGTTTGCCTTTCGGGCTGTGAAAGTTGAAAGGCATGGCACATTACAAACTTATTCTCGCTTACGAAGGCACGCAATATCACGGCTTTCAGCGGCAGAAAGAAAAGCACAGCGTACAGGCGGAATTTGAAGCCGCGCTGCGCGAACTGGGTTGGCTTGGTCGGGCCGTGATGCCTGCCGGTCGCACCGACAGCGGCGTGCATGCCCGCGGGCAGGTCATCAGCTTTTCTTTGGACTGGAAACACGGCACGGACAAGCTTGTGACCGCGCTGAATGCTCACCTGCCCGAAGATATCGCGGTTCAGGCCGCGGAGGAAGTGCCGCTGGCGTTTCACCCGCGCTACGACGCGCTGAGCCGCACGTACCGCTACCAGCTGTACGCGCAAAGCGCGCGCGACCCGTTGGTGGACCGCTTCAGCTGGCGCTTGGATACCATGCCCGACCTGGAACGGATGAACCGCGCGGCGGAGGCGCTGCATGGGGAGCATGATTTCAGGGCGTTCGGTAAGGCTCTGAAGGAGGACGCGACCACAGTAAGGCGGATTTTCGCCGCGGAGTGGGCGGGCAGCAGCACCGAGGCTGCCTTTACCATCTGTGGGAATGCCTTTCTGTACCACATGGTGCGCCGGATTGTTTTCGTTCTGGTGCAAATCGGGTTGGGGCGCCTGCCCGAAGAAATCGTAAGCAAAGGTCTGGAAAGCGGAGAAACCGGGATAGTCAGCCTGGCGCCTGCCAGGGGATTATGCCTGATGGAAGTCGCGTATCCGGAGAGAGATTGAAATAAGCTTTGGCAGCAGATGCCTGAGTGTGGATTTGATAAAACGGAGATAGTAATAGTGGAAAAAACATACGTTCCTAAAGGACAAGCAGTCGGTGAATGGTATCTCGTGGATGCTGCCGGCGAACCGCTGGGCAGACTCGCGACGAAAATCGCCGCGTTGTTGACGGGCAAACACCGCGCGGATTACACCCCGGGCGTGGTTTTGAACGACCATGTGGTTGTAATCAATGCTTCGCAGGTGTCTATCAACCCAACCCGGGCGGAAGAGAAAAAGTATTACCGTCACTCGCAGTATCCGGGCGGACTGAAAGCCGTCACGATTATGCGTCAGATGGAAAAGAACCCGGACGCGGTCATTCGTGCGGCTGTACGCGGTATGCTTCCAAAGAACCGCCTGACCGTGCGTTTTCTGGCTAACCTGAAAATCTATGCTGGTCCCGAGCATCCCCATCAGGCGCAGGACCCAAAACCGATCGCGGAGTAATTGAAGAGGTATTATGGCACAATATTTTGAAGCTGTTGGACGGCGAAAAGAAAGCACTGCCCGCGTCCGTGTGACCGAAGGCAGCGGCCAGTTTATCGTCAACGAGAAACCGCTGGATGTGTACTTCCCGCGCATCGGAGACGTTCCCATGATTTTGAGCGCGCTGGAAGCAGCCGGGCAAAACCCTTCCCTGACCGATGTAACGGTCAAAGTTGAAGGCGGCGGCGTCAGCGGTCAGCGCGACGCGGTCAAACTCGGCCTTGCCCGCGCTTTGGTCAGCATGGACGAAGGCGCCCGCAAAGGTCTGCGCGAGAAGGGCTTGCTCACGCGCGACGCGCGAATCAAGGAACGCAAGAAGCCAGGCCTCAAGCGCGCTCGCAAGGCCCCGACCTATACCAAGCGTTAATCTTTTTTCAAGATTTATTTGTGGGAGAACCTTAGCGGGTCTCCCACAGATTGGCTTGCTGAAAAGATGCCTGGTTTTGGTGTTTACGTTAACCAATCCGCGATACAATCAAAAGGCTGTCCCTGGTTATTGGGCAGCCTTTTATAGTGTGCGGGATGCTGAGCTTTGGGAGGGTTTGCCGGGATGGAAAAATGGGAATACCAAACAGTGATGGTATCAATTGGCAACGTAAACGGAGGCAGGTCTTGGGTAGCTGACACTCCCGATAGCAGCCGTGCCGCAGGTTTTCAGAATATCTTAAACAGATATGGAGAGCACGGCTGGGAACTGGTCAGTGCGGTTGTGGAAGAAACGGTAGGCGACCTGGCTGTTTCGGCTGAGAAATATCGCCTCTTCTTCAAAAGAAGGCTTCTTTAGCGGATAAAATTGAAATAATCAAACACGTCTGAATAACAAAAGCAATCGGAAATGGTTTCTGGATTATGACCCCCTCAATCACACTCATTGGACTTGGCCCGGCAGGCGCCCAGCTGCTCACGCGGGAAGCCTGGGATTGGCTTTCGCAGGCGGGTGAGGTTTACTTGCGCACCAGCCTGCACCCTTGCGCCGCGGAACTGCCTGAAACGCTCGCGGTGCACAGCTTTGACGCGCTCTACGAAAAGCACGACGCCCTGGCCGATGTGTTGGAAGACATCGCGCAAACCGTCCTGACTCTGGGCAGGCGCGAACAGGGCGTGAGTTACGCCGTGCCTGGCAGCCCGTGGGTGGCGGAGGAAAGCTGCGCGCGCGTCCTGGAGCTGGCGAAAGAAGCCGGACTGCCCACGCGCGTCATCAACGGCATGAGCTTCCTTGAACCAGTTTGCGCGGCGTTGGGGATTGACCCCTCCAACCAGCTGGCGTTGATTGACGCGCTGCAGCTGGCTGAACAAAACGTGCCGACCTTTCCGCCTTCCTGCGGCGCGCTCATCCATCAAATTGGCACCCGCCGCGACGCGAGCGAAGTCAAGTTGACGCTGATGAGCGCCTACCCCGACGACTACCCGGTGCGTCTGGTGCATGCCGCCGGCACAGCCCAGCAAAGCGTGGAAGACCTGCCGCTCTTTGCCATCGACCAATCGCCCAGGTTGGGCTTACTCTCAACGCTTTACGTGCCCCCGCGTGAACACGGCCGCGCCTTTGAGGACTTACAGGAAATTATCGCGCGCCTGCGCGCGCCCGACGGCTGCCCCTGGGACCGCGAGCAGACCCATCTTTCTTTGCGCCCCTACCTGCTGCAGGAAAGTTATGAGGTGCTCGAAGCGTTGGACCACGAAAACCCGGATGAGCTGCGCGAGGAGTTGGGTGATTTGCTGCTTCAGATTTTGCTGCACGCCCAGGTGGCAACTGAAGCCGAAGACTTTAACATGACCGATGTCATTCAAGCAATCAGCGCCAAGCTCATCCGCCGACACCCGCACGTGTTTGGCGAGGTGCGGGTTTCTTCGGTCGATAATGTGCTTCAGAACTGGGAGAAAATTAAAGCCAAAGAACGCGAAGACAACGGAAAAAGCCAAAAAACCGGTATGTTGGACGGCATTCCGCTGGCGCTGCCTGCGCTGACCCAGGCAGACCAGATTCAACGGCGCGCCAAACGGGTAGGGTTCGATTGGAACAGCATCGAACCAGTGCTTGCCAAGGTGCGCGAGGAGTTGGGGGAGCTCGAGAGCGCCGGGACCAGCGCGGAACGCCAGGCTGAAGCCGGCGACCTGCTTTTCGCGGCGGTGAACCTCATCCGTTGGCTGGATATTGACCCGGAAACAGCCCTGCGGGAATGCAATCTCCGCTTTCGCCGGCGCTTCGCTTATATTAAAGCCGAAGCCGCGAAAGCTGGCAAACAGGTGGACGAACTTAGCTTTGAGGAAATGGACGCGCTCTGGGAAGCTGCCAAAACAGCGATCATCGCGCGGAGCGAAGAATAAGATGAGCGGCGAAGACCTGGAAACAGCCCCACAAGGAACTAAGTACCCGCAGACCGGCAGTCCGCTTCAGGCGGCGCAGCCCCAGCGCGAAACAGCAGCGCAAGCCGCCAGGGCGGAGAGCGCCAGCCAGCAAATCGCGCGGGCGACCGGCGTGGTGATGTTCGCCTTTTTCCTCAGCAGCCTGGTGGGCGTGGCGCAGCAAATGGTGATTACCGATGCCTTCGGCACGAGCGCGGCGCTGGATTCCTTCAACGCCGCGAATCGGGTCACCGAACTGCTGTTTAACCTGGTGGCGGGCGGCGCGTTGGGCTCGGCTTTTATCCCAATGTTCACCGGGTTCCTGACCAGGGATGATAAACGCGGCGCGTGGCGTTTGGCATCCGGCGTGTTGAATGTGGTCTCTCTCATTCTTGTGGTCGTTTCGGTGTTGACCTGGATATTCGCGCCGTGGCTTGTGCGAAACGGTTTATACGCTCTCACCGCCGACTCGAACATCGGGCAGCTGGAGGTCACCGTCCGACTGCTGCGCATTATGCTCCCCACCGTCGTGATTTTTGGCATCAGCGGGCTGGTAATGGGAATGCTGAACGCCCACCGCTCGTTTCTTATTCCCGCGCTGGCGCCGGCAATGTACTCATTGGGCATCATCCTTGGCACCGTTGCGCTCCCGAAAAGCTGGGGCGTGGATCGGCTGGTTTATGGCGTGCTGCTGGGCGCCTCAGGGCATTTGCTCTTGCAGCTGCCCTCACTCTTCCGGCTGCCAGAACGCAGTTATCAGGTGACCGCCGGGCTGAAGGATAAAGCCGTCCGGCAGGTTTTACGGTTGATGCTGCCGCGCCTGATAGGGGCCGGGGTTGTACAGCTGAATTTTGTGGCGAATACCATCATTGCTCTCAGCCTGGGCGAGGGCTCGGCGAGCGCTGTCGCGCTGGCTTTCACGCTGATGATGATGCCGCAGCGCGCCATCGCGCAGTCGGCCGGTATTGCCTCTTTGCCCACGCTTTCCGCGCAGGCGGAGTTGGGGGAGTACGCGCAAATGCGCCGGACTATCGCGAAGATATTACGCGGTATCATTTTGCTGGCGCTGCCTGCCAGCGTGGGTTTAATTTTATTGCGGGTTCCGCTGGTACGCGTTTTGTATGAACGCGGCCAGTTTGACGCCGAATCCACGCGCATGGTAGCTTGGGCGCTGCTGTGGTACTCGGCGGGCCTGCTCGGGCACTGCCTGGTGGAAGTGCTCAGCCGGGCTTTTTACGCGCTGCACGATACGCGCACGCCCGTAATCATTGGCATCGGCGCGATGAGCCTGAATATCGCGCTGTCTTTTCTGCTGGCGGCCTGGTTTCGCGGTCTCGGATGGATGCCGCATGGCGGGCTGGCTTTGGCGAATTCGGCTGCCACCGGGCTGGAAAGCCTGCTGCTTCTGTGGCTGCTGGCAAAAAGGTTGAAGGGATTGGAAGGGCAGGATATCCTCCGCGGAACGAACTCCGCGCTGGTTGGTTCTGCGCTGATGGGCGCGGCCTTGCTCGCCTGGAACAGCCTGTTACCGCAACTGAACAACCTGCTCTTCCTGTTGGGTGGAATGGGAATTGGCGTGCTCGTGTACGCGTTTGCCCTGGTCTTGATGAAAGTGCCCGAGTTGGCTTCCGTGCTGGGCGCGCTCAGACAAAGGCTGAACGCGCGGAAACAGCGCCCTGCCTGAAATATTTTCCCCCTGTGGAATTCCTGCCGCTGGAGCCCAGATCGGGAACACGCGGTTCCTCAGGGCGGCAGAGTGAAAACCGCTTACGCGGGCGGCATAAGCAAGCGGATTCCAACCGCGATTGACAGACCGAGCAAGACGCCCGCGAAGGCTTCCGCGGGTGAGTGGCCGATACTTTCGCGCAGCGCTTCCCATTCTTTTTCAGGAACTTTACCCGTCTGAATAATATCCTCAACGATCAGGTTAATCCTGGCGGCTTGCAGACCAGCCTGCCGGCGCACACCAGTTGCGTCATAGACGACGATAATTGCCAGGGCAAAGGCTAACGCGAAAAGAGGGCTGTCCCAGCCGACGTAAAGCCCTATCGCGGTAGTGATAGAGGAAATCAGGGCTGAGTGTGAGGAGGGCATGCCGCCCGAATCCAAAAGCAGAGACCAATCCACCTGCTTATTGCGCCAGTAACCGAAAGGAACCTTCAGGATTTGTGCCAAAGACGCCGCGATCATACCTGCCAGGGCCACCGGGCTTGAAAAAACCTCCCAGACGCGCATCTATTCCCTTTCCCCGTCTGGTTGTACGGCGTTGGTATCGGCATCGTTTAATGCGGATACGCGCAGCTGGGCGTTATCAAGGATGCTGGCACAAATCGCTATGAGGCGTTTGCCCTCCTCGTAGAGGCGCAGGGCTTCTTCGAGCGGAAGTTCAGCTTCTTCGAGCCTGGCAATGATGGATTGGAGCTGCGCGAAGGCGGCTTCGAAGCTGGGTTGAGTTTCAGGGTCTGTTGGCATGATTTGGTACTCCTGTCGGGGTGGCGCTTACTTGTGCTGGAATGAGGCCGTCTTGCAGTTGCAGCTGGAGCGCTTGCCCGGGGCGCGTCTGGGCTGCTCTGCTGATGAGCGCTCCACTGAGTTGGTCGGTTACAATCGCGTAGCCCCTTTGGAGCACAGCCTGCGGGCTGAGCGCGTTTAGCTGCCTTAACGAATTGTCGAGATGGATTTTTCTCGCTTCCAATTGGGCGCGCATAAGCCGTTCCAGGCGGGCGTGTAATTCGTCCAGGCGCTGCAGCGCGTTTTGAACCGCCGCGCGCGGAGAACCCCGGCGCAGTTCCGCCTGGGCTAAGGCGAGGGACTGTCTGGCGCTGTTCAGCAGACTGGCAAGGCGCGTGTTCAGCTCTTCCGAAGCGGCGCGGACATTCAGGGATAATTCCTGGGCGGTTACCGGTGTGGCAAGCTCGGCCGCGGCGGTAGGTGTGGGGGCGCGTAAATCGGCGACAAAATCGGCAATCGTGAAATCCGTTTCGTGCCCGACGCCGGAAATCACCGGAACGCGGGAATTATAAATAGCGCGGGCGACATTTTCATCATTGAAAGCCCACAGGTCCTCAATGGAGCCGCCGCCGCGCGCGAGGATGATAAGGTCCAGGTCTGGGATTTGGTTCAGTTGGTGGAGCGCGGTAATGATGCCGGGAGGGGCTTCTATTCCTTGCACAGGCGAGGGCGCGACGGTGACGCGCAAGATTGGCAGGCGCCTGGAGAGAGTATGCAGGATATCCTGCAGAGCGGCGCCTGTGGCCGAGGTTAGCACGCCAATATGGCGCGGGAGGCTGGGCAAGGGCCGCTTGCGCGCAACGTCGAACAGGCCTTCAGCTTCCAGACGGGCTTTGAGGCGCAAAAATTCCTGGTAGAGGGCGCCTTCGCCGGCTGGTCTGAGCGCGTCGAGATAGAGCTGCACCTGCCCCTGGGCGGGATAAACGCTCATGGCGCCGTGCGCCTCCACTTGCATTCCATCGGCGGGAGAGAAGCGCAAGCGCAAGGCGGAATTCTTCCACATCACGCAGCGGATTTGGGCTTCGCTGTCTTTGAGCGTGAAGTAAAGGTGCCCAGAGCGCGGTTGGGAAAAGTTGGAAATCTCACCGCGCACCCACAGGTCCTGCAGAACTTCATCGGTCTCAAGCAGCTCACGCAGGTAATTGTTGAGGGCGGTGACGGAGAAAACCAGCGGTGCGTTAAGGTCGAACGCGTCCATGGGCGTAAGGATAACCAAAAGGCAGACGCTTGTCAATTCAAAGATTTGTTTTTTCCTGGGAGTCGTAAATCCTGAATGGGCTGGATTGGAGGGCTCGAAAATGGGGCGGCAACCGGGTTATAATTATGCGCGGGTTGGAGAACGCTTCGG
Organism: Chloroflexota bacterium; assembly: GCA_029556265.1. GTDB lineage: Bacteria > Chloroflexota > Anaerolineae > Anaerolineales > Anaerolineaceae > Mesolinea. The sequence continues at coordinate 4,056 of JAKQFH010000004.1, read as the reverse complement.
CCCGGAGCAGGAATGTTGAAAAACTTCACCCGCAATTTGCGCCTGGTTACAGCCCTCACGCTGGCAGCTGCGTTGTGCGCTGCCTGTTTGGGCGCGGCGCCAAAAAGAGACCCGCTCAGCGCCTCCCTCAGCGTGCCGACGCGGGCTGTCGAAATGGGGCGCAGTTTTGACCTGAATCTGACGCTGCTTAACGCCGGCGAGCAAGAGGCGATTGTGCGGGAAATTCATCTGCCGGCGAGCATTCTGCGCGCTTATCAATACCTGGGAAGCCTGCCGGCAGTGGCGTTGGAACCCGCGGCGGATGGTTCGGGCGTGCTCAGAACGCAGCTCGCCATCCCGCCCGCAAGCAGCGCGCGGTTTGTGCTGCGCTTTCAGGCGGTCTTTTCCGGTGTGTATGAAGATGATTTTTCAGTTCTTTTTGGGGGGCAGCTGCTCAGTTTACCCGCGCGCCTGGAAACGCGGGGCAGCATCCCGGCCGACTGGCAGCCCGGACCAGCCGCGCCGCGTGGACGAATGACCGCCGTGGAGGGGCTGCCAGAGGCGGCCTTTGTGCGCGTTGGAGCGCTGGTGAATGTGGACGGCAGCCTGCGAAAAGCCTGGTCTGCCAGCGGGGTTATTATCAGTTCCGATGGGCTTGTGCTCACCAGCGCGAGGGCTGTTTTGGGGACCCGCGCTTATCCGGTTTCGGACCTGATAATCGGGCTGCAAACCGCGCCGGGCACGCCGCCGGTGGACGCGTATCTGGCAAGCATTGTGCAGGTGGACGAAGAACGGGACGCGGCGCTGATTAAGCCGCGCTCAGATTTGCTTGGCTATCCTATCGCGCCTGGAGCGCTTTCGCTTCCGGCCCTGCCTACAGCCGAGGATGTTGGCGTGCTGCCGGGTGAGGAACTCCGTTTGTTCGGTTTCGGGCAAAATCCGGACGCGCTCCTGAGCGAAATGACCGCGGTCGCGGCTGATCTGGAACCTGAAGATGGCAGCGCTCCGCTGCAGGCTGTTTTGACTGGTTTGCCTTCAGGCGGAGATTATTTTGGCTGGGGCGCGCTGAATGGACGCGGTGAACTGATTGGTTTGGCTTCCGCCCCAGGCGGGCGCGTTGTTGAAGAGGAGTGCGGCGCGCTGCGGGATACCAACCGCGACAGCAGGCTGGACGAACAGGATGCCTGCCTGCCGGCTGGTGGAGACTTGAACCGGCTCACACCCATTCAAGCCTTGGCGGAGATGCTGGACGCGGCTTGGGCAGGGGAGGTGGGCCTGCGGCGGGTTTCCGCCATTGGCACACCCATTACAACCCAGGGGCGGGTGGTCTTCAGCACGGATTTCTCGGCGCCTCTGCGAGATTGGCCCGCCGCGCAGGAGAACGGCTCTGGAACGGGGTATGAGGACGGCGCGTTCACGCTGGCTCTGGACGCGGCTCACGGGCTGCGTTTTAATACCCTGGATTATGTCTATGCTGATTCAATGCTCAGCGCGGACGCGCGGCTGATATTTGGCAGCGGGAGCGGCGATTATGGTTTGGTTTGCGGCTTTCGGGACGCGAGCCATTTCACCGCGCTGGAAGTCAGCGAAGACGGCTATTATTCCATTTGGAAGCGCGCGGGCGAAGAAACCGCGGTGCTGGTAGATTGGACTTACGCGGACATGCTTGCCGCCGGGGATGACCTGCGGCTAAGTGCCCGCTGTGGACCGGGCGGGCTGCAGCTTATCGTTGACGGCTTGCTGCTGGCAGAATATCTTGATGAAGGTTTTGTGCCGGGCATGCTGGGGGTGATGGTTGGCACCACCGCCGAAGGCCAAATTAAAGTGGCGTTTGATAATATCGATATCATCATTCCAGGAGCTGAGTAATGGGAATTCAAGCATTAAGCATTTACCATCTGGTCAAGAGCGAAGACCTGAACCACCACCGAACCCTGTTTGCCGGGCGGGGGGCGGAGTGGTTGGTGGAAGCCGGCTTCATCGCGGCTGCCAACCTGCTGCCGCCCGAGTTTATCCTGTGCGTGAAAATCCACGGAATGGAATTTCGCCGGCCTGTGCGCCCGGGCGAAATCATCCGTTTTGTAAGCTCTGTGGTGCTGACCGGACGCAGCCGTCTGATTGCGTATATCCGCGCGGATGTGAACGGTGAGGAGGCGGTCGACGGATTTATCACCTTTGTGTATGTGGATGAGAAGGGCAAACCCCGCCCGCATGAAATTGTGATTAACGCGGAAACGCCGGAAGAAATTGCCCTGCAGGAACGCGCCAAAAACCTGTAGAGCGCGGTGGCGGACGCGGGTTTTGGCGTTGGCAGTTTCGCCCTCGTGATTAAATACCACGCGCGGTGGGGAAACCACCGCGCGTTTTGGTCTGACATGGGTCAGCGGCTGAGTTGAATGTAGCGTTCGATGCGGTCGGTGATGACGCGCAAAGAAGATGCCCAGAAAGCCTGGTCGCGGATGTTGATACCGAAGCGAGCTGCCAGGTCCGCGGCGGAAGCTTCGCCGGTGCTGGCGAGCAGTTCAACATAATCCGGGACGAAGGCTTGCCCGCGTTCCTGGTAAATCGCGTATAAACCGGTGGCAAAAAGCTGCCCGAACGCGTAGGGGTAGTTGTAGAACGCCAGGAAGGGGCTGTAGTAATGCGGTTTCCAGGTCCACATGTATTTGTGCAGGATGTTTTCGTCCAGCCCGTCTCCATAGCTTTGACGCTGAGCTTCGAGCATAATTTCCGAGATTTCATCCGCCGAAAGCGCGGCTTGGGCGCGGCGTCTGAAAATTTCCTGCTCAAACAGAAAGCGCGATAAGATATCCACAATCACCTCACCACAGCCTGAAAGGTTGCTTTCCAGGATGGGCAGTTCGTCCTGGGTGCCCCGCACGCTGGCAAGAATGGCATTGAAAACGATGGTTTCACACATGATCGAGGCGGTTTCGGCCAGGGTCATGGGTGTGCGTGTTTGGAGTGGGGTTTTATTCGCCTTAAAGGCGCAGTAATTGTGGAAGCCGTGCCCGAGCTCATGCGCGACGGTCATAACCTGGTCCAAAGAACCGTCAAAGTTGCACATTACACGGCTTTCTTTGAGAGCGGGGATTTCCATACAGTAGGCTCCGCCGCGCTTCCCGGGGCGCTGTTCCGCGTCAATCCAACGCTGTCCGAAGGCGGTGCGGGCGAAGTCTTCCAATTCCGCTGAAAAACTGCCGAAATGGGTCAGGATAAGGTCGCGGGCGGCTTCGAAGCTGTAGGTCGCGCTGCTTTCTCCCAGCGGGGCGAGCAAGCTCCACCAGGGCAGCTTTTCCATACCCAGCAGGCGGGCTTTGGCTTGAAAGTAGCGCCGGAAAGCGGGCAGGGCAGCCCGGATAGCGGACAGCATCGCGTCGAGCGTCGCCCGGTCGATGCGGGCCATATCCAGGGAAGCATGCAGGCTGTCTTGACGACCGCGGTGGGAATCCAGGGTGATGGTTTCGCCTTTGACGCCGTTCAGGCAGGCCGCCAGAGGTTCTTTAAGGTCTTCCCAGACGTTTTGTTCGGTAAGGTAGGCGCGTTCGCGCACCTCAGCGGAGGGATGGCTGCGCAGGTTGATGAGCGCGGGCATTGGCAGTTCTTCCACCTTGCCATCCATTTCGAAGCGGACGGTTTTTTGGGAGGTGAGCGTGCCCTGCAGTTTTTCCCAGGCGCTGCCGCCGGAGAGGGTCATTTCGTTGGCGAGCAGTTCTTCGGGCTCCGACATTTGGTAGCGGCTTTGCGCGGCTTCTTCCAGCAGGATGAAGGCGTGCTCGCGGGCGCTGCCGGGCGCTTTGAGGGCGGCGGGGAGCGCTGTGCCCAGCCGACCAAACCAGGCGCGCAGGCGCACGAGCAGGTTCTGGAAGGGTACGCGCGCGATTTCGAATCGGGACAGCATCTGTTCGGCTTGTTTGTCAAATGAGTTGGTGGTGATGAGGCCGTAGAGGAAGGCGTCAATCGTGGCGGATTTGAGGATGAGCGCGTTCAGGTCGTCCACCAGTTGATTGAGCAGCGGGTTCAAGGCTTCCGGTCGGGCATTTTCACTTGTAAGAGACTGGAGCTCGGTTTCGAAAC
>JAKQFH010000079.1 GCA_029556265.1 Chloroflexota bacterium | reverse complement strand
CTGATCGAAACCATGCGGCGCGAAGGCTATGAGTTTCAGGTTTCCCGCCCGGAGGCTATCGTGGTGACCGGAGAAGACGGCGTCCGTTATGAGCCTTTTGAAGAAGTGCACGTGGACGTGGATTCGGAGTACGTCGGCGCGGTGGTAGAAATGCTGGGCGAAAGACGCGGCCGGATGACCAATATGACGAACAACCCCGACAACACCGTGCACCTTACCTACAACATGCCCACTCGCGGCTTGTTGGGCTTCAGATATAAATTCCTGACGGTAACGCGGGGAAAAGGCGTGCTCAACAGCTTCTACTCCGGGCTTCAGCCCCTGGAAGGTGTAATTGAAACCAAATCGGCCAGTTCTATCGTGGCGCGCGAAACCGGCGTTACAACAACCTTCGGCTTACGCAACGCGGAAGAGCGCGGACAATTGTTTGTTGGCGCGGGAGTACCGATTTATGAAGGCATGCTGGTCGGTGAAACCCCCAGACCTCAGGACTTGTCCATCAACGTCGCCAAGAAAAAGCATCTGACGAATATGAGACAGTCAATCCGGGACCTGGAAGACCGGCTGAACCCGCCGCGGGTTCTCAGCCTGGATGAAATGATTGAATACATTGGCACGGACGAGCTTTTGGAAGTGACCCCGCACAGCCTCAGGATGCGTAAACGGATTTTGAATACTCACGACAGGCTGCGTTACGAAAAGACCGGCGAAGAAGAGGAAGAAGATTAGGCTGAAATTAGCCCGCGAAGAAATGCGGTGGAAGACCCGGGGTTTCCACCCGGCAGTGGAAGAGGTCACCGGCCTGGGGTTGATCAGCCAACATTTCGGGGCTTAATTCCACGGAAGCGGATGTGATATATAAATCGCGCAGGTCAGCGCCGCCAAAACATAACGAGGTTGGTCGACTAACCGGCAGGTGAATTTCCTGCAGGATTTCGCCTTGCGGGGAAAGCTGAATGACTCTGCATCCATCCCAAATGGCAGACCAGATATTTCCGGCGCTGTCCAGACATAAGCCGTCTGGCGTGCCGGTTTGGCGGCGTTCCAACGTCGAGAAAAACAGGCTTTTTGACTGCAGCTGACCGTTCCGGTGCGCAAATCGAAAAATTGAATGCTCTCCGGAATCCGTGAAGTAGCATAATTCCTCATCGGCGCTCCAATCAAGCCCATTGGAGATACTGAGGTTGTCCAGAATCCGGGTATAGGTTCCGTCCACATTCAGGCGAAACAGGGAGGCAGAGCCGGCCGGGCCTTTGCTGCCCGCCCAAAACCTCCCCTGGCTGTCCACCCTGCCGTCATTCATCATGAGGGAGCCGTCACGCGGGTAAATTCGGGCAAAATCCTCGGAAAGGCCTGATGCCTGCGACCAAAAAGCGAAGCCGGTTTGGGTCGCGACGACGAGCCCGCCATCGGCGCGAAATCCAAAACTGCCAGCTTTCTTTCCCAGGTCGAAGACTTCCAGTTCATTCAAGCCGGGATGGAAGCGCTGCAGCAAGCCCGCGTCAATATCCAGCCAGTAGAGTGCCTGCTCGCGCGGGTGCCAGAGCGGACATTCACCCAGGATATTGCCGACCTGAAGCAATGATTGACTGATAAACCTGATACGCGCCATAAGTCCTCCGGCACAATTGTAACAAAACCTTCCGGATTTATTCCTCGGAGAAATTCCGGCAGGCTTTCCAAGAACCACGTGAAGGGTAACAATGATTGTTTTTGCCGGCTGGCAATTCCCGGTTTCATTAGCTGCCTTGAAGACTGCGGTAACCTTAATTTCCAGCGGTAGAAAGGGTCGTCTGCCCGCCTGGCTTTGACATTTGCCCACTGCCCGCTTACATGCCTGGTCAGCGGGTTTTGAGGGCTTGCAACTGCCTGGGTTTGGCAAAGCCGCAGGCCGTCTGCCAGCCGGCTGGGCATTTACTATTAGCAGGGTCAGGCGGCTGAAGGTATTCATAATTCTTCTTTGTGGGGATCGGCTCGCCATCCAGGGTCTGATTAAACAGGGAGTTAGAAACGGTTTAGAGGTCCTTTTGCTATTCGCGGACGGCTTTCTTGGGATGGTATTAAGACGCGCAAGCATCGCTCTCGCCGGCATGGCCGCGCGCCTGTGTGCCTGACAGAACAATACGCCAGCTAAGGGTAAGTATTCTCTCCTTTCATAGCTGCTTTGACCGAATCCTTGGGTTTTTCAGATTGGTTTATCAGGCTTCATCGGTCAAAAAACCTTTTTTTCATGTGGATATCGCGATGAATTGGGTGCGGCGCTATCGGAACAGCTTGCCGGGCACAGGTTTTAGGATGACTTATAATAAGGGAGCGCGTATTCCAGTTTTTGAAAGACGCCAGGGATGAATAAACCACATAGAAAACCTCACTTTCTCTCTGCGGTTTTGCTCCTGATGACGGGGGCAGAAGGGCTGCTGTTCCTGTTGATGTTTTTACGACTGCATCCCGGCGAATTGAACGCGTTTTCGGGAGCGAGCCTGGTTGCGCTGTTATGGGCCTGCGCGGCAGCCTTGCTTTTTGCGGCGGGTGTGTGCGTATTATCAGGCAGACCCCGCGCTTTGGTTTGGATTGATAAAACAAAACGGTTTTTCTCAGCCCAAAATGCCTGGGCGCGCTGGCTGGTCCCGGGTTTTCTGGCGCTGTACCTGGCAGCTTCCACAGGAATAATCAAGCTCTGGGGAGCGGCAAATCCGTTATTAGTCCAATTGGCTGAGCCCGCGGGGAGATGGTTTTTTCTGGCCGCCATCCAGACCGTTTTGATCCTTGTTTTCGCGCGAGAGACGCCTGCTTTTCGCGGTTTTCGAAAGCCCGCGGCGCTTATCCTCGCGGGCATCGCGCTGCTTTGGCTGCTCGTGGTGAGCACGCGAATTGGGCTGGAGCCAGATAATCGCTACTGGAACGTGGCCGGTGTACCAATTCTCATTAATCAACTCGGGCTGATTCTCTTTCTGGCGCTTTTTGGAATTTTTCTTTACGGATTATTGAGCAGAAAGCCAACAATTAACCTCCACAGACGCGAAATCCTGCTGGATTTACTGGCTTGTCTCATCCTTTGGGTTGGCGCTGCCTGGTTTTGGCAGCAGGCTCCTTTTTCCAACAGTTATTTTGCTAAGGGGGTTTTTCCACCCAACCAGGATTTTTACCCTTACAGCGACGCGGCCCTGTCTGACCTGGGCGGGCAGTATATGCTGATTGGCAAAGGCCTGGAATATCCATACTTTACTGAAAAGCCGCTCTACGCGCTTTTTTTGGGGCTGCTGCATCATTTTGTCGGGCAATCCTACCTGCAAACCACCACATGGCAGATGATTTGCTTCGCTATCTTCCCGGTCTTGCTCTATATTCTGGGCAAACAGCTGCATAACCGCTTGTTTGGGCTGGCTGTGGCGCTTTTTTCGGTCGCGAAGGAATATAATGCCATTTCATCCACAGTAAAAATATCGGTTTCGAACTCCCGTTTGTATTTATCGGAATTTCCAACCATGATTTTGATCACGGCGCTGGCTGTCGCGCTGGTTGCCTGGTTCAAACGCAGGGATGAAAAAAGCGCCTGGCCGCTTGTGGCCGGCGGGCTGCTGGGGCTGGCAGCGATGGTGCGTACCAACCCGCTGATCCTGATTCCGGTGGGATTAATTTTCGCGTTGTGGGTTTATCGGCGCAGGCTGAAGCAATATTGGGCTCAGGCCCTGCTTTTTTTGGCTGGAATACTGCTGGTTATGGGGCCGTGGCTGGCCTTCAACACGATTAAGTACGGCACAGACCCATTCACCTATAAAATCACGGCTGTAATCCAGACCCGATTCTTTCACCGGGAACAGGAGCCCGCGCCCACTGGCATTATGCTGCATGACGGCATCTTCCAGCGAAAACAGTTGGTCAATCCCGCTGACGGAAAGCCCGCAGACGATGCCCCATTGGACGCACGCACAGGTGTTGTAAGCTTAACCTTGGGGCACTTTTTTAACAACGAGATTAAATCCCTTTTCACCTTGCCGTTCATGCTCTATCCGAACAAACTTCCGATAGTGTTGGATTTGCCATATTGGCAGGAGCCGATTGTCTGGCGTGGGGAATTGCCCGTTTCAACTTTTCTGGCCTTCGTGCTTAATTTAATCCTGATTGGTTTGGGTATTGCTATCAGCTGGAAAAGCAATGGAGCTGCTGGTTTGGTTCCCCTGGCAATCAATCTTGGCTATTTTGCCTCGAACGCGTTGGCGCGGACTTCGGGCAGCCGCTACCTGCTTCCGGCGGATTGGACTTTGTATTTTTATTTCCTGTTACCGCTTATCATGCTTTATGAAAACGGCGCGCATCTACGCAGCACCCCACCAGAAAATCATCTTGGGGAGAAGGATAACCGGGCAAAAGCCCGGCGCTCACCTGCTTCAATTGCTGCCTGCGCCGTACTGCTGTTTGGGGTCGGAAGTGCGGTGCCTCTGATTAATCTCAGCTACCCTGAGCTTTACTCACGGCAGCAGCCCGAAGAAAACAAATCCATGCTCCTCTCTAATCCCATTGCCTTAACACAAGCAGGTTTGCCTGAGCAAGTCAAACTGCTGATGCAAAAAGAAAACGCGCTGCTTTTTGAGGGCAGGATGTTGTATCCGCGCTACCGCGATTTTAGTTTGAACGGGGAGACCGGACTCATTTTGACAGTGCTGCGCCCGGAACTGACCCATGTATTTATTGCTGTTAATCCAGAGGAGCTTACTTACCTGGAGCCAGGCAAGGACATGATTGTGCTGGGCTGTCAGAGGGATGGCTACGTGGAAGGCCTGGCAGCTTATTTGCCAGGGCAGCATATTCTGCTGCGATCAACAAACCCGGATTTGATTGACAGCTGCCCCTAGTATTTATTTGCGGGACGAGCCACGTGTTATGGTCAAAGTGCCTGCGCGAATTATCCCGCGGCTGTGTTAAAATATTTTTCAGGTTTCATATCCTATAAGGTATCGGGTGAATGATGGATCAGGAGAATTCAGGTAAAAACAGGCATGAGGATTATGCGATCCGGCTTTTAGGCGGAAAGAACTTTTATCCCTGGCTGCTGGTTTTCGTGTTTATGCTTGGCGGGGCGGGGATTGGCGGGCTGCTCAGCCTGGCGCTTCCGCCCGTTTATGAAGCCAGAGCTTTGGTCAGCACCAATCTGGAGCTTACACAAGACGCGTTCATTACAGAAATTATGCTGGACGCGGAGATTAATCACATCGGGGAATTGGTGTTTCATCCGGATATTGTGGGCGCGGTGATCGCAAAGGAGGCTGGCGAAGGTAATTCATTGACGTATGACCAGCTGAAGAAAAACACCAGCGTGGAACGTCAGCTTATGAACACCGTCATCAAAGTCCGGGACAAGAATCCACAGGTGGCTGCCCGCATTGCGTCTGAGTGGGCAGAAATACTCTACACCAACTTGTCCGAAGCGTACACACATGCCGTTGTGCTTTCTGGCGCAAAACAGCAATACAATGCCATCCGCGGCTGCCTGACGGCGAATCCAAGAGCCCCGCAGGAATACTGCCGCTCGCTTACGGCGGAAGAGGCGCGTGTTGAGCTTGAGCGCCTGGTTCCAATCATCATTGCCGAAAGCCCACACAGCCTTGGGCTGACGGTGGCGCTGAACGTCAGCCAATATCAACCAGCCGCGCTTCCGGAAAAGCCCCTGTACTATTCCCGCGGTTCGCTTATTCTGGGTGGAGCCTTGGCCGGTTTGATTCTTGGCTTTGTTATCGCGGAATTTCACCCAAAATTCAAACACAGCGATGAAAACTAATCCAGGTTGGCATCTGAAAAATATTTGCTGGGCGCTGCTCCTGGTCGCGCTGCCTTTTACCAGCTTCCCGATTCTGGCAAGCCTTTTGGGCGGCACCGCGGTCGCGCCGCTTTCAGCCCTGTTCCTGTTTGTGTTGATGCTTGCCGCTTACCTTCCTGACGTCCTGAAACACCGCAGCATTCCCCGCCAGGCGCTGCCGCTGATATTGTTTCTATTGGCTGCGATTTTTTCTTCCGCGCTGGCGAATTTTTTCCCGATTGAGTCTTTCCGCGGAGCCTCAGTATGGAAAAACGCGCTGGAAGGTATTCTGACCGTATTTCTGGGGCTCGCGTTTTACCTCGTAACCATTCAGATGCTTGAAACCCGGGCGGCCCTGCGAGACTCATTAAAGTGGATTTACCTTGGCGGCTTAATCACGATTACGGCTTCAGTGGTACAGGCAGGTTTTTGGCACTTGCGAGGAGGGTATCCAACCGCATTAAAAGTCCTTCAATGGTATCTTACCTCCAGCGGGAAACTTTTTAGAGCCCGGGTCACCGGCGTTGCGTTTGAGCCGTCATGGCTGGCCAACCAGCTTAATACGCTGTATCTGCCGCTTTGGCTTGGTTTTTCGGTTACGGGATACTCAGCCTTCAAGCGCAAACTTTTTGGCATCTTTACCGCCGAAAACATTCTGTTGGGTTTGGGAATAGTGACCCTATTTCTCAGTTTCAGCCGAATTGGCTGGCTGACCACCCTGGCGATGGTTGCCTTTTTGGTTTTCAGAGCGGCGGACAAATCTATGAATGCGTTTCTGAAAAAACGCGCCGCGCGCGCGGGAGGTGAAAGCCAGAAAGGACCGCGTTTCCTCGTCAAACTTGGGCTTTGGCTGGGTTTAATTCTTGCGTTCGGATTGATTATTTTGCTCTTGGGAGTGTTCTTTTCCCGGATAGACCCGCGCATGAAGTATTTGTTTGACCTGGAGCGTTACCGGAAGTTTGGCGTGCTGGGCTGGGCCAGCAAACTGAGTTTTGCCGAGCGAATTATCTATTGGATTACAGCCTTCAGAGTGTTCTTGCACCGGCCGTTTTTTGGAGTTGGTCTGGGAGGCAGCGGTTTCTTTTTCGCGCGGCTGACGCCCGAATTCGGTTACAGTTTGCCCGAGGTGGTCCGCTATCTGTTCAGTGAAAATGTCATCCCAAACGCGAAGAACCTGTGGGTACGGCTGTTGTCTGAGACTGGCATTGTTGGGTTCTCGCTCTTTTGCGCCTGGCTTTTCTCACATTGGCACACCGCTCAGCGGATTGAAAAACAGGGACAGGATAAAGAAACCAGGACTTATGGGCTGGTTGGCAAGTTGTTCATCATTGCGATTCTGATGGAAGGTTTCAGCATGGACAGCTTTGGTCTGCCCTATATCTGGATTGCCGCAGGGCTAATCATCACCTTTCTGCGCATCAGCACCCTAAAGTCTGAAACTGAAAACCCAAAAACGGTACCTTAGCTTCTTGGTGCCGTTTACTTTCCACATTGCATCGCCTGCCTGGGTGAGCAGGGGCGCTGTACTTCAGTTTATTTTTCGGTTCGCAGCAGGACGGAACGGTCGAAATTGCTCAGGCTGCTTTTTCCGCAGGCGAAAAGGCACACACGAATCTCCGCGATGGTAAGTTTCATCAAGTCCCGCAATCGGGTATACCCAGCGTCCGCGGCGCGAATAAACGGACCAGCCATTCCCCCCAGCTTTGCCCCAAGCGCGAGCGTCTTTGCGATATCAATCCCATTCTTTAGCCCGCCGGATGCAAAAAGCACAGCCTCTGGCAGTTCCGCCCGGATTTCTTCCAGGCAGCGGGCGGTCGTAAGACCCCAATCGCGGAAACTGGCTGCCAGCTGAGCGCGGACAGGATCAACCTGCCGATACATTTCGACCTGGGACCAGGATGTTCCTCCAGCCCCAGCCACGTCAATCGCGGAAACGCCGGCGTTCATCAACTGCCTGGCGATCCGGGCATTGATTCCCCAGCCAACCTCTTTGACGACGACTGGTACAGATAGCTCTTTACACACAGCCTCGATGCGGGAGAGCAAGCCGCTGAAATTCGTGTCGCCCTCGCGCTGCAAGGCTTCCTGCAAGGGGTTCAAATGCAAAAATAACGCATCCGCCGCGATCATATCCACGGCGCGCCGGCATTCGTCAACGCCATAGCCATTGTTCAATTGAATGGCGCCAAGATTCGCGAAAACCAACGCGTCCGGCGCATTAGCGCGCACGTCATAAGACTTGACGAGCGAGAGGTCTTCAATGCCTGCCCGCTGGGAGCCGACTCCCAAAGCCGTGCCAAATTCCTGGGCGGCAGCCGCCAGGAGTTGGTTATAGCGGGCAGCCTTTGGGCTGCCGCCGGTCATCGAGGAAATCAGCAGTGGGGCGCGCAGGCGTCTGCCAAACAGGGACAGGCTGAGGTCCACTTCCGCGAGGTCAATTTCGGGAAGCGCCTGATGCAAAAAGTGATATGCCTCCAAACCGTTTGAAAGCGTGGAAGACACATCCTTTTGGATATTAATATCCAGATGATCATCTTTTCGTTGTGAAGTGTTCGCATCCATAGTTGGGTTGAGGTGTTATATTTATGACATTATAATAGGACAAGCAATTAAAACCATTATTAAAGAGGTATACATGGAAGACACACTTGCCGCTGTAAAAGAAGTTATCGTAGAGGTCCTGAAAATCGACGCTGATAATATCACTTTGGAAACCCGTTTTATTGAAGACCTTAAGGCTGATTCTATGGATCAGTTTTTCCTGATTGACGGCTTCTGTGAAAAGTTTGATATCAACATCTCTGACGAAGCTGCCCGGGAAATTCACTCCGTAAAAGACGCGGTTGAGGCAATTGACGCGCTGAAAAAATAGAAACGCGAGCCCACACGGAGGAGCGCTAAGCTCCTCTTTTCATATCCGAATAATCTCCGCAATCTCTTCCGGATAAGAAAACAGCTGCACGCCGGCGCGCAGAAGCGTCTCGACCTTGCTTCTGGCGGAACCCGTGCTGCCTTCAATAATTGCTCCGGCATGTCCCATGCGTCGGTTTTCGGGCGCGGTTCTGCCGGCGACGTAGGCATAAACCGGCTTTGTAACCTGGTTCATAATAAACTCAGCCGCCAATTCCTCTTCATTCCCTCCAATTTCACCAATCAGGATTATCTGATTGGTATGCGGGTCAGATTCAAACATGTCCAGGCATTCCACGAAACTGGTTCCAACAATCGGATCGCCGCCGATGCCAACGCAGGTAGAAACCCCAACGCCGGCGTTTTTAAGGGCTTGGACGACCTCATAGGTAAGGGTTCCAGAGCGGGAAACCACACCAACTCTGCCAGGGATGGCGATGGAGTCCGGGATAATTCCCGCCTTTGCCTTTCCGGGGCTGAGGATGCCGGGAGAATTCGGTCCAATTAATCTGCTCTCTGACTGCTCCAGCAAGGTCCGGATTTTGAGCATATCCTTGATAGGAATGCCTTCGGAGATACACACAATCAAGCGCATCTCAGCCTGAATGGATTCCAGAATCGCGTCGGCGGCAGCAAAGGCCGGCACAAAAATAACGCTCGTATCCGCTTGCGTGGAATCTTTCGCGTCTTGCACGGTATCAAACACTGGCACTTTATCACCGAGCACCCATTCGCCGCCGTGCCCGGGAGAGGTGCCCGCGACGACGTTTTTCGCGTAGGCGTGCATGCGCTGGCTGTGATAAAGACCTTCGCGCCCAGTAATTCCCTGGACGAGGATTCGCGCGTCTTCGTTCAATAGAATAGTCATACCCTCACCTGCCTGGATTCCCGCACCGCGATTTCAGCGGCGGACATAAGCGTTTCTGCCTGGAGCAGCCGCGGATATTGCTGCAGGATTTTTTTGCCCTCTTCCGCGTTTGTCCCGGCCAGGCGAACGACAATTGGCAGCTCGCGCTGCAAACCCGGAAGGGTGGCTGCCAGCCCTTTTGCGACTTCATCACAGCGTGTAATTCCACCAAAGATGTTAATCAGGACCGCGGTAACCTTGGGGTCTTTAAGAATGATGGAAAGGGCTGCCGCGACCTTATCAGCTGTCGCGCCTCCTCCGATATCCAGGAAGTTGGCCGGCTCACTGCCGGCTTGCTGAATACAGTCCATGGTTGCCATTGCCAGGCCGGCACCGTTGACCATACACCCGATGTTGCCTGTCAGTTGGACGTAGTTCAGGCTGAATTTCCTGGCTTCCTGCTCGGTAGGAGTCTCAACCGCCTGGTCCGCGAATTCCAGAAATTCTTTCTGACGGTAGAGGGCATTGTCATCAATGGTCATTTTCCCGTCCAGCGCGACCAGACCGCGTTCAGGCGACACCACGAGAGGGTTTATTTCTATCAGGCTCGCGTCCAGATGATCAAACAAATTCCAAAGGGCGGCGGAAATTTGTTGAAGCGCTTTCCAAAGAGCGTAATCCACGCCCAGCCTGGATGCCAGCGCGCGCACGGTGAAGTTTTGCAATCCGAGCAGGGGGTTAATCGGCGCTTTTTCAATTTTTTCCGGTTTTGTTCGCGCCACCACTTCAATCTCAACGCCGCCCGAGGATGAGAGGATCAGGACAGGCTTAGCGAGAGACCGGTCGTTGACAATGCCCAGATAAAACTCCTGCGAAAAAACTACCGCTTTTTCCACCAAAAGGCGTTGGACAGGGATGCCGTGAATCTCGCTATTCAGAATCAGGTTTGAAGCAGAATCGATTTCGCTGTCATTTTTCACCAGGCGAATTCCTCCGGCTTTTCCACGCCCGCCAGAAAGCACCTGAGCCTTAAGGACAACCGGGTAGCCAATTTCTGCTGCCACTTGGCGAGCTTCATTTGGCGTATTCGCTAAACCGGATTTTGGAACGGGGATTCCTTCACGCGCGAAGAATTGTTTTGCCTGATACTCGTGAAGTTTCATGGCACTCCAATGAACATTTTTTATAATTTTACCCGAATTAATAAAAAAAGCGGCTCAGTCTACGCTGAGCCGCTGAAATACTTGGCTGTTCTTTAACCTTTCAGGTATTCCTGTAAAGCTTCTTTGCTAATTCGGAACGCGCTGCCTATCTTGCGGGCTTTAAGTTCTCCACCGTTGATGGCAGCCAGCACGTCTTCTTCGGAGACCTTAAGGAAAGATGCCACTTCAGAAGGGGTCATTACGTCTGGCATTGCCGCGCCAGAAGCCGCGCCCGAAGCTTGCTGAGCCTGCCCAGCCTGGGACATACCTGCCAGCGAACCGGTGAGCACATTGCCGATGCCTATTCCCGCGCCAATGCCAGCGGTGAGACCGGCGCCACCGGCCGGGTTTTGCGCCGCGTCGCGCATCGCGTCTGCGGCCTGCAGCTGGGTGTAAGTCTGCATATCCAGCATGCCCATCTGCCGCAATTCTTCCGCGGATTTCTCGGAAGGTTTCAGGTTGCCGATGTAGAAAGATTTCAACAGCAAGCCGATGGCGAGAAAATCGTCCTGTGCTTTAGCCCGGACAGCCGCGCCCAGCTCTTCCGTCAGACCGATGAGGTCGAGCACGTTGCTTTTGGAGGTTGTCTCGCCGAGGACGTCCTGCAGTTTTGAAAGCAGCATGGTGCGAAGACGGGTTTCGATATCCGAGGTGCGGTACGTGCCCTGGGCGCCCACCAATTGGGTAACAAATTGCTGCGGATCTTTAACCTGGAAGCTGTAGGTGCCAAAACCTTGCAGCAGCGCGACTCCGAGGCCAACGCCCGGGTTGCGAACGATAATTGGTTGGGGAGTGCCCCATTTGCGGTCTGCAAACTCGCGCATGGAAACATAGTACACTTCCGCGGTAAAGGGCGTGCGTCCGCCGAAAGCCTGACCCAGAAGAGCGGTCAGCAGGGGGACGTTGGCGGTGGTGATTGTGTGCCTTCCAGGTCCGAGCACATCCAGCGCGTGACCGTCGCGGAAGAAGACGACATTTTGCGATTCACGGACAATCACCTGGGAGCCTAAACGTAAATCCGCGACACCGGTTTCAGGGAAGCGGTGGACGATTTCGTCCGCCATCTCGCTGGGATATTCAACAACATCAAAGATTCTTGCCATTTTCATTCCTCCAAATCCATTAGTTCAGCAGGTGGTCAGCTCGCGGCGATGCCCTTGAGCATGTCCGAGCGCTGGTTAAAGGTTTCCACGCAAGATTGCGAGATTGTCGCCAGGTTTTTAATCGCCGCGGGAAGTCCATCAGTACCAATTGAGGCTTCCACATTGTCCATCGCGTGGGAGACGGCGTCATCCAGCTCAAGCAGCTTGAGGTCAAATTGGTACACCTGCGCGAGGTCATCCTCTTTGATTTTCACAGCGTCGAATAATCCGGCATAGCCGTACGAAGCCGTTCTAACGCGGTCAATAAATTGGCGGATTTTAATTGCCGCCGCCTCAAGGTCATCAATATAAGCAAGCCCGCCGTGGGAAATCAGATCCCGCTGTAGAGCGGAGACGCGCTGATATTGGCTTTCAAATGCTAACGCGACCTGTTCGCGCAGCAGTTTGTCCGACATTCTGCGATCGTTACGTTCAATATAGCCCTTAAAGCCTGGAACTTTCGCGAAGAGTTTCTTGATGAAATCCTGTTCACCAACTACTTTGTCAAAAATATCACTCATTTTTGCTCCTTTTTACGAGTTCTATCCATTCGTTTGTATGATACAGTAATCCGAAGTTAAAAACAACAGATAATATAGCGATTCGACTTATCCACAAAGGAATTATAATAGAAAATAACATCTTCATTCGGAGCAACTGATGCGTTCACAATCCCCAAAGGGTTGGGGACCAGTGGAGTACGTCCTGCTGGTCATTCTCATATTTCTGATTTTGTTTACTCTTTTCTCGTTGTTCCTGCCAGCCATTCAACTTTTTTATAACGCCAATTTGAAATAAGGGTATGACCGATAGATACGCACTGCTTGCCACCGCTTACACAAGCTTCTGGCGCGGAGTTGATTGGGTCTTTCCACCTGAATGCGCCGGCTGCGGAGCTGAAGGGTATCAGATTTGCCCGGACTGCCTTCAGGGAATCCATTACACCAGCCGCGAAAGCTGCGTGTATTGTGGTCGGAAGCTAAAGGCGCGCGGAATATGCCCGCGCTGCCTCCAAAACCCGCCCGCCTACGCGGGTGTCCGCTGCGTGGCTGGTTTTGAAGGGGTAATCCGGCAGGTTGTGATTAACCTGAAATATCACGCAGACCTGGGCTTATCCCTGGCGGCGGCAGAACTGATGGCCAGGTTGGTTCAGGAAGAAGCCTGGCGACCGGAAATGGTTGTTCCTGTCCCCCTAAGCGTTAACCGCCGGAGGAAACGCGGATACAACCAGGCGGCTGTGCTTGCCTTCCCGCTTTCTCTTTATCTCAAACTGCCAATGCGCACCCAGGCTTTGGCGCGGCTCCGGGATACGAGGTCTCAGGTGGGTTTGAACTCACAGGAAAGGCAGGATAACGTGAGAGGGGCGTTCAAAGCGGATCCACGCCTGGTCCGCGGGAAAGAAATTCTGCTGGTGGATGATGTGTTTACCACCGGAGCCACACTTAGAGCTGCCGCGGAAGCTTTGCGCAGCGCCGGGTGCGCTAAGGTTCAGGTTGTCACGCTGGCAAAAGCCTTAAATTCGCAGTAGACATTTGAAAATGCATAAGCGAACTTGGTATAATTGATTCATAACCCAGAGGAGGTGCGTATGGCACTAAAAATCGATGTTTTTACGAAAGATATTGACCTCACGGAAAAAATCCACGATTACACCATCAAGAAAGTCTCCCGGTTAGAAAGGTTCCTCAACGAAATTGGGGATTGCAGGGTAGACCTGGCATACGCGAAAACTGCACGAAATGTTGCGGATCGTTTTATCGCGCAGATTACTATCCGGGGGAAGGGCTTTATCCTGCGCTCGGAAGAACGCGCTGACGGTATTTTTGCCGCGATTGACGCTACCGTGGATAAAATGACCCGCCAGATAGAGCGATTTAAGGGCAAGCATTGGAGTCACCGTGCTGAAGCTGGCGCGGCTGCCGCGGTTGGGAGCGGAGAAGAACCCTCAGAAGAAGCTGTGCCTTTGATTGTCCGGCGAAAGACTTTTACGCTGACCCCGATGGACGAAGTTGAAGCTTTGGAGCAGCTGCAGCTGCTTGGTCACGAAGATTTCTTCGTTTTTTACAACGCGAACACAAACAAAATCAATGTGCTTTATAAGCGGCGCGACGGGACCTACGGATTGATCGATCCGGTTGTCGGCTAAGCTGATACAAGCATCAGGCAGCTCTTCGATCGGGCTGCCTTTTGATTTAAAATAGGTTCAGGAGAATTATGGACTGCGACAAACCCATTTTTAGAGCTGCTGATTTGTTTTGCGAGACCGAGATGGATTTTGACAAGATCCAGCGGTCTACAACCAAAATTTTGGAAGCCATTGGGGAAAACCCGGAACGGGAAGGTTTGCTCAAGACGCCCTCACGCGTCGCCAAAGCGTATGCGGAAATCCTCGCGGGTTATCGGATGAACCCGGAAGAACTGATAAACAACGCGCTGTTTTCCGTAGATTATGACGAGATGGTTATTGTGAAGGGAATCGAGTTTTACAGTATGTGTGAACACCATATGCTGCCCTTTTACGGTGTCGCGCATGTGGCGTACATACCCTCAGGGAAAGTAATCGGTCTTTCGAAAATTCCGCGGATAGTGGAAATGTATTCCCGCCGGCTGCAGGTGCAAGAAAGGATGACCCTCCAAATTGCCGATTTTATTCAGGAGGTGCTGAAGCCCAAGGGCGTGGCGGTCGTGGTGGAAGGCAAACACCTGTGTATGATGATGCGCGGGGTGAAGAAGCAGGAAGCGAGCATGACCACCTCGCATATGCTCGGCGTTTTCCGGGAACAGCTTCCAACCCGGATGGAGTTCCTTAACCGGATTTCCGCTGAATTGACCTTCTAAAGGCTGCTTTTCCGACGGAAAATTTCGACGCCTACCCGGGCGGTGTTGGAAACCTTTTTTGGCTTTTCCACCCGGACGCGGACAGCGTTCAGAGGATAGTTGCTCAAGAGGTAATGGGAGAGGTGTTCCGCCAACGCTTCGACGGTGTGGAACTGCGTGTTCGAAACCTGTTCACCGACTGCCGACGCAATGGTTGAATAGTTGACTGTGTCGGCAATACTATCGGTCTGACCGGCAAGGCGCAAGTCGCGATACAGGATGAGATTGATAAATAGAATCTGCGGTTTGTCGCGTTCCGGGTGTTTGACGCCAATGATTCCTGTGGTTTGTAAATCGCTGATAATGATTCTGTCCATAGCATCCTCTCCCTTATTTTACATCGGTTGGAGCGCCCTATGAAGATTGTTTGCTTTTCCATCAACCCAATTTTCCCTGACCGGATTACCGGCGGGGCTTCAAAACATCTGATGCGTTTGGCTGCGCATCTGGCTGGAAAGGGGCACGAGTTGGTGCTGCTCGCGGCTGAAGCTCAGGGTGGGCAGCAGCCTTTCTTGGTGGGAGAGCGCGTTCTGGTGAAGCCGATTCTGCCTTTCCATTTGCCTTTCCCGCAGCCCTATCAAATCCCGCCGGCAGACTTAACCCGCATGTGTGAGCTGATTTCCGCGGAATTGCGGGACGCGGACCGCTTTTACATACACGATGGGGAGCTTCTTCTGCCGTTCCTCTACAGCGGCGTGCCGACCATTATCTCTTTTCGGGATAACAATTACCCCGAGTCAATCCTGGGCTCTTTCATTTGTCAGGCTGATGCTGTGATTGCCGTTTCCGACTTTTCGGCGGCCACGCTTAAGGCCAGCGCTGGCAGGGTTTTACCGGCTTTGTCCTCGCGCATTCACACCGTTTTGAACGGAATTGACCCCGAAGTCTTTTACCCGGCAGACCCAACCCCGATTTACGCCCGGTTTGGTCTGAATCCGCGGGAGCAGCGCGTAATATTGCACCCGCACCGCCCGGAAGCCGGAAAAGGCCTTTTTGAAACCATCCAGGTTGTGGATCTGCTCAAGCATGAATATGGTTTTGACAACCTTGTTGTCCTTGTGCCGCAATGGTTGGGGGAAATGGGCGGCGAAGCGGAAAACAGCTTCCATAAACAGATTCTGGCAGAATTAGAAAAGCTTCAGTTGAGGGATAACTTTATTTTTCATGCATGGATGACGCAGACTGAGATGGCGGCGTATTACTCGGCGGGAGAGTTAACCTTATGCCTCGGGAGTATGGTGGAGGCTTTTGGAAACACGGCCTACGAGTCGTTGGCGTGCGGCACGCCCACCATTGCCGCCCGGGTTGGGGTGCACCGCAGCCAGCTGCCGGATGACCTGCTTGAGAAGGTTGATTACGGCGATACAAAAGCTGCCGCGGCTGCCGCCGCGCGGATTTTGCGGGAGCACGTTCGGGTGGAAGGAGAACAGCTTGAGCGAATAAGGGATATTTTCTCGCTGGAGAGGCAGCTGGAGGCTTACGAGCGCATTATTTGCGCAGCGGAAAAACAGCCTTTCCCCGAATCAATCCCACTGCGCATAGATAAAGATAGTTTCTTTGCGCTGGCGCCTTGGTGTTATCTAAGCGCCAGGGGGATTTTTAATGATTATCATGCCCGCTACTACCATATCCCGGCGCTCCAGAATCTGCTGGAACGAAGCAGCCTCATCACGCCTGAGGTACGGGAACGCTCTGGGATATCCTTCCATGCGGTTATGGAGTGGTATCAGCTCGGCTTACTCGTGCCTGTCCGGGATTAAATTCCTTCGCCGCCGTCAACCCGGATAATATTCCCGGTCATGAAGTCCTGAGCGAGGATATGCAGCACGTTTTCGGCAATAATTTCGGGGCTGCCCACGCGCTTGAGGGGGATACGTCGGTCCGCGAGAGCCTGCATGTCCGTATCTTCCCGACCCGCCAAGGGGAGCATAATCCCCGGGGCGACGGCATTTACCGTAATGCGCGGGGCGAGTTCGAGCGCATACATGAGGGTCATCTCATTCACAGCGGCTTTGGTCAGCCGATAGGCAAAGTGGTCGGCCTGATGGCGGAACACCTTGGCGTCAGAAATATTGACAACTTTACCCTGCAGGCCTTCCGGAAGCTGGGCAGCGAATTCCCGGATGAGCAAGACCGGCGCGAAGAGATTCAGCCTGAACTGTTTTTCCAATAGGTCGGGCGTGGTTTCCAGACCTTTCCCGGGCAGGTAAATCGCGGAATTGTTGATGAGTATGTCCAGATGACCGAATACGGCTGAACCCTGTGTGATCAACGCCCGCAATTCTTCCGGATTGCTCAGGTCTGCCTGGAACGTCTGCGCGCGCAGGCCCAGGGCTTGCGCGTATGCGCGCACCTCTTCAGCGCCGCCTGCCGAGCTGTGATAGTGCAGCGCGAGCTGGCACCCGTTTTCTGCCAGCGCCCGTGAGATTGCTTTACCGAGGCGCACGCCGCTGCCAGTCACCAGGGCTGTTTTGCCTTTTAATTCCACTTTGAGCTCCTTTACTGGCGGTGAGCCAACCGTGCCGCGCTTGGCTCACCCTGATTCAAAAATTCAATCGCGGGGCAGTCCGCGGATTTCCATATCCGAGGGGGCTTCGACGATGAACTGGAACTGCACCAGCTTTTTCGATTGCGGCGGCAGGCTGAGATTCCAGGTCATCCGGTTCAGGTCATCTTTGCTGTCCGGGTTTGGCTCGGCTCTGTCCAACCGAACTTTGATTTCCTCATGTTTGGAGACTGGCAGCTGGTCTTGTAGAACCAGTTTGATGGTCTCATCGCTTGGGTTGGAAATCCGAATTTGGTAGCCATAGCTTCGCTGGCGCTTGTCTTGCAGGAACTTACCGGCGGCCGCTTGCCTGATCATTTCGCGCCGCACTTCAATCCGCTCATCCACGCCAAAATTCAGTTGGTACTCGGCTCCCCGTGGGATGGCCGGTAGCTGAGTTTTACCGATAAAAGCATCCTCGGTATACAGAGCGGCAGTGCCGTCAAGCAGCACGAGATTGCTGGTATTGACCAATTTTACGCGTCGGAAGACCTCTTCCGAAAGACGCGGAATTACCAGGTGGTCTTCTTCTACGTCCAGCGTGAACTTGGAAATAATGAACCGGGAAGAGGAGTTTTGGCTCGGCAAGGTCGCTTTTTGTGGAAGGATATAGTGGGCGGCCGTACCGGCAGAACTGACTTCAGCGTCTTCATACTCTGCCGCCGGCGGGACGGCTAATTGAGCCATCGAAGCCATCATCAAAGGCGCGGCGCTCTTCTGACCCATTTCCATGCGGAGCATGTCTGGCTCCCTCAGAACTGGAGGGGTGAATTTCTGCAGATACCAAGGGCTCAATTCAGGCAAATCATCATAAGTCCTGGGGACGGAGGTGCTCAGCTCCAGGCTCACATCCTGCCAGTCTTCGCCGCTTTGCTGGGACACGTTGGCGGTGTACAGCACTTCCAGCTTACCCTTGTGAAGGGACAGCTCATAAGCCGGTTCCCAAGTGCATTCGGGCTGCAAATAACTGATTTCCACATGTAAAACGCCGTCAATTTCCGAGGAGACAGGTTGGTCTATCTGGTATGTCGCGGTTTGC
The DNA here is from genome assembly GCA_029556265.1 of Chloroflexota bacterium. Classification (GTDB taxonomy): domain Bacteria; phylum Chloroflexota; class Anaerolineae; order Anaerolineales; family Anaerolineaceae; genus Mesolinea. The sequence goes on along the minus strand of JAKQFH010000079.1, from coordinate 26,632 downwards.
TCTTGAGAACTTAAGCGTTCCAGTTCTTTCTTTTTTGCGTTGTATTGCTTCTGTAAATTATGCAAACTGATTTGAAGCTCAGTTTTCTGCGTAAGGCATTTTTCACGTTCCAAGGATATCGCCTCAAGTGTTTCAAAATGCCCGGCGATGCTCAGCTTCTGGTTGGTGAGCCCAAAAGCGAAACTCCGGGTTTCTTTCAGCAAATTGTCCAGATGTTCGGTTCTGGCATCAACGGCCGCGATGCGGGATTCCTGCGCCTGGAGGTTCTGATTCAGGCGTTCAACCTCCTCCACCATGGTTTGTATTTCGTTTCTGGTTATTTTTTCGTGATAAGTCAGCTTCGATGAAAACCCCTCCAGTTTTGCTCCGGGAATGCCGGCAGCGCGCACGCGTACCGAGTCGATATCCAGGTCTTCAGGAAGGCCCACAAATTCCAGGATGGTATGACCTTTTTTCAGCTCTATGGCCGCGTTTCTGTTCACTCTCGCGGTGTGGCGATAAATGGTCGCTTTTGTGACCTGCGTGTTAACAAGCATTGTTACCTCTCCCTCATCAGTAGTAATAATCTATTGTATAATTTTCCGATGATGTTGACAAGAAGCGCGTGGAGGCTGCATGGGTAAAGCGCTTGCGGTTGATCCCGGGCAGGTTCGGATTGGCATCGCAATCAGTGACGAAACCGGCACGCTTGCCCGACCATTAACTATCCTCAGCCATGTATCCCGGGCGGAAGACGCCCGTCGAATCCGCGACCTGGTGTTGGAAACAGGCGCGGAGGTGATTGTGGTTGGGGTGGCCCTGGACAGCCGCGGGCAGGCAGGAGCCAAAGCGCGTTCAGCGCACAGGTTGGTGGATGCTCTCCGCTCAATCAGCACCCTGAAAATAATTCCCTGGGATGAGAGCCACTCAACTCAAATTGCCGCCGAATACCGAATTCTCGCCGGCGTGAAACGAAAAACGCGCGCAAAGCCGATTGACGCCCTGGCAGCGGCTGTGATTTTGCAGGACTATCTGGACAGACGCCAAACGGAGGATGAATCCGCATGAGCAGAAATTATCACGGGACGGGCTTCAAAAACTTCCTGATCGCGCTTATCCTGATATTGGGCGCGGCACTGCTTTTCGGTGTGGTTTGGGCGCCTGCCCGGGCCAAAAACCTGTTTGGTCCGGCTGACCCTTCGCTCAGTATCCTGCAGCGCAGCCGCTCCGCTTTGGCATTGCTCTCCGCGAAAGAAGAACTTCTGAACGGGCGCCCTTTGGGCGGCAAGTCCGGAAAATTTGCCATCGCGGAGGACGAATCCGTCCGGTCTATTTGCCTGCGATTGAAAACTGAGGGATATGTTGCTTCCGCTGAGGCTGTTTGCACGTTTTTGACCTATTCCGGGCTGGACCGAATGGTTCAAACCGGAACATTCACGATTAAGCAGCAATACACCGCGCTTGAGATTGCGCGGCGAATCGCCGACCCAAACGCCCGAGATATTGCCTTTATCGTTTTTGCTGGCTGGCGCCTGGAAGAAGTCGCGGCCGCGGTTGAAGCCGCTGGTTTTGCTTTCAGCGGGCAGGAGTTTCTGGGTCATGCCCTTCAGCCGACTGCGGCTGAACGCGCGCTGTTAAATATCCCCGGGAACGAGACCCTGGAGGGGTATATCTTTCCTGATGCGTATAGCTTTGAGCCGGATATCACGCTGGAAAACATGGTCGCGGTGATTCTGGAACGATTTTCCGCGGCTTCGCAGGATCCACGCGTACAGGAAGGCTTGACCCGACAGAATCTCAGCCTGCACCAGGCGGTTATCCTGGCCTCAATAATTGAACGTGAAACCCGGGCGGACGAAGAGAAAGCCCTGATGGCGTCGGTATTCTATAACCGTCTGGAAGCTGGCATGCGCCTGGAGACTGACCCAACTGTTCAATACGCGCTCGGTTATGACCCGGTCGGGAAAACCTGGTGGAAAAGCCCGCTATCCCTGGACGATTTGGCTGTAAACTCGCCTTATAACACCTATCAAAACAGCGGCTTACCTCCCGGCCCCATTTCAAACCCCGCCCTGGCAACCCTGATTGCCGCGGTCCAACCGGAAGAAAGCCCCTACTTTTTCTTTCGGGCACGCTGCGACGGCAGCGGAACGCACGTTTTTTCAATAACTTTTGAAGAGCATCTCAATAATGCCTGTCCTTGATAATTCGGAGGAAAAATGATTACATTGGGAATTGATATTGGTGGTTCCGCAACGAAAGGCGCGTTGGTCGATACCGTTAGCGGCAGGATGGTCTCGGACCGCATCCGGTTTGAGACCGAAGCGCCGGTGAAGCCGCGGGAAGTGGCCGCGCTGGTGGAAAAAATCCGAAAAAAGCTGGGCTATCACGGCCCGATTGGCGCGGGGTATCCGGGGGTAGTGAAAAATGGCGTGGCACTGACAGCCGCGAATCTGCACAAAAATTGGATCGGCACGGATGTAGGCGCTCTGATATATAACCAAACCGGTCAGATTACCACCGTCCTGAACGATGCTGACGCGGCAGGGCTGGCGGAAATGCGATTTGGAGTGGAAGAGGCCAGGCGCCACAAAACGGTTCTCTTCCTCACAATCGGCACAGGCATCGGCTCTGCGCTCTTTGTGAACGGTCACCTGCTTCCGAATACTGAGCTGGGACACCTGAAAATCCGGGGTAAAGACGCGGAGCACCGCGCCTCCGACGCGGTCCGCCAAAGAGACAATCTGAGTTGGAAGCGGTGGGGCAAGGCGTTTACGGAACTGCTGCAAACTTACGAGTTTCTATTCAACCCCGACCTGATTATCCTTGGCGGGGGTATCAGCTCCAAGTACGACAGCTTCGCCGAGTATCTGAAGGTGGATACAAAAATCCTCCCCGCCAAGCTGGAAAACACTGCCGGGATTATCGGGGCGGGGATGGCTGCCCAGGAATCCTCTGAATTAAGGGATCAGGAGAGCAGCGCCTCGTAGCCGGGGCCTTTTTCAAAGAAATCCCGATTGACCTGAATGAATTCGGTCAGGTCAACGACCTCTCCGGGAGCCAGAACGCGTGTGGCAGGGATGTGGACTGGCTCGCCTTCATAGGTAACCGTGTCCAAGGGCTGCTCATAGCCGGGAGTCCCAACGGGCGCGCTCAGCACTTCGCCGCCGGCTGCTGTGTACGCTTCCGGGACGTCATGCAAGGTAAAAATCGCGCCGTAAGGGCATTCCGGGATGCAAGCCCCGCAATCGATACAGGTGTTTGGGTCAATATAAAAGAGCGGATACTCTTCTTCAGGTTTTCCGGGGACAATACATGCCACAGGGCAAGCCACCACGCAGCCGCCGTCCCGCAGACATAAATTGGTAATTACATGAGCCATTTTTCACTCCAGCGGTAAAATCATCGCATTAGTTTAACACAGTTCCGGAAGGGCATCAGTTGGCACAGTCCAAGCGCTTCAGTTCTTTTATTTTACTCTTCATCAGCATCCTGGCTGTGTCTACGGCTGCGATTCTTATCAGGCTCGTAAACGACCAGGTTTCCGCGCTGGTCATCGCCGCCTACAGACTGGGCTTGTCTGCCTGCCTGAGCGCGCTGATATATTTTGGGAGCCGGCACGGACAGGCAAAACCCAATAAACGTCAGTTCATCTGGATGGCGTTTTCGGGCGCTTTTCTGGCTGCACATTTTGCCGCCTGGATCAGCTCATTGGAATATATCAGCGTCAGCAGCTCGGTTATCCTGGTCACGACGACGCCTCTATGGGTAGCCCTGCTCTCACCGCTGGTGCTCAAAGAGAAGGTTCCGCCCGGTTTTTATTTGGGGATGCTGTTCGCGCTTTTGGGTGGGGTTGTCATCGCGTTCAGCGGTCCGTGTAAATTATCCGGTTCCGGGTTGGCATGCGCTGGAAAAATGCTGGACAGCAGCCCGGAGACTCTCAGGGGAATGCTTTTGGCTTTGGCAGGCGCCTGGATGGCTTCCGGATATATGTTGATTGGAAGGAAAATACGGGCTGAAACAGACAATTCGCAATACACACTGGTCGTTTACGCATTCGCGGCGCTAATCCTGATTTTGACGGCGGTTTTTCGTGGTGAAAAGCTTTATGGGTACTCTCCGCGGGTATATACTATCTTCCTGGCAATGGCGCTCATCCCGCAGATGTTGGGGCATTCAATCCTGAATTACTCGCTCAAATCGCTGCCCGCGACCGTCGTTTCCATCGCCCTGTTGGGAGAGCCGATTGGCTCCACGATTCTCGCGATCATCTTTCTGAAAGAAATACCGTCAATGCTGGAAGTCATTGGCGGTATTCTGATTTTGGTGGGTATTACGATCGCGGTTTTGCCCGCAAAAAAAGCTAATGCGGCTTGACCGCTCCGCTCATTTCTGAGTTTATTTTTGCGGTGTATCGCTGCTTTTCTTCCGGAGATAAACGGCTGTAGAGCAGGTTCATTTCCCACAGGCGCTGCTTCAGGGAATTGGTCAGCACGTTGGGCAGCATGCGCCAGGACCAGTTGCCGCTCTGAGAGCCGGGCAGGTTCATCCTGGCTTCGGTTCCCAGGGAGAGCAGGTCTTGCATGGGCGCGACCACATACCGGGCGACGGATTGCCAACAGGCGCGGATCATCGACCAGGCAATATCTTCACCCGAGACGTTCAGGTAACGCCGGCAAAAATCCTGTTCTCGCGCGGTGGCATGGTCATACCAGCCTCTGGCGGTATTGTTATCGTGTGAGCCAGTATACGCGAAACAGTTGACCGGATAGTGATGGGGAAGGAAATCATCTTCAGGGTCGCCAGTGAATGCGAACTGCAGAATTTTCATGCCGGGCAGTTCGAATCTGTCGCGCATTTCTTCCACGTCCGGGGTGATAACGCCCAGGTCTTCAGCGATGATTGGTAGGTTGGGAAAAGCGCGCTTGAGTTCATCAATCAACTCAATCCCGGGGCCTTTCACCCATTCTCCCAGGCGCGCGTTTGGATTGCCAAAGGGCACATTCCAGGCAGCCGCAAAGCCGCGGAAGTGGTCCAGACGGACTTTGTCAACCAAGTTCAGCACAGCCGCGAAGCGGTCTTTCCACCATTGATAGCCGTCGGCTTTGTGGACGGGCCAATCGTACAAAGGATTTCCCCAAAGCTGACCATCCTCGGAGAAATAATCCGGAGGCACGCCGGCCACCACGGTCGGGTTCAACTCGGCGTCCAGCAGGAAAAGCCTGGGATTGGCCCAGACATCCGCGCTGTCCTGAGCGATGACGAAAGGAATATCACCGATTATTTGAATGCCATTTTGATGGGCATAATCACGCAGTGCGTACCATTGGCGGAAAAACAAAAATTGACTGAACTGATGTTTTTCAATTTGCGCCCGGTTATTCTTCGAGAAGCTTTCCAGGGCTTTGTCTTCCCTGAATTTCAGTTTTTTTGGCCAATGATTCCAGGGTTCCCCGTTTTGGCTTTCTTTGATTGCCATGAAAAGGCTGTAATCTTCCAGCCAGGTCCGCTGCCCGGACCGAAATGCCTCAAACTCGGCTGCCAGCCTGGATGCCTTGGGCAGGCGCTGGAAGTTCGCGAACGCCCGGTCCAGGATTTTGTTTTTCCAGATAATCACGGGGCCGAAGTCTACCTTTTCGGCAGGGAATCTGGGTCGGTCGCTCAGGTCGTTCAGGGTCAGCAGCTCATCTTCAAGTAAAAGCAGGGGGCTTACCAGAAATGGGTTCCCGGCAAAGGCTGAAAAACATTGATAGGGGGAGTCGCCGTATCCGGTGGGGCCAAGCGGAAGAATTTGCCACATCTGGCATCCGCTGCCGCGCAGAAAATCAATCCAGCGGTAAGCTTCGGGGCCTAAATCGCCAATTCCATCCGGGCCGGGAAAGCTGGTAGGATGAAGGAGCACACCTGAAAACCGAATTGTTCGCATTCTTTAACCTCTTATTCTCTTTTGGATTTGATTTCCTGGTAAATCGACCAGTAGTTTTGGGCTGAGGATTTCCAGGAAAAATCCTTATTCATCGCGTTATTCATCAATTTCGCCCAGGTTTCTTTTTCCTGGAAAGTCAGAATCGCTGAGTTTAACGAGCTGACCAAGCCTTCAGGTGTTTTTTCGGTGAAAAGAAAACCCGTGGCTTCGTCCGGCGCTTTATGGTAGTTGATGATGCTGTCTTGCAAACCGCCAGTGGCGCGGGCAACCGGGATGTTCCCATAGCGCATTGCAATCATTTGGGAAAGCCCGCAGGGTTCATACAAGGACGGCATCACAAATAAATCGCCTGCTGCGTATAGTTTATGCGCCATAGCCTCGTCATAGCGCAGCAAGCTCACTATTTTTTGCGGATACTGGCGCATCAAATCCTCTGCCCGGGCTTCCAGGTCCTGAGAACCGGTTCCCAACAAAACCAGCTGCCATGGTTTGCGCGCGTTATCCGGAATGGCGTCAAAGAGCAGACCAAATCCTTTTTGGTGGTCAAGCCGGCTGACGACGGTCAGCAGCGGGATATCAGGGTTTTCCTCCAGGTGGAGTTCGCGCTGCAAAGCCGCCTTATTGAGTGTTTTGCCATTTGTGTCGGCCGCGGTAAAGGGAAATGGGATGTATGGGTCCGCGGCAGGGTCCCAAAGTCTAGTATCGATGCCATTGAGGATACCAATGAGTTTGTTATGGTGCTTCTCCAGATATTCATGCAGACCGCAGCCGAAGTCCCGCGTTTGAATCTCGCGAGCGTATTGAGGCGAGACGGTAACAATTTGATCCGCGGCGGCTATGCCCAGCGGCAGCGGGGTCAGACGAGCCCAATCTGGCAGATCCTCATAGGTCCCGGGCGTGAAACCCAGTTCCGTCATCGCAAATTCAGAACCGTAGCCGTTAAAAGGCAGGTTGTGAATCGCCATCAGGCTGCGAGTCTCTTTGAAAAAGGAGTCCTGCTGATAAAGCGTTTTGAGGGCGTAGACTGCCAGTGCGGTGTGCCAGTCATTGGCATGGAGGATGTCCGGCTGCCAATCCAAAAAACGGGCAGCTTCCAGGAGCGCCACGGAAAACGCGGCATACTTACGGCCGTCCAGCGCGGGGTCTCCGTAGTAAACCGGCGAATTATGGTTCGTCAGCTCGCTATCCAAAAGGTAAGTCGTGATGCCGTGCAGAGATGCGACATACAGCTCCGCAGAAAAAACGCCGGTTTGGTTGGGGACGCTAAAAGCGCCCAGGTAACCCAGGGTTGGGTTTTTGCGCTTGATTTCAGCGTGGAAAGGCAATATTAGCCGGATATCCAGCGCGGAACCAGCAGTCCCGATGAGGGCGGCAGGCAAGGCGGCTGCCACGTCTCCCAGCCCGCCCACCTTTGCCCAGGGTGCGGCTTCAGCGCTGGCGAACAAAACCTTCAGCTTGTCTTGAGCGCCGTTCATTGCCTAAAGCTCCTCCACCAGATGAATGTAATCTTTTGTGACCAGTGGGAGGTGGCCCAAACCGAGTGTCTGGAGCAGCTCGCGCATCAAGGCAGTTTTATTTTGGGCATCCTGCCGACTCCAGGTGCGGCTCTTGATTTCCACAAACTTGCCAAGCTGCGGTTTCGTGATTTTATCCAGGTTGATAAAGAACTCAGTATCCTGGAATTTGATTAAGAACCTCAGGCGGCTTTTTTCAATTTCAACCGTTCCGGCAGGTTTGAAGTATTCGTTATAGAAGCGCAGGCTGTGAACAGCGGGCGCCAGATACCTGGAGCGCGAAAGCATAATTTTCTCGCTTCCCTCGCGCAGGGCGCTTTCCGGCTCGCCAATCAGGGTCAGCCTGGATCGCACGTTCATAATCTCGCCCTTTTTACCGATAAATTCATCTTCGCGATAACGCAGCCTGCCCTGGCTGGCGTCTTCAAAGCTGAAATAGGTATCATATTCGTGGTAGGTGCGCGTCCGGACAATCTGAATATCAGCCGATTCCAGCGCGGCCAGAATTGGCTCCAGGTCTTCTACCCGGACTTTTGCCTGAACTTCGAAGCTTTCCTCTTCAGCAGCGCCGCCGATGGCGATCAGTTTGGAGAGCACGGATTCCTCCCGGTCCTTCAGGAAGCGGTCGATTTCCGCTGCCACCAGGCTGGCTTGCCGGATCAATTCAGCCTCGTCCAGTGTCAGCAGCTGCTGATCGCGCATTAACCAACGGCCGTCCACCATGACATCCTTAATATCTGTGGATTTTGCCGCGTAGATGATTTGCGCGTAGATGTTCTCGGGGTCGCGTCTGAAACGGGGTTGGTTGTGCAGTGGGGTGATATCGAGGAGGATCAGGTCCGCGCGTTTTCCTTTTTCCAGGCTGCCGGTAATCTCATCGATATGCAAAGCTTTCGCGCCAATGCAAGTTGCCATTGCCAAAGCCTGTCGGGCGGGCATGGCGGTAGGATCGCCTGAAACGGCTTTGGCGACAAAACTCGCCAGCCGGATTTCGTCAATCATATCCAGGTCATTATTTGAACCGGTGCCGTCGGTGCCAATGCCCACATTGGCTTCCAATTCCAGCATGCGCTGAACGGGGGCAAAGCCGGAAGCAAGTTTCAGGTTAGAGGAGGGATTGTGGGCGATGCCAGCGCCGGCATGCTGCATGCTGCGAATTTCACCCTCATCCACATGCACGCAGTGGGCCGCGATGAGTTTGGTTTCCAACATTCCGAATTTTCGCACGTATGGAATCACCGGCATACCCTGCTCATTTCGCAGATTTTCCACCTCTGAAAGAGTTTCCGCAACGTGAAAATGAAGCGGTACATCATATTTCCGTGCCATGTCACACAGTTCAGTCAGAATCTCGGGGGTGGTCGTGTAAACAGCGTGCGGAGCAATGGCAGGGATAATCAGCGGGTGCCCTTTCCATTTTTTAATCAAATCGTCGCAGAGCGCGATGGCGACCTCGTAAGAAGACGCGTCTGGCGCGGGATACTTCATCACTGTCTGACCTACCAGAGCGCGCAGACCAGCTTCATTGGTGGCTTCGGCAACGGAATCTTCGAAATAGTACATGTCATTGAAGCATGTAATGCCAGAGCGAATAAACTCAGCGCAAGCCAGTTTGGTGCCCAAACGCACGAAATCCGGTGAAACAAATTCGCGTTCAACTGGCATCATATATCCCATTAACCAGACATCCAGGCGCAGGTCATCAGCCAGGCCGCGCAGCAGGGTCATCGGAACGTGGGAATGGGCGTTGATGAAACCGGGCATGAGCACCTTGCCCCCGCAATCCAGGACTTCATCGGCGGAATACTCTTTCAGGATTTCTTCTTCGGGGCCTACAGCCAGGATTTGCTGACCTCTGATAACCAGCGCTCCAGGTTCATAAATATGATAATCGCCATCCATGGTGAGCACGATGGCATTATTGAGAATTTTGTCTGCGTGTTCCATTTCTCTCCTTTAGTAGTTTAGGAAGTTGCGGCGGATAGCGTCCAAAGCTGAGTTTACAGCCCAAATCTGCCCATCTTCCGGTGGACCGCCGTAGGACCGCTGCTGTATCTTTTCAGCGCCCTTCGCCTGCAGTATGAGGGTGAGGTCCTGGCGGTCGCCTTCAGAAGCCAGCATGACCCCTAACGAAAGGGTGCTGTTCTGTTGGTTGTGCGCGTCCGCCATCAAAGCCTTGAGTGTTTCTACCGATATTTTCCCATCGATGTATTCTCCGCTCACCCGGTCAGGGGTGTGCTTTTTGAGCCTGGTGGATATTTCTCCTCTGGTGCCAACCTCAATCAGGGTAAGTTTAGCGTCATTTTCATCAATAATTCCTGCCACTGCTTCTTCAAGGCTGGTTTCATTCTCGCCGTAAATGTAATTGCCAAGTTTTTCCCTGATAATCGCGATGACAGGATCCATCATTTTTTCAGCTTCCGCGACAGAATCAGCCTTGGCGGTGACGCGGATATCAGTCTGCCCCGGATGCGCCAGCAGGCCCACCGTGGGGTTGCTCAACTTTTCCAGGTCGCCAATCATCTCATCAATACTGGATTCGCCCTTAAAGATGGTATGTATCACCCAGGGTCTGATGACAGTTTCTTTTAAACCGTAGCGCTGTTTCAGATAGCCGCGGGCGAAGTTTTGCATCAGGTATTCCATCTCGCGCGGAACGCCTGGCAATGAGATTACTGTTTTGGTGCCGAGTTCGTAAACGAAAGCTGGCGCGGTGCCGACATCGTTCTTGATCGGGATCCCATTGGCGGGGATATACGCCTGACGTTTATTGTTTTCAGTTGGAACGCGATTGTATCGGTTGAAATACTCCTGGATTTGCTGCCAAAGTTCTTCATGATATACCAAAGGCACATTGAAGACTTTTGCCACCGCCTCTCGGGTGGGGTCATCCACGGTCGGGCCCAGCCCGCCGGTGGTAATCACAATATCCGCGCGCATGAGCGCTTCCTGCAGGGTGGCAGTAATTCGCTGAACATTGTCACCGACCGTCGTCAGACGATAGAGGTCCACGCCAATATCGCGGAGAACCCGGGCGATATAGCGGGAATTAGTATCATGAATTTCGCCCAGTAATAATTCTGTTCCAATTGTCACGATTTCAGCGACAGCCATAACCCGGTCCTCTTCAGCAATTTGTTAATTTTTTTATTTTATCTTAATTCAAGTAGTTTTTTCGGAAAACCTACTACGATACCTTGGAACAATCCGAACTTCAGTCAGCGGGTATACTAATGCATCATGAGCAGAGGATATCGAAAGCAATTTGGAGACTGGGGCGAGCAGGTCGCCTGTGATTACCTCGAAAAACAAGGCTGCCAGATTCTTGAGCGCAACTTTCACACCAGCCTTGGGGAAGTCGATATTATCGCGGCCAGGGACGGGGGGCTGATTTTTGTGGAGGTGAAGACACGCGCCAATCAATCCTATGGCTATGGTGAGGACGCTGTAACCCCCAAAAAAATGCAATCGCTGCTGCAGTGCGTGGAGGAATATTTAAGCAACCGCCCGGAACCCTTGCCGGAGTGGCAGCTGGATCTGATTGTGGTTGAGGGCGTTTTTGGCCAGCCCGACCCGACCCTCTTGCATTATCAGAATCTGGGGGATTTTTCGCAATGAGCGCACCAAACCCACCGCGCCTTTTGGTTTTGGTCGGCCCAACCGGTTCGGGCAAGTCCGCATACGCAATTCAAGTGTGCCGGGCCTTGCAAGGTGAGATAATTTCAGCCGATTCACGCTATTTATACAGAGAGTTGAATATCGGAACCGCCAAACCCAGCCCGGAAGAACTCGCCAGCGCCCCGCATCACCTTATTAACGTCGCGACGCTGGATGAGCCCTGGAGTCTGGGTTTATTTCAAAAAGAAGCGCATCATTTAATCAGGAATATCAACGACCGGCAGAAAATACCAATTCTGGTTGGGGGAACCGGACAGTATATCCGCGCTATCCTCGAGAGTTGGGAAATCCCCGCGCAAAGCCCGGTGGAAGAGCTGCGCGAGGCGGTGGAAAGCTGGGGAAACAGGATAGGGTTTGATGCGCTGCACAGCCAACTGGCGAAACTGGACCCCGAAGCCGCGGCGCGAATTGACTATCGCAATAAACGCCGCACTATCCGGGCGCTCGAGGTAATTTTTACAAGCGGCAAGCGCTTTTCGGACCTACGGGGGAAATCATCCTCTCCATATCAGACTCTTGTTCTCGGCTTGGCTTGGACGAGAGAAGAGCTTTACCAACGTATTGACGCACGGATTGACCATATGCTTGCTTCCGGGTTGGTGGAAGAAGTGCGGACGCTCAGGAACGCAGGTAAGGCGGAAGCATTAAAGCGGATGGGAATCATCGGATACCCGGAAATTCTCAGTCATTTGGAAGGTGAGGTCACCCTGGACGAAGCCGCGGCCCAAATCCGCCGAAACACGCGCGTCTATGTGCGCCGGCAGGCAAACTGGTTCAAACCCTCAGACCCCGATATTCATTGGGTTAACGCAGCAGATCCAGCCGCGCTGGAGCGCATGCTGGATCTGATTCGGAACTTCTTTTACATTTAGTTAGCGGTTTGTATAGCCGGAATACCCTGGTTCTTTTCAACTGGCGGCGGGAAGATAGCTTCAAACTGCTCTCTTGAAAGCGTTTCGACTTCCAGCAGCTTTTCAGCGACTTCAATCAGTTTATCCTTATAAGTCGTCAGGATCTCTTTCGCCTGCCCATACGCCTGACTGACGATTTCCCGGACCTCCTGGTCAATCTTCTGGGCAACAAATTCAGAATAATCGCGCTGTTCTGAGATTTCGCGCCCCAAAAAGACCAATTCCTCTTTTTGCCCGTAAACCATTGGCCCCAGTTCGTCGCTCATACCCAGGCGGGTCACCATTCGTCGTGCAAGTTTGGTAACGTTTTCAATGTCGCTTGAGGCGCCGCTGGTAATGTCATCAAAGATGACTTCCTCAGCCGCCCTGCCGCCGAGCATGCCGACCATAGTCGCGAACAATTTCTTTTTCGAATCGAGAACGCGGTCTTCTTCGGGGAGGGAAAGCGTAAAGCCGCCCGCCATGCCCCGCGAGATAATCGAGACCTTCTGAACCGGATCGCCTTCTGGCAGGGTGTTTATCACGATTGCGTGCCCAGCCTCATGATAGGCGATAATTTTCTTTTCGTCCGGGTTGATGAGCCGGCTTTTGCGTTCAGGTCCAGCGATGACCCGTTCAATCGCCTCTTCAAAGTCGTTTTCTTCAATGACCTTTTTGTTGCGGCGGGCTGCCAGGATGGCGGCTTCGTTTACCAAATTCTCCAGGTCGGCGCCAACAAAACCAGGTGTTGCTCTGGCGAGCAATTCCAGGTCCACATTGGGAGAAAGCGGTTTTCCGCGCACGTGCACCTTGAGGATTTCCACGCGCCCTACCATATCGGGTTTATCCAGCATGACGCGGCGATCGAAGCGCCCGGGGCGGAGCAGCGCAGGGTCGAGAATGTCGGGGCGGTTTGTGGCTGCCATGATGATGACATTGGTATCGGTGTCAAACCCGTCCATCTCCACGAGCAGTTGGTTCAGGGTTTGTTCGCGTTCATCATGGCTTCCGCCGAGTCCCGCCCCGCGGTGGCGCCCGACCGCGTCAATTTCATCCACAAAGACGATGCATGGGGAATGCTTTTTTGCCTGGTCAAACAAATCGCGCACGCGGCTGGCGCCGACCCCAACGAACATCTCAACGAACTCGGAGCCGGAAATTGAAAAGAAGGGCACGCCAGCTTCGCCGGAGACGGCTTTGGCCATTAAGGTCTTCCCGGTGCCGGGAGAGCCAACCAGTAAGACGCCCTTGGGGATGCGCGCCCCGAGGCTGATGAACTTCTGGGGTTCTTTCAGGAACTCCACCACTTCCTGCAGTTCTTCTTTGGCTTCATCCACGCCAGCCACATCAGCAAAGGTGACGGTCGGGCGTTCTCCAGACATCAAACGCGCGCGGGACTTTGAAAACGCCATTGCGGCGCTGTTTGAGCCCTGTGCCTGGCGCATGAAGAACCAGAATATTCCCAGCATAAAAACAAAGGGGAGGATGTAAACCAGGACATTGAGCGCCTTTTCCAACATCCCGGGTTTACTGTTGATAAGCTCCAAACCTGGGTCCTGGAGCTGCTTCGAAGAAACTCCCAATTGATAGAGCTGTTCTACCAGCCCGGATTGGGGGTCCAGAGTAGATTCTTTATTAGTGCCGTCTTTGTAAGCGATGGTAAGGTTGTTTTCAACAGCTGTGACCTTGGAAACTTTGCCTGCTTCGATATCGGCGGCAAGCTGGTTAATCGGAATAACGCGCGTTTCGAGCGCCTGCTGCTGCATATTAAAGTACACCATGCTGATCATTGCCAGGAACAGCAGTATGTAGATAGCGTACGATCGGTTGCGAGAATTCACAAATTCCTCCGGTTTTCGACACAAAATCCGTGTCGCTTTGGATTATACCAATTGACCTCAATGTAAAACTGAAAAGCGAGTGTTTTGTACGCTTTCTAACAGAAGTCTAATGAAAATAAAAAGAGTTCAGACTTATTGCTCTTGATGACAAAGTTCGCATCCGATGTTGGGGTCTTTGACTGCCCGATGTGATTTCAGGCAATACGCGGCCACCTTGACCTTTTTTATTCCCAGCAGGTTTTTCACGGAAGCGCTTAATACCATGTTCTGACAGGCGTTATTCATAAGGATTCCCGGCACGGGGCATGTCTTACAAAGGGAAGGTTCCCATTTGCGGCTGTCATCCTTGGATTGAATCAGGCGGCATTGCTCGAGATTGCGCCCCCGATAGTAATCCCCATAAAAATAACGGCATTCACGTCCGTACGGCGTTCTCATCAATAGGAATGGTTAGACTCTGGTCAGATAGGCGCCGGTGCGCGTGTCCACCCGGATGACATCGCCTTCATTCACAAAAGCAGGGCATTGCACCTTCAAGCCGGTCTCCGTGATCACCTGCTTGGTTACCCCAGTCGCGGTATTGCCGCGGGCGGATGCTTCGGCGATGACTACTTCCAGGTCAACGCTGGTAGGAAGTTCAATGTCCAGAGGTTCATCGCCAAAATAGGTAAGCTTAACTTCCATATCCCCTTTTAGATAACCTTCATAATCCCCGACCAATTCGGCGGGAACCGCAGGCTGCTCAAAGGTGTTCATGTCCATGAAGTAAAAGAAGTTTTCATCCCGATATAAGAATTGGACATTGTGGTAATCCAGGCGGATATCCTGAACGCGATCGCCGGAGATAAAGGTCATTTCCAGCGTATTACTTTTGCGCAAATTCCGGGCTTTGATGCGGATTGTGGCGGTGCCGCGCCCTGGTTTATTGTGGGTATAGTCAAGCACTTTATACAGATCGCCGTCGATCTGAAAAGTTACGCCCTTCCGCAATTCATTAACATCAATCATTATGTACCTCGAACGTTAGCTTATTAATAACCTTAAAATTATATATCACCGCGCGGCGCATGACAAGCCCGTTTTTTTATCACTATAAGCTTTCTACTTGCGCAAGCTTTTTTAAGGATATAATTCATAATCCTAAAAATTATAAAAAGGAAACGAGCTCATGATAAATATTATTCCTGTCAACAGCAAGTCTCTTCAACGCAAATTTGTTGAGTTTCAGTACGAGCTTTACAAAAATTGCCCCCAGTTTGTGCCGCCTATCAAGAATGATATCTACGCGATGATGAATCCCAAGAAGCATCCATTCTACGATCATTCAGAAGCGGACTTCTTTCTGGCAATGGACGGCGATATCGTCGTCGGGCGGGTTGCCGCCTTGTTGAACAAACCTTTCAACGCGTATCACAAGACCAATGACGCCGAATTCTATCTTTTTGACCTGATTGACAGCCAGGAGGTTGCCAATGCTTTGCTGGACCGCGTCGTTGAATGGGCGCGGGCGCGCGGAATGACCAAACTGGTCGGCCCGAAAGGCTTCGGTCCGTTGGACGGTTACGGTATCCAGGTTGAGGGGCATCAACACCGCCAGATGATGAACATGATGAATTACAACTATCCCTATTACCAGACCTTGGTAGAAAACTACGGTTTCAGTAAGGCGGTTGACTTCGTCTCCAGCTATGTGGATCCGCAGACTATCGTGATTCCTGAAAAAGTGGCGAAAGCGGCTGAAATCGCGCGAAAACGCGGCTCTCTGTCCATCAAAACTTTCAGGAACAAAGCGGAATTAAAACAGTGGATTCCTCAGCTGCGCGCGGCATACAATGGTTCGTTTGTGAACAACTGGGAATATTACCCGCTGACCGAACGCGAAATTGACTTTGTGGTCTCAAACGCCTTAATTCTGGTTATTCCTGAGATGCTGAAGTTAGTTATTAAGGACCAGAAAGTGGTGGGTTTTGTGCTGCCCTTCCCGGATGTGTCCAAAGCTTTTCAATTGAACAAAGGAAAACTTGGACCAATTGAAATATACCGGCTGCTCGCTGAAATCAAGAAGACCGAGTGGATTGACTTCAACGGGATTGGTATCCTGCCTGAAGCTCAGGGGTTCGGCGGAAACGCCCTCATTTACGAAATCCTGATTAATTCTGTGAATCAAAACAAACGCTTTAAGCACGGCGAGCTGACGCAGGTGGCAGAGACCGCGGTTCAAATGCGCAAAGACCTTGTTAATCTTGGCTGCGTGTTCTATAAGAACCACCGGGTATACCAGAAAACAATCGCCTGACACCCCGGCAGCGACTCAGGGTAGAGCAACTAACACAGGCTCCGCAAAAACTACGGAGCCTGTTCTTATGTCAAAGAGGAACCTCAGGAGCGCAATCCATGAAAGCAAGCAGAAACAAGAATACCAGGGGGACAGTTCTTCTGGTAATTACCTCCATCATCTGGGGGTCCTCTTTCGTTCCTCAGCGCGTGGCGATGCAGCACATGCAGCCTTTCACCTTCACCGCGGCCCGCTTTCTGCTGGGGGTTACCGTGCTGCTGCCCATCCTAATGGTTCTGAAAAGCGGTAGAAAGAAAGACCCGGATAAAACCAGTGAAAAAGTTCCTCTGAAAACCTATCTTACGGCAGGAGTGGTGTGCGGAAGCCTGTTATTCATGGCGGTTTCATTCCAACAGTTTGGAATGCAAACCACCGATGCTGGCAAGGCAGGTTTCATCTCTTCTATGTATGTGGTCGTCGTCCCGCTCCTCGGTTTGATTACTGGCAGGCGCGTGCGAAAGACCGTCTGGTTGGGGGTTCTTTTGGCTGTAGCCGGTGTTTACTTACTCAGTTTTACCAGCCAGCTCAGGATAGAACGCGGCGATTTAATTGTTTTGATGGGAACAGTCTTTTGGGCAGCGCATATCCTGATGCTTGACCGATTCCTTGCCGAAGTGGACGGCCTGAGCCTGGCGGTATTACAGTTTTTGGCCGCGGGGCTTATCGCGCTGGCTGCCGCCCTGCTCATTGAGAAACCCGAAATCGCTCAGATTCAGCCTGGAGTCTGGACAATCCTTTATTCCGGCATTGTCGTAGTAGGTGGGGGCTATACGCTTCAGGCATTGGGGCAGAAATCTATTCATCCCACCGTCGCCGCGATCATCATGAGCACCGAGGCGGTATTCGCGGTATTTTTTGGTTGGGCACTGCTGGGTGAGCATTTGAGCATACGCGAACTGGCAGGCTGCGTTCTGATGTTCGCGGCAGTCATTGCCGCGCAAATGCCTGGTTTTGGGGTCTTTTTCTCCCCGAAGCCGGCGGCTACTGAAACCGGAGAAATTGGCACATAAATGGAGGCGCCTTGCGCGCCGAACAGCCTGCCCAGCGCGCGGAAATGACCTGACGCGCGGTTTTTCGCTGTGGATTTCAGCTCCGGAGCGATTTTATTTGCCCCGAACGAACTTGCGCATGCCGGTAAGTATGCAGCAAGCTGCCGCGGAGCTAGAAATATTATGGTTTCCCGGAAGCGCGCCCGGAAATAAAAAGAGCTGGTCACACCCGGGAATTATTCCGGAGCCCAGCTCAAATTTGTAAAAGTCAGAGGGTGTCAGGGTTTGTGGTTTCGCACGTGCTCCCGCACAGCCTGGCCGTTTTCCAGGTTAATTATTTCCGCTGCGATTTTTTGCGCGTCACGATACGACCATTCGCGCAGGACGGCTTTCAGATGAGGAATACCAGGAGCAGCCAGGCTAAACTCGTCTAAGCCCAAACCTAGTAATATGGGCGCGGCTTCCGGGTCGCCGGCCATTTCGCCGCACACGCCAATCCAGATACCAGCCTTATGCCCCTCCTCAATCACGCGCTTAATTTGGCGCACGACCGCAGGGTGGCAAGGGTCCGCCAGGTAGGCCATTTTTTCGCTGGTTCGCTCAGCCGCCATCGTGTATTGGGTGAGGTCGTTGGTGCCCACGCTGAAAAAGTCCACTTCCTTGGCAAAGAGGTCCGCCATTTGCGCCGCGGCTGGAATTTCCACCATGATACCGACCTGGATCTTATCCGCAACCGGGTGTCCGGCAGCCAGCACTTCCTGGCGCGCCTCAGCCAGCAAGGCTTTGGAGCGCCGCACTTCGTCCAGCGTGGCAATCATCGGAAACATGATGCGCAAATCGTGACCCGGGCTGGCGCGCAGCAGCGCTCGCAGCTGGGTTTTGAAGAAGTCCGGTCTGTCAAGGCACATACGGATAGCCCGCCAGCCCAGGAATGGGTTGGCTTCCTTGCCCAGATCCAGGTAATCCAGCTGTTTATCGCCGCCCACGTCCAGTGTGCGTACTACCACGGGCCGCTCACCCATCACATTCAGGACAGCATTGTAAGCCTCCAGCTGTTCTTCTTCGCTTGGGGCGGTGGCGCGTTCCAGGTAAAGGAACTCGGTGCGGAGCAGCCCAATACCTTCCGCGCCATACTTCAAGGCGGAGACGGCATCGTTAGGGCTGCCGACATTCGCCACGATTTCCACCTGACGGCCGTCTTTGGTTATCGCGTGATCGCCGGACGATTTCAATTCCAATTCGGCAACGCGCGACGCCTCGCCGGTGAGCTGTTCGTAACGTTTTTTGGTCGCCTCATCCGGGCTGGCAACGAGCTCGCCCTGGCTGCCGTGAATTAGTATTTCGGTTCCGGCTGATATCTCCAGCAGGGCTGAACCGCAGCCAACTACAGCGGGAAGCCCAAGGGCTTTGGCAAGTATCGCGGTATGGGAGGTTGGTCCGCCTTCCGCGGTCGCGAAGCCGAGCACATAGCGTTTATCCAGGCGGGCTGTATCGGAAGGAGTCAGGTCCTGCGCAAGAATTATGGAGGGCGCGGCCAATCCCGATAGGTCTGTATCGTCCTTTCCACCAAGGATGCGCAACACCCGTTTTCCTACGTCGCGAATATCGGCAGCGCGGGCGCTCAGGTACTCATCGCCCATCATTTCCATCTGTTGAGCGAAGGTCTCAATCCCATCGAACCAGGCCGCTTCGACGTTAAGATGTTGCGTTTGGACAGCATCCGCAACAATCTCCAACAGAGAAGGGTCATCCAGAAACATCATGTGCGCTTCGAAAATCGCGGCTTCTTCCGCGCTGGCTTCTGTTTCGGTCTTTTTTTTCAGCGCCTTAAGCTGGTCGCGGGCTGTATTTCGGGCGATTTCCAACCGGGCAAGTTCGGCGCTTGGATCCGAAATGGTTTCCCGCTTAACACCAACTTCAGTGTGGTGAAAGATATACGCGGGACCAGAAGCAATCCCATTGGAAGCAGGGATGCCTTTCAATTTAATCATAGTGCTCTCCCTTCTCATTCTTTCCGCGTTACCTCACGCCAACGCGGTGTTACGCAAAATCGTTTTCAATGAGGGCAATAATTTGTCTGACAGCTTCCACTTCATCTTCGCCTTCGGCTGTAATTTCGATTTCGTGGTCTTTTTCCACCCCCAAGGTCAGGACGCCGAGAACGCTTTTGGCGTTTACCCATTTTCCGGGTTTGGTGGTATTTTGGATGCGGATATCCGATTTGAAGCTGGCAGCCTTGGCGACAAAAAGCGCGGCTGGTCGGGCATGCAAGCCGACTTCATTGATTACTTTGACCATTCCTCTTTCCATGATTATTTGCCTCCCCATTTAAGCTCAGCGCCGCAGTTGATGCACTTCGCCACTTTGCCGCCGGTTTCAGAGTCCTGTTCCACATGCACAGCGCCGCCGCAAGAGCATTTATCTTTTACGGTAATGACTTTTTCGCCAAAAACGATGGCTTGGATTTCTCCTTTTTGAGGAGCGGACGTGCGCGGTAAATCTTTCTTGTCGGGCATATTCTTTTTCCTTTCTTCAGACAATTAATATAACCGGTTCAGGCTTTTGCCCAAACCGGTTCCTGTCAATACTAGCCGTGTTTCGCGAGCAGTGCTCTGCTCTTTTCGAGTACATTCTCAAGGGAAAAACCGAATTTCCCGAACAGCACAGCATTCGGCGCGGAGGCCCCAAAACGGTCCATCGCGATGTAATCGCCTTCAGGGCCGACCCACTTTTCAAAGCCAATGCTTGTGGCTGCCTCTACCATTAATCTGGCTTTAACCTCAGGGAGGAGAACACTATCGCGATATGCCTGATCCTGAGCCTTGAACAATTCCCAGCTTGGGAAGGAGACGAGGCGGACCGGAATTCCCTCAGAAGCAAGCTGTTCGCCAGCCCGGACAATCAATTCAACCTCAGAGCCGGAAGCGATCAATATCAGGCGCGGTTTGCCCTCGCCCAGGTCGCCCAAAACGTAAGCTCCTTTTTGAGTCCCGCTGGCAGAATGGAACCTGGCGCGGTCCAGGATTGGCAAATTCTGACGGGAGAGCGCAATCGCGGTCGGCGCGTGCCGTCGTTCGAGAGCAATCCTCCAAGCCTCACTCGTTTCATTCGCGTCGGCTGGGCGCAGTGTAACCAGATTCGGAATCAAACGCAAAGACGTGAGGTGCTCCACTGGTTGATGGGTGGGTCCGTCTTCTCCAAGGTTGAAAGAATCATGCGAGAATAACCAGATGCTGGGTAGGTCGGAAAGAGCAGAAAGACGCAAAGCGGGGCGAAGGTAGTCTGAGAAAACCAGGAACGTGGCAGCGAAGGGGACCACACCCTTATGGACTGCCAAGCCATTCATAATGGCGCCCATCGCGTGTTCGCGCACACCAAAATAAATGTAGCGTCCATCGTAATGGTCAGCCTGGAAACCTTTGGTGTTTTCAATGAAGGTTGAATTGGAGGTTGTCAGATCCGCAGACCCTCCCATCAACTCAGGGATAACGCCAGCCAGCGCGTTAATCACCTGGTTTGAAGCGCTGCGAGTGGGCATACCCTTGGCAGAAGTTTCGAAGACGGGCAGCTTGTCTTCCCAGCCAAGCGGCAACACGCCGGAGAGAACGCGTTTAAGTTCAGCGGCAAGTTCAGGGTAAGCCTTCTCGTAAGCTGCAAAACGCGCGTTCCATTCGGCTTCAAGCTTGTCCCCTGCGGGAACAGCCTCGCGATAATGCGCCAGGACTTCTTCTGAAACATAGAAAAGCGGTTCTGTCGGATAGCCAAGTTTCTTCTTAGCGCCTTCCAGTTCTTCTTTGCTGGGAATGCCGCTGTGCGCAGCGGAATTGTCTTGCCAGGTTGGGTAGCCGTACCCGATGTGCGTGCGGCAAATGATGATAGACGGTCTGGGGTCCGCTTGAGCCGCTTTTACCGCCGCGTCCAATTCATCGATATCGTTGCCATCTTGCACATGCAGCACCTGCCAGTGATACGCCTCATAGCGTTTTGCGCGGTCTTCGGTGAATGAAATATCGGTGCTTCCGTCGATGGTAATGCGGTTGTCATCGTAGAATACGATGAGCTTACCCAACCTTAGATGGCCCGCAAGGGAACATGCCTCAGAAGTAACGCCTTCCATCAAATCGCCGTCGGACGCTAAAACATAAGTATAGTGATTGATAATTTCATGCCCCGGGCGATTGTAAACCGCCGCCAGATGCGCCTCGGCCATCGCCATACCTACCGCGGTTGCCAACCCCTGACCCAAAGGGCCAGTCGTAATTTCCACACCGGGGGTTACCCCATATTCGGGATGCCCTGGCGTGCGGCTTCCCCAGCGCCGGAAGTTTTTCAATTCTTCGAGCGTCAGGTCGTAACCTGTCAGGTAGAAGAGGCTGTACAGCAACATGGAACCGTGCCCGCCAGATAGCACGAAGCGGTCCCGGTCTGGCCATTCAGGGTTTTGGGGGTTGAACTTGAGATGTTTTTTGTAGAGAGTGTAGGCGATTGCCGCGGTACCCATGGGTAACCCCGCATGTCCGGAATTTGCATTTTGAACTGCGTCCGCGGAAAGGAACCTGATTGTATTGACGGCATCATTCTGAAGTTTTTTTGCGTCCATTTTCTCTTCTCACTTGATAATATTTTTGTCGGGCACTCACAAAAAAGTTATTACAGGAGTGCCCGACAAGGCTTAGTTTACCAAAAGAATTAAGTAAGCAGCATTAATGCAACAGCTTACTTAGCTTCTCCTTCGATTTCCTTGTATTTGCGACTCAGGGCAAAGACAAGGACCAGGAGAGCAACTGCGACGGCGATTGCCACAATACCAATTACGCCGCCCTTACCAACGAAGTCGCCCCATTTGGCAAATGCCAGGCCGACTGTCGCATAGAAGGGATCACCAAAGGTTGCGCCAGACTTGTAAAGGTCACCGGTGAGGGGGATAAGCCAGCCGGTACCGATTGCCATGACGACACCCATGATGAAGGGACCAAAGATTGCGCCTTTCCAGCCGCCGGTGGCGTTACCATAAATGCCAGAAGTGCCGCCGGCAAAGAAGGCGGGGACAACGCCAGGCAGGATCACGTACAGCGAATGCAAACCAAGCTGCAAACCCGTGCCCACAATCATACCGGCAAACATCGCCAGGAAGCCAAACAGCAGAGCGGTCGGTGCGTAGGGGAAGACGACCGGGCAGTCAAAGGCGGGGATAGCGCCGGGGACCAATTTCTCGGAGATACCAGCGAAAGCGGGCATGATTTCACCGAGCATCATACGGACGCCAGCCAGAACGATGGTCATACCGGCTGCGAAGGTCAGGGAGCTCATAATCGCGAAAATAATCGGATTCTGAGAGCCGGCAACTTCAGCAGCGACATACTTATAGGAGACAAAGGTCAGGATGAGATACAGTGGCAGTACGGTGACAGCCAAACCAGAGGTCGTATCGCGGAAGAAGCTCAGGCCCTTGGGCAAGTTGAATTCCTCGGCGGATTTGGCGTTCTTCTTGAACAATTTACCAGTTACATAAGAAAACCAGTAGGAAAAATCGCCGGTGTGACCGACTGAGAATTTTTCACCGCCGGTGATGGCTTTGGTGCCGGGATAGACAAGAGCAGGCATCAAGGTAAAATATAGACCCATTACAACGGTGCCCAGCGCCCACAGTTTCCAGCCAGTCAGGCCAATGGTGGCATTAAGGACAATCACCACAAACAGGGAAACATAGAGCATGATATGGCCGGTCAGGTAGATGAACTTATATTTCGTCACCCTGGCAAGGATGACGTTAAGAATAAAGCCACCAACCATGACCAAAGAGCCAATCTGTCCAAAGCGTTCAAGCGCAAAAGGAAGCGCGGCTTCGTTGGTAGGCAGAACGCCTGAAACGCCAAGCACGTGATTAATGATATTGGTCAACGGAGCGATACCGCCAACCAAAACCCCCGCGCCAGCGCCAATCATCAGGACACCCACGATGGTTTTAATTACGCCGCTGATGACCTGGTGCGCCGGGCGTTTGAGCAGCAAGAGCCCGACAAGCGCGACAATACCGAGGATGATACTGTACGCGGATAGGATCTGCGTGCCGATAAAATCAAAAATATCAAGAATGATTTGCATTTTTACTCCTTTTCGTTATCAAAAACATTTAGAAACAAAAAAAAAATCGTAAACACAAAAGCAGATGCAAGCATCTTGATAAATACCTTATCCTTCAGACCACCTCCTTTTTTGCAGGGTGCATGTCCTTCTTAGGATATGCTTAACCGCAATTCAAACGGAGCAGCATCAATCGGTTAATGCCCTTGGTTGGTAATTTAGATCAGATAATTTTTAATTCTCTCAACTTGGCTTCAACCTTCTGAGCTATTTCGTCTTTCTTGAAGAAATTGGAAATATAGACAATCCGGCTTTGATCGGCCCGTTCCAACGAGCTGCGCATTTCTTCGATGGTCACAATGATGTCATACTTTTGGCCGACAATCGAGGCGACACCCGAACATTCAATATCGCTTTCCAGACCGAGTGCGTCCAGGGCTTTCTGGACGTTAATCTTGGCAATCATGCTGCTGCCAAGCCCTTGAGGGCACAATGTGAATACCTTAATCATTATTCTCCTTTTACTAATTCATAATTGTTTAACCATTAAATCCAGATAAAGTTTCTAAAAATTAATCGCTTATTACGAGGAAATTATGAAACGAATACTCCGGTAACTTCTGAGCCTCTCAACTAAGCCTGTTCCCGATACATAATCGCCAGGACTTCGCCAACTGAGCCGGAAGCAGCAATTTTCTCGACTATGCCATCCTCACTCATTACTTCCGCCAAATCAGAAAGCCCTTCAATGTGTCCCTGGTTATCGACAGCTGCCAAAGCGACGACAACATTCACAGGGTCGTTCTGGGGATTGCCAAATTCCACAGGTTTAGCCAGCGTGATTAATGCCATGCTGGAACGGATGCAGCCGTCTTCGGGCCTGGCATGCGGCATTGCAAAACCTGGCGCCAGCACAATGTAAGGCCCAAACTCTTTGGCAACCCGGATCATTGCGTCCACAAATCGCGGTTCAACAGCCTTGTCTGCAACCAGCAGCCTGCCGACCGCACGGATTGCGTCTTCCCAATCCGTGACTGATACATTGAGTTCAACTAAATTAGGCCTGAGCAAATCTTTTATATTCAAGCGATCCTCCTAATTTTGGGCATACTAAATTGTTAATAGATACAAGATGTTAGACAAAAGAACAAATCTGCATTTGCCACGATACTGGTTCCTCACTCAGTAAAGTTCCAGGATTCTCTTCTTAGTAAAGGACGCGCGTCAACAAAAACGCTTCAATTTTCTAAATCCCAATTATAATCACAATACAATATTTTGGGTAGATTTGCAACATATTATAAATACTTTGCTGCTCATCGTCAACAAAAAACAAATTGTTCTGATTTAAGTATTCCATCATACTCAGGAGACTCTATGACAAGCGGTTCTTTCCCAAAACAAAAGCCAAGTTGGCCAATGATTTTGTTGGGCGCGGGGTTAATTGCGGCGGTTGTTGCTTTGGCTGCCCTGTACAATGTTTTTTACCTGGGGGACGAAGCCCTGATTAAGTCCTACCAACAGCATCTGACCGCCTTTCCAAAAGAGCCCAACCAGACCCAGGTTATCCTCGCGGCGGCGTCCAGGCAGACGAATGTCGAAATCCTGGCAGGAAAGTCTATCAAAGGGCTTTGGGCCTCCGAAGGTGTAACAGTCACCATATCGGATCCCAGCTCTGGCGCGGAAGAAAACGCGGCATCAATTTCCAAAGAGAAAACATGGAGCGACAAGATACAACACAACGCGCTTTTTGAACGTCGGGATCCGGTACTCATCCCAACGAGCTTTGTGCTGGCATCTGACGCGCCAGCAGGAAAAGACCTGAATGGGAAAATTGAGGGCGATCTGCTTATCCCAATGATGACCTCGGAAGGGGTTCAGGAGGATACCATCATCACCCTCTCGGTTCCTTTCATTCTTCGGGTCGTTTCGCCAACCGAAATCGCTCAGGTTGTTCGCGCCCAGGCAAAAACAGTTTTGTGGATTGCGAGCATAGTCTCGCTCATTTTGATCGCGATTTCGTTGGTGGGTTTTAAAAAATATAAACGACCAAACGGAAACGCGCGCCTGACAAATCCCTCAAAAGGCGCATAGACCCTGGGTTATTGCCGGCTTGATTGGACGGTGCGGCAGCAGAAAAAGCGGGTGATGGGATTCGAACCCACGAATGGTAGCTTGGGAAGCTACTGCCTTACCACTTGGCTACACCCGCGCGGTTTCTATTGTAACGCATTTTATTTTTTGCAACTGACTTTGCGCGCCAAAAATTTGTTATCAGCCCGATAATTTAGGGTATAGTTAACGCGGCTGCGAAATATCATGGATAAGAGACCTGGCGCGTTTAAACGATTTTTAGTTTCCCGAATCAACTCGTTCAAATTTGCCTTCAGAGGTTGGGCTTATGTCATTCGGACACAGAAAAATGCCTGGATTCACCTGGCGTCCACCTCTTTGGTAATCGGAGCCGGCTTCTGGTTGGGCATATCGCGCTACGAATGGGCAATTATTCTGCTGGTTATTGGCGCCGTTTGGACGGCTGAGTTCCTGAACACCGCGTTGGAAGCAATTTTGGACATTGCCAGCCCCGAACGCCATCCGCTGGCACAAATCGCCAAGGACGTCGGCGCCGCAGCAGTCCTCATTGCGGCTGTAGTCGCAATTGTGGTCGGTCTGATTATCCTTGGGCCGCCTTTGTTTCAAAAATTGGGGTGGGGTGGGTTTTGAATAAGGTTAATACACTTCTTACACAAGTTGCGGGTACACTAGTTGTTATTCATCAATAGAGGAGATTTTTTTATGATCAGCGAACCAATCAATGTCACCGATGCCGCCTTTCAAAAAACCGTTTTGGATTCCCCCGTCCCTGTAATTGTGGATTTCTGGGCCCCATGGTGCGGACCCTGCCGGATGGTTTCACCAATTCTTGAGAAGATTGCCAAGGATTACGCGGACAAGCTTATTGTCGCGAAGGTGAACACGGATGAGAATCAGGAATGGGCTGGCAAGTATCACGTGGAAGGGATTCCAACCATGCTGATGATTGCCAAGGGTAAAATCGTGCATCGTCAGGTGGGCGCCGTTCCCGAACCAATGCTGCGGGAAATTGTCGACCAATTCCTGGATGTGGTCAACAGCCAACCCAAATAAGCAGGCTTCTTGAACTGATAAAAAACTGAGGGCGTTTGCCCTCAGTTTTTTGGGTTCAGTTGCTGTCTACGAATTTTCGCGGCGGATATCAGCGCCCAAAGCGGCAAGTTTCTGATCAATCCGCTCGTAACCTCTTTCAATTTGCGTGATATTGCGTATAGTTGACATGCCGTTAGCGGACAGCGCCGCCAGCACCAACGCGATGCCTGCGCGGATATCCGGGCTGTCCAATTTCTCACCATTCAAACG
>JAKQFH010000075.1 GCA_029556265.1 Chloroflexota bacterium | reverse complement strand
TGTTCGGGCGCAAGTTTGACCTGGCGCTTGTCTCCTGGCAGCAGGTAAACGAGCCGCTCTGCGCCCTGTATCGCGGCAAAGCAGTACCCTCCGAGGCGAACTTCTGGGTGGGCACCAATCTGGCGGGTTTTTCCGACCCTGCTTTTGAGGCGGCCTGCGCGGATATAGAGCAGGGCGATGGGCTGGCGCCCGCCTACCCGGCGGCCGCGCTGCTGCCGCACCTCAGCCTGTGGGCAAGCCGCCCTGGGCTGGCGCAGGAGGAAAATTTGCTTTGGAGCCAGCTTGAAAGCCTGAATGCGGAATAATTACACGTTTTGGTAGGCAAATAATGGAGTGCAAGTGAGACGATTTACCAAAGATTTTGAGCTCGTGACCACAGTCGATGAAAATGGCCGTGAGAAAAGAGGCGTGGAATATAAAGGCGGTTACTTCAGCTTTGTGGTGGACAGGGTTGACTACAAGCGCTTCCGGACGCTTGCCTTGGCGCTGACCCTTGTGATGATTTGCCTGCAGATTGGCGCGGGTTTCGTCGCGAACCGCGGAATGTACCAGATGTATATCGCCATTCCGTACGTATTGTGCTTTTTCCCGCTGGTTTACCTGAGCGCTGGCGCCCTGCGGCTGCCGCGCGAGACCGCGCATCTGCGGCGCGACCAGGCTGAACTCACCATCAGGCGCATGAAAAGGTCAGGCGCTGCGCTGCTTGTTTTTACCAGCATGGTGATCCTGGCTGAGCTGATCTACCTGATTTTCTTCAATTCGGGACCTGAACTTGGCAGGGAGCTGATATTCCTGGCGCTCGCCGTCTTGACAGGCGGCGTTAATCTGCTCCTGTGGCTTAAAACCCGCGCGATCCCCGTGAAATCTGAAGAATAATATTGGCATTTGATATGAAAATACCGTCGACTGCATTGACGGAAATTTTTAAACACACTATAATTCGAAGGACCTCTATTCAAACTAGGAGAAAATAGGAGAAAGAAATGACCAAATTCACAAAATTCCTTTCGTATCTGTTGGTATTCGTGATGCTCGGTGTGGCGATCGCCGCTTGCGCGCCAGAACCAGCCGCCACCGAAGTCCCGCCAGAGCCCACCGAAGCAGCGACTGAAGCACCGACAGAAGTTGCTACTCCGGAAGAGACCGCTGTTGTTTTTGAAGAACAGCCTTTCGGTGAGAATTTACCCACCGCCCCCACGATTACGACCCCCCTCGTGGTTGCATACAACGAATTCTCTCAAAAATTCAGCCCGTTCTATTCCGATACAGCCTATGACGCCGATGTCGCAGCGATGACCCAAATCTCCCTGCTGACCACCGACCGCCAGGGCGGTATCATCTTCAACGCGATTGAAGGCGAAACAGTGCCTTATAACGGCGTTGACTACCTGTACAAAGGCCCCGCGGACGTAGAAGTGGAATACGATAAAGCCACCGATACCACCAAATACACCGCCCGCCTGCGCGTGGGGATGAAATTCTCTGACGGCACCCCTGTGACCGCTGATGACATCATCTTCACCTATTACACCTTCCTGGATCCGTCCTATGTTGGTTCCACCACCCTGGGTTCCTACGATATCGTTGGCCTGAAGGACTATCAGACCCAGACCACCAGCGAAGTCTATGACAAATATCTGGCTCTGTTTGATGAAGCATACGCGGCCGGCCCCGACCACGTCTGGGCTGCCACCGACGCATGGACTGAAGAACAGAACGCTGATGTCTGGCCGAAACTGACCGAAGCCATCAAGGCTGAAATTCAGGGCATTTATGACGAAGTCTGGGCTAGCTACGGCACCGATGACTACACCACCGAGTACTTCAACGGTAAAACCGCTGAGGAAATCAAGACCGCCGGCGCTGATGTAGCTTACGCCATGCGCATGTGGGGCTTCGGCTCCCTCAAATGCACCACCGAGGTTGCTGAAGGCGAAGACCCCATCGCAGTTGCTGACTGTGTGGACCCCGTGGTCTTTGTAGGCGCTGGCACTGGCACCGAGTGGGACCTGGCCACCACCTTCCCGACCATGGACGACTACTACACCGAACTGATGGCTGCCTACGGCAATGACGTTGCTGCGGCTTTCCCCTACGAGTCCGTTGCCGGCACCGACGTTCTTGGCAATACCAAAACCGCCTTTGTCGGTTTCTGGGGCCCCAAGGATGAGAGCATGGGCGGCGAAGGCGTTCCGAACATCTCCGGTATCAAGAAGATTGACGACTACACCGTGGAAGTGACCACCAATGGCTTTGAAGCCCCGGCTGTCTACTCCATCCTCGGCATTCAGGTCTCTCCTCTGCATTACTACGGCGATGTTGCCAAGTACGACTATGAGAACAACATGTTCGGCTTCGATTTTGGCGACCTGTCCAAACAGGAAAGCCTGACCGCGACCCCCATGGGCGCCGGCCCCTACAAGTTCATCAAATACGACAAAAAGGTTGTCTACTTTGAAGCGAATGAGTACTACTACCGCGGCTGCCCCAAGATTAAGGAAATTCAGTTCAAGGAAACTGTCTCCCAAGAAGTTGCCTCCTCTCTCCAGACCGGCACTGCCGACGCTGGCGAACTGACCGGTTCCCGCGCCCGCTTTGAAGAAGTTGCCTCGTACAACTCCAACGGCGAAATTACTGGTGATGTCATCACCACCAGCAAAGTTGACAACCTGGGCTACGGCTACGCTGGCATCAATGCCTCCACCGTGAACGTTGCTGGCGATCCCGCCTCCGACGCTTCCAAGAACCTGCGCAAGGGTCTGGCGACCGTTCTGGCTGTCTACCGCGACGTTGCGGTCAACAGCTACTATGGTGAAGCTGCTTCCGTCATCAACTACCCAATCTCCAACACCTCCTGGGCCGCGCCACAGCCGACCGATGAGGACTACAAGGTTGCGTTCTCGACTGACGTAGACGGCAATCCGATTTACACCGCCGAAATGACCCCCGAAGAGAAGTACGCTGCGGCTGAGCAAGCTGCCCTGGGCTTCTTCGCGGCTGCTGGTTACACTGTGGAAAACGGAAAAGTTACCGCTGCCCCCGAAGGCGCCAAGCTCAGCTACGAAGTAATCGTTCCTGGCGGCGGCACGGGTGAACATCCTGCGTTCGCAATCCTGACCGGCGCGCGCGACTCCCTGGCCAAGATCGGCATGGAACTGAAGATCAATGACCCTGCTGACACCAATATCCTCTGGGATTCTCTGGATGCGGCTACCCAGGAACTCTGGACTGCTGCATGGGGCGCTACGATTGACCCTGACATGTACCAGGTCTATCACAGCTCCAGTGTTGTGGGTGCCGGTGGTTCCGAATCGAACCACTATCATATCACTGACCCCGCCCTCGACCAATTGATTGTTGACGCCCGCAAGAGCGATGACCAGAACTACCGCAAGGCCATCTACAAGCAGGCACTCGACGTCATCATTGACTGGGCTGTCGAAGTTCCTACCTACCAGCGCCAGAACTGCATCAACTTTAGCACTGAGCGCATCAATATCGCCACGATTACACCTGACATTACCACCTTCTGGGGTTGGATGAACGACATCGAACTCCTCGAGATGAACTAAGCATCGGTGAATCGCTAGTTTGTTAGAGAAAGTGAGCCCACCGATGGGTGGGCTCACTTATTAATACATTATCGTTCAACCTTCGTATTTAGCGCTTGTAAAGTGGATTGAGGGAACAACATGCGAAATTTTATCTTGAGGAGGCTGTTCCTCGGTTTGTTCATCACGTTCTTCGGAGCGATGTTGGTCTACACAGTCATCCGCAGTCTGCCTTCTTCTTATGTCGAGACTGTCGCCCGTCAGCGCGCCACGAACCCTCTGAGCACAAAAACCTATCAGGAATGGCTCGACCAACTTAACGAAGTTTACGGGCTTGATAAAGGCATTATTCCAGGCTTCATGGGTTGGGTTGGCAACGCGGTCAGGGGAAATTTTGGGGATTCCTGGCACTTTGGCATCCCTGTCATTGAAAAATTTAACCAGGTTATCTGGTACTCGTTTATCATCAACATCATCACGTTTTTAGTTGAATTGTTCATCGCGATACCATTGGGTATCCTGGCGGCAACAAAACAATACAGCCGGACGGACTACGCGATTACGATTTTCGCGTTGATGGGCATTTCTCTGCCCACCTTCTTCCTGGCGACCATTCTTAAGTACGTTTTTTCCATTAAGCTCGGCTGGTTTGACCTTTATGGTCTGACCGGACGCTTCTTCAACTCCATGACCCCCTGGCAGCAATTCTGGGATATGGCCTACCATATGGTATTGCCAATCGTTACCCTGATGATGCTCTCCATCGGCGGTCTGATGCGCTATACCCGCACGAATATGCTCGAGGTGCTGAATTCGGATTACATCCGCACCGCCCGCGCTAAAGGGCTTTCTGAGAAGGTTGTGGTCAACAAACACGCCTTTCGGAACACCCTGATTCCGTTAGTTTCGTACATGAGCTACCTGCTGCCAGCCATGTTTGGCGGCGCGCTCATCACTGAAACGCTTTACCAGATTCCGGGTATAGGTTTTGTCGCTTACCAAGCCATTATTCGTGGCGATATTCCTTTCGCCATGTTTTACACGACTTTTCAGATTATCCTGACCCAAGTCAGTCTGCTGATTGCAGATATTATGTACGCGGTGGTAGACCCCCGCGTCAGAGTCAACTAACGGTGGTGGCGCATGATTGACAAAGACAAAATCAACGAAAACACCGAGCCAGAAATCAATTACCTGGAAGATACCAATGAGCCCATGGCTCTGGATGATGCCAGGCGCATCAAAGTGCTCTCACCCGGCATGCTGGTGTTCAAGCGCTTTATCCGCAACAAACTGGCGGTTATTGGGCTGGTAATCATCACTTTCATGTTTCTCTTTGCGTTTGTCGGCCCGCTTTTCTCGCCGTATACGCAGGCGCAGGTATTCAAGGGCATTGGTTCGATGTCGAAAGAATTCGCGGGAGCGATTTACAACACCGAACTGCGCTACACTGCTGCGGAAGGCCAGACCTTTGGCCCCGCGGAGCGCGCGCAATTCCTGCTCGCGCTGGGCAAAAAACTGCCAACCTTCACTTCCGGCGGGACTGCGTTTACATACGCGCAGGAAGACCCGAACACCTATCGCATTCTGCGGCTGAACCCAATCGCGGAAGACTTTGCGGGGATTGTTCGCTCTCTGACTGCGGACCCGCTGCCTCAGGGCTTGTCGGCCGCTTACCAGAAGGCCATCCAGGCAAAAGAAACCTCGTTTGAACTTGACGGCCTGAAATACCAGATTGTGAAAGCTGGAAAAACCACGCAGATTACCAATGAAATCGAGATTGCGCTGGCGACTCTGAACGTGTTTGACGCGTACAACCGGGCGGATGAAGCTTTTGTGAACTCCTTCGCCTTCAGGCTTGCTTCCAGCAACGCGATTGCTGATAACGAAGATAGCTTTACCGTTGGCGAACGCGCGTTCACTGCCAGCTACGAAGAAGGTCACGTCACGATTTACGACAAAGACGGAAAGGAATTTGCCGAGGTTTCGAATATTATCGTAAACCCGCTTGACCAGTCGCTGTTCCTGAGCGTTCCGTACAAGAAGGTTGTGCGCGAAGCAATCACGAACCGGCAGGCGTCTTTTTCTTTCACGGAAAACGGCGAAACAGTCGATTACGACATTGTGCGCGTGAACCTGACCTACAACATCAAACGCGAAACTCCCACTGAGCTTATCCGCATGTACGAAGCGCCCTCTTCCGCGCACCTGATGGGTCTGGATAACAATGGCATGGACCTGATGACGCGCCTGATGTACGGCGGTCGGGTTTCACTGCTGGTGGGTTTTGTGGTTATCTTCCTGGAGCTCTTCATCGGCGTCATCATCGGAGGTGTTTCCGGCTATTTCGGCGGCTGGGTGGATACCGGGCTGATGCGTTTTGTGGACCTCTTCAACAGCATCCCCTTCTACCCGATGGTCCTGATTTTTGGGTCTGTCATGGACGCGCTGGAGGTGCCGCCGATGACGCGCATCTTCCTGCTCATGGCTATTCTGGGTTTGCTCGGGTGGACTGGCGTGGCGCGCGTTGTGCGCGGACAAATTCTTTCCTTGCGCGAACAAGACTTTATGGTTGCCACCGAAGCAACCGGCATCCGCACCAGCCGGCGCATTTTCCGGCACCTGGTCCCGAACGTGATGCCCTTGCTTATTGTGCAGGCGACCGCGGGTCTGGGCGGCATCATCATTTCGGAAGCGACGCTGGGCTTCCTGGGTCTTGGCGTCAAATATCCGTTGGCCTCCTGGGGAAGCATCATCAACGTTGCTTCAGACGCGTTTGTTATGACCAATTACTGGTTCATGTGGATTCCAGCTGGCATGCTTATTCTGTTGACAGTGCTTGGATTCAACTTTGTCGGCGATGGTTTGCGCGACGCGTTTGACCCAAAGATGAAAAGGTAGGTGAGAGAAATGGCTGAAAGAAAACGCTCAATTTTTAACCGGGTGAACGCGAAGACCAAACCCGTAGATGTGATTCACATCACAGCGAGCGAATCCGCGAAAATATCCCGGGAAAATCGCCGTATTACAGACGCGATAGAGCGGCAGCGAAAACGCCGGAACGTATCCGAGTCTGAATACCTGACGACGATGCAGAACCCTGAGAATGTGGTGGAATTTGACGACCTGCACACCTATTTCTTCACCGATATCGGCACCGTTAAGGCCGTGGATGGCGTCTCATTCAACGTCCCGAAAGGGAAAACCGTAGGCGTAGTGGGCGAATCCGGCTGCGGCAAATCCGTGACCAGTCTTTCGCTGATGCAGTTGGTGCAGCGCCCGCAGGGGCAAATCGTCAAAGGCGCGATCCGCTTCGACTCGGGCGACAAGGTTTACGACATCGCCAAAACCCCTATCCAAGTGATGGAAACCATCCGGGGCAGCAAGATATCCATGATTTTCCAGGAGCCGATGACCAGCCTGAACCCTGTTTTTAAAGCCGGGGACCAGATTGATGAAGTGATTGCCCTGCACAACCCTCATATGAACGCTGAAGAGGTGAAAAACCTCTCTCTTGAGATGATTGACCTGGTTGGCATTGCCAACAAAGAGGGCGTCTATAACATGTACCCGCACGAGCTTTCGGGCGGCATGCGTCAGCGCATTATGATCGCGATGGCATTGGCCTGCAAGCCCAAGCTGATTATCGCGGATGAACCCACAACCGCGCTGGACGTCACCATCCAGGCGCAGATTTTGGACCTTCTGCGCAACCTGAAGGATACGATTAACTCCAGCATCATGCTGATTACCCACGACCTGGGTGTTATCGCGGAAATGGCGGATTTTGTGGTCGTCATGTACGCGGGTCGGGTAGTGGAACGCGGCCAGGCGCTGGAAGTCTTCAAAAACCCGTGCCATCCGTACACAGTTGGCCTGATGGCCTCCAAACCTGTCTCAAACAAGCAGGTCAAGCGGCTCTACAGCATTCCGGGCAGCGTGCCCAACCCCATTAATATGCCCAGCTACTGTTACTTCCGGGATAGATGCAACAAGCGTTTTGATATGTGCGACGGTCAGTATCCCAAGGAGTTTTTTGTATCGGAGACGCATTCGGTCTCTTGCTACCAATACGCGCATGGGCAGGTGAAGGAATGAGTATGGAAAATACATTCATTTTAAATCGAACCCGAACCGAACCAAAGAACGGCGGGAAGTTGCTGGAAGTGCGGAACCTGAAAACCCACTTTCCGATCAAAGCGGGTCTGATGCAAAAAGTCGTTGGCTATGTGCGCGCGGTGGACGGCATCAGCTTTTCGATTGATTACGGCAAGACCCTCGGGCTGGTCGGTGAATCCGGCTGCGGAAAAACCACTGTCGGTAAGACTATCTTGCGGCTCACCCCCAAGACGGATGGGGATGTCATCTTTGACGGCGTCGATATCTACGCTCTCGATCACAAAGACCTGCGGGCAATGCGCCCAAAAATGCAATTAATC
>JAKQFH010000072.1 GCA_029556265.1 Chloroflexota bacterium | reverse complement strand
GAAAGTGGTGGAGTTTGTTTCAATGCCCCGAAGGGCGGTAATGAGGTTTTAACTTAGAAACCTTTGGGAACGGTCCGCCGACATGTACGACTGTTTCAATGCCCCGAAGGGCGGTAATGAGGTTTTAACCGCGCAACCGCTGTCAATCAGCCCGCTGTCAACCAGGTTTCAATGCCCCGAAGGGCGGTAATGAGGTTTTAACATTACGGCTGCCGATGCGAGCAAAATACTGGGCTTTGGGTTTCAATGCCCCGAAGGGCGGTAATGAGGTTTTAACCAGACAATGTTCTATATATTAATGTATATAGTCATTTGTTTCAATGCCCCGAAGGGCGGTAATGAGGTTTTAACACAGAGGGGACGCCGCGCTGGATGAGAACAAAGCCGTGTTTCAATGCCCCGAAGGGCGGTAATGAGGTTTTAACGATTATCCGCCTGAGAGGTACTATAAGAAAGTCCCTGTGTTTCAATGCCCCGAAGGGCGGTAATGTTGTTTTAACGAATACGAAACGTATTCACATTACGATCTTAATAAGGTTTCAATGCCCGAAGGGCGGTAATGTTGTTTTAACGCTGTCCTACGCCTATCGGGCGCAAGAGGCAAAGCTAGCGTTTCAATGCCCCGAAGGGCGGTAATGTTGTTTTAACTGCAAGCCCTGGGGGTATTATACCACTTTTTTGTCAAATCACCCCCACAGGCGCCGGAATAATTTCCTGCGAGGATTAGCACAATGTTCAAAAAGCGCCTGATGCTCGCAATTTTCACGCGCATACCCGCCAGCATTAGCGGTAAGCAATCGCGCTTACCCCCAAGGGTGGGGGTCCCCTCAGGCGTTTTTGCGAGCATCGCCGCAACATGCATACCCCCCCTCGATGCTCGCAACCTCCTAAAAACCCCTTTTTTAACCAACAAAAAACTCCTCTTCCACGGCAACTTTTGTCCCATTATTCACTTCAATTCTTAATGGACAGGCAGAGCGCTCGGCGCAACCAGCATAAACAGAGCATCATTCTCCCTCCACACTTATTTTATTTTAACGCATTTCACTTTCCCAATCAAAGCATGAAAGTAGCCGCAGTAAACGGTCTGGGCAAAGTTTCTCGTTCTCGCTTATCATTGAGGCACGGAAACCAAAGAATGAACAGCACTCCTTACTACATCCCGGCCGCTCCGGCGGAAACTGAAATCCTGGTGGTGAATTCGCGCTTCATCGCCAGCCTGAGCCCGGCTTTCAGCGTGGAGGAAGCGCGCGCCTTCCAAAAAAGCATCCGGCAGCGCTTTCCAGACGCGACGCACCACGTGCCGGCTTTCGTCATCGGGCACGGCAACAGCGTCATCACGCACTGCTCGGATGACGGCGAGCCTTCTGGCACCGCGGGCAGGCCGGCGCTGGCTGTGCTGCAGGGCAGCGGGCTGGGGGACGCGGCGGTGGTGGTGACACGTTATTTCGGCGGCACGCTGTTGGGCACCGGCGGCCTGGTCAAGGCTTATGGGGACGCGGTGCGCGAGGTCCTCAAGCGCGTGCGGCGGGCTGTGAAAGTGCCAACGACCACGATTGGGCTGCAGCTGCCTTACCCGCTCTATGAGCAAGCGCTGCGCCTGGCGGCCGCCTGCGGGGGGGAGA
>JAKQFH010000063.1 GCA_029556265.1 Chloroflexota bacterium | reverse complement strand
TTGATGTAGTATTACAGAAACGCGTGAAAGAACCAATAAGAAAAAAATTAAAAGAGGGCAATTATGATCAAGAGCATCCAAAGAAACCAATTTAATGGCAAACCCAGGCTCTCGATTATTATTCCAGTTTATAACGAGGAGAAGACACTAGCGGTTCTTCTAGATAAGATCTTATCTTCCATACCTGATGTTTACGAGATTATTGCTGTTGATGATGCATCTTCTGATAAGAGCAGTCAAATCTTGCGAGAACTATCCGCAGAAATCCCAGCACTAAAACTGATTTTTCATGCTGAGAATGGCGGAAAAACCGCAGCATTACGCACAGGTATTTCTGCAAGTTCAGGTGATGTTATTATTGTGCAAGATGCTGATCTTGAATATGATCCTGCGGATATTCCGAACCTGATCGCAGAATTTACGGATCCCACAGTGGATGCTGTCTATGGATCGCGGTTCACTAACCCCCAAAAAACTGGTGCCAGGTATATACCGCATTTCCTTGCAAATCGTTTTCTGACTTCATTATCTAATCTATTTACCGGATATAACCTAACAGACATGGAGACTTGTTATAAAGCCATTCGTGGTGATTTATTACGAGACATGACCATACGTTCTGAACGTTTTGGATTCGAGGTTGAGGTTACCAGTTACCTGGCAAAGCATGATGCAGTATTACGTGAGATGCCTATCTCGTACCAAGGACGAAGTTACAGTGAAGGCAAAAAAATCGGCTTCAGGGATGGGGTCATGGCTGTTTGGTATATCTTAAAGTACCACTTCACCAAATAGCTATTAAGGAATATATCGGAATCCATCTTGTATATCAGCCGATCTCATTTCCACATTTGGGTCCGCACTGGTTACACAAGGAAACGGATCATACCAGCAGGAGTTATATTCATTGGCACATAGCATCTCAAAGTTCTTAAATTCACAGATGCTTGTAGACCACACAGGGTAATCGCGTGGAGAAATAATAACTGCTTTAATGGAAGTAATTCTTCGTTCAAAAGAACTTAAGCTAATTGAACGAGTAAAGATTAACAAGATTACAGACAAGCTCCCAAGAATAAAGCAAGTCATCAAAAGTTTCCGATTAATGGGGATTTTGCCAATTATCCATGGAATAAAGAATGCAAAATAAATTGCAATGGTTGTGAGGAGAAAGCCAAGACCAAAACGAATGGCAGGAGCTGAAAAGAACCAAAAGATAACTCCAGATATGCACGCGCCAAGTAAATAAAGGATAGGAATATTTTTCTTAATATAAGCCCTCCAGCTCTCTACTGTAAAAAGAGTGAGCATAAAAAAAGGGAATACGATATTGATGCAGATTAAAAATCTATGCATATAGTTGAGATTTAAGAACCATTCTCTGCTCCAGGCTCTAAAGGATAAAGACTCGTACCGTTCCATGCTGGAATTTGGTAATGTTGCAAACCACTTGATAACCTTACTTTCCCGCTGGACAATTTCTGTCGGTAAACGCCAGTCAAGAATAATCGGTGAATACGTCATTCCCGGAAAAACCAAGTACCCACTTAACACCATATTCCTTAGCATGAATGGGGTTATTACTGTCAGCGCTGACAATGATGCACTCCACAACTGCTTAGTCTGTCTATACTTCAAAGAACTGAAAATGAATGGTATTGCTACCAAGATTATTGGTACTGTGCTGAGCTTCACGGTCAGGCAATAGGAGACAAGGATCATTAGGAAAATTATTCTTGAATTTTTATGGGTATCTCCCTTTTCAAACATCTCGATTGCTTCACACATTGATATCCCAATAAAAATGGCTGCTGGTATATCGGTGCCAGGGGAAGACGCTTGATCAAGCATAAAAACAAACATGCAAACTAACAATATGGTCTTGACATAATCATTGATAGACCCACTTTTCCCGAGTACATTCTTAAAACCATCAAAAAAGTACGAGGTTGTTATTAGAATTAAATAACCAGTCATGAAATGAAATGATTGCTTACCCAGAAATGAAAAACTAAATATGGCGTTCACCATGATCCAACTGGAGTTGTAACCGAGTCGCTGATGAATATTCGCGAGTCCTGGTATAGCCGGGTATGATTCTATCCAGCGAATTGCCTGAGCATGATAGATTCCTGTATCTGGATTTTTTACGGAAGAACTAGTTGCATACAAAATAACGACGAAAGCTAAGAAAAAGGAAACAGTCAGGACCAACAAATTAGATCTTGTTTCCGATTTGAAAATATTAATCTCTTTGAAAGGTTTAATGAAAATAATTGACGTTAACGATATGGCGAAGACGATAACTTGAAACTCCCAATTTATCCTCCATGCAAGCGATACAAAGGAGCCCACAGTTGATAATGCTATTACTCCCAAGATTGATGTTATGGAAATTGAAGTGAGGTTGGATTCCTTAGCCGTCTCAATTCTTAGTACTCGCTGGAACAACCTCCCCCAGCTATATGTGACGATGAAGACATAGATAAAAGCAAAAAAGAGAATTATCATAAAGATGCCTTACCTTTTGCCTGAAAAAAAGAAGCAAGATTTATAAAACCATTGCTATCAAGCATAACAGGGAATTTTCTAAAAGACACTAAACGATTAAATAACTGAATACAAAAGAGGCGACGATGGGATTTGAACCCATGATGAGAGTTTTGCAGACTCTTGCCTTGCCACTTGGCCACGTCGCCTGAATAAAAAACTGATATATCTATTATATCAGTTTCCTGGAAAAGCGGGCGATGGGGCTCGAACCCACGACCTTCTCCTTGGCAAGGAGACGTTCTACCAATTGAACTACACCCGCACCTTTCGCCTCTCAGCCTGTTTGGCTTGGAGTGGCAAAGATTTTAGCATAAGGAAAAACCCTTGTCAAATCCAAATAAGGTAATTTCCGATACCAGCGGAAACACCACCCAGCGCCGCACCGGGTAATTGTCCTTTTCGCAGCCGGTTCACCTGTTCGCTTTCGCACCGTCCTTGCGCCGCACCCGCAGCACGCTGATTTTGGTGGGGTGGGTGTACGGCGCGGGCGAAACGGGCGGGGCATTCCGAATCGTCTGTGGGTATCCTGTCACGTCCAACGGGACGGGGATGCGCGTTTCCAATCCGATATATCCGGAGCGCGAAATTTCCTCCAGGCTGGTGTTCAGTTCGGCGCCTGAAAGGAACAGCGCGTTGTTGATGGCAATCAGCAGCCCGCCGTCCGCCACCAACGGGCGCACTTTATTTACCAGCGTCAGCCAGTTCTCCGTCAGGCTGACGGTGCCGGCATCCGTGGCTGAAAACAATGGCGGGTCGAGGATAACGCAGTCAAACAGCGTTTTGCTGGTTTTCAGTCGGCTGACGGCCTTAAAGAAATCCAATGGGAGCACGTCCATGCTTCCGGTGAAGCGGTTTAACCCGTAGGAACGCCTCGCCAGCCGCAGCGCGGCCGCGTTCAGGTCGGTCTGCAGCACTGAGCGCGCGCCGCCCGCCAGCGCGGCAATGCCCAGCGCGCCGGTGTAGGCAAAGCAGTTCAGGACGGATTTCCCGCTCAGGTTTTCCCGCAGAAAGGCGCGCAGCAGGCGCGTGTCCAGGTAGAAGCCGCAGTCCTGGTTCAGGCGCAGGTTCAGCGCGTACCGCACGCCGTCTTCATCTATTTCTGCGGCTGGCGCGTCTCCAAAAATCACCTCTCCGCGTTGAAAGCGCGGTTCCGGCGACGCGCGGCGCTTGATCAGCACGCACGATATCCACGGAAGCTGCTGGCGGTAAAAGCTGACAGCGGTCTGTTCCGCCGCACTCAGGCTCTCGGGCTCGCGCGCGTGATTGGAAATAACCAGCGTCCCGGCGAATAAATCCACGACGAGACCAGGCAGGCCCTCATAAAACCCGTTGAACAGCCGCGCCGCGCCGCTTTCGGCAGATGAAATCAAAGCGCCGCGCGCATCCAGGCAGGCTTGCAGCTGCTTTGACAGGGCTTCTTGAGCGGGAAACGCAGAACCAGGCACCTCAGAAATGGGCTTCATCAAGTACAATTACTCCCGCTTAATCTTATCATTTTCAGGTGGCATATGCTCAGTACTTTTTCTGCTCTCAATCCAGTTATCCAGGCGCTGCTCGCGACCGCGTTCACCTACGCGATGACAGCCGCGGGCGCGGCTGGCGTGTTCTTTGGCAAAGAAATCAGCGTGAAGTTGATGAACGGCATGATGGGCTTCGCGGCCGGTGTGATGATTGCTGCCAGCTATTTCTCGCTGTTGGCGCCCGCGATTGACCTTTCCGCGAACCTGGGCACACCCGGTTGGATGCCGGCGGTGGTGGGCTTCCTCCTGGGCGGGGGCTTTTTATGGGGCGTGGACAAGCTGCTGCCGCATCTGCACCCTGGAGAGAGCAGCCCTGAGGGCATTAAAACATCCTGGCAGCGCAGCGTGCTGCTGGTATTCGCGATTACCTTGCACAACATCCCAGAAGGGCTGGCTGTTGGGGTGGCGTTTGGCGCGGTGCATGCCGGTTTGAACGGCGCGACCCTCAGCTCTGCCATCGCGCTGGCGCTGGGTATTGGTATCCAAAACTTCCCGGAGGGGATGGCAGTTTCCATGCCCCTGCGGAGGGAAAGCATGAGCCGCAAGCGTGCCTTTTTCTGGGGTCAGCTTTCCGGTTTGGTGGAGCCCATCGCCGCGGTGATTGGCGCTTTCGCGGCGATCGCCATGCGCAACGCGCTGCCCTACGCGCTGTCGTTCGCGGCTGGCGCGATGATTTATGTCGTCGCTGAAGAACTTATCCCGGAAGCAAAAAACAGCGCGGGGGACCATTCCGATATCCCTACGATTGGCGTTATGCTGGGTTTTGCGGCGATGATGTTCCTGGATGTCGCTTTAGGCTGAGCCTGCTTAGGACGGCTTTAGCCAGATCTGGTAGAGCGCGGTGTTGCCGGTCTTTCCATCAGAATAAAACTCATCCTGCAGCTCCAGCCCGGCAGCTTTGCCAAGCGCCTGGAGCTCTTGCGCGCTGAAGACGTGCACATAGCGGCGGTCTGTTTGCCCACCCGCGCGCCAATCAACCAGATAATCCCCGGCATCCAGGTCCGCGGCGTCTATGTCGGCAGTATCCCAGGGGAGGATATGCCCGTGCAAACGCGGATTGTTGAACAGCTGCCAGACGGATAGAAGCAGCCTGCCTTTGGGTGCCAGCAGTTCCGCGGCGCGCTGAAAAAATGCCGCGCGCGCGTTGGCGTCGGGAATGTGGTGCAGCACAGCGAAACAGGTGATGATGGGGTAAGTTTGCCCGGCAAGATGGGCATGCCAGGCGGTTTCAGTCAGGTCGGCAGCCAAAAAAGTGAACGCTGCTTTGGTTTGGATCCTCGCGAGGACGGCGCGCGCGTCCGCAATGAGGGCTTCGGAGGCGTCAATCCCCAGGTATGTGCCCGCAAAGGGGCTTTTAGCGAGCGCGCAGGCGAAGTTGCCGTTCCCACAGCCAAGATCCAGAATCCCGGATTGGGTTGGCAGGCTTTCGAGCAAACGGGTTACGCCCGGCTGTAAGCTTTTACGCGTTGCTGAGAAGGTGAACGCGCTGCTTTCATAGAACCGGCGATTGATTTCCAAGAGTTTGGTGCGGGTTTCGGGGCGCATACTGAGAGTATATCAGCTTCGGCAAAGGGCGCGGCCCCGCGTGGGAGCAGTTACAATAGGCGTATGACGAACGCTCAGGAATGGCACCGGAAACGAAGTTACAGCCCGGAAGAGCTGGAATTGGCAAAAGCCGCGCTCGCGGATATTCGGGCTGGAATGGAAGTACAGAAAGCGCTGCGCCGCCACCCTCTGCCTGAGGGGCGGGGATTTTTGGCAAAGCACACGCTGGTGGCTGCCTACCGCGAATTAGTCGACACAGGCGAGTGGCCAGCAGACGGGGAGGTTCTCGCGCGCATCCGGATGAAGCCCGTGCGCACCCTTTCGGGCGTCACGACGATTACCGTGCTGACCAAACCCTTCCCTTGCCCGGGCGAGTGTATATTTTGCCCGACAGAAGCCGACATGCCGCAGTCATATCTGCCGGATGAGCCGGGCGCGCGCAGAGGGCTGGAAAATGAATTTGACCCTTACCGGCAGGTTTCCTCCCGGCTGAAGGCGCTGCGCGAAGTCGGGCACCCGACGGATAAGATAGAGCTGCTCATTTTGGGCGGCAGCTGGAGCGCCTACCCGCGGGATTATCGGGAGTGGTTTGTGCGGCGCTGCTTTGAAGCGCTCAACGGTGAAAACCCGGCTGATGACCATGCCGCCGCCCGCCTTGCGGACGCGCAGCAGCGGAATGAAACCGGGAAACACCGCTGCGTTGGCCTGACCCTTGAGACCCGTCCGGATTTAATCACGCGCGATGAGCTGATCTTTGACCGCGCGCTGGGGGCGACCAAGCTGCAAATTGGCATTCAGAGCCTGGATGACCGCGTTTTGGCGCTCAACCGGCGCGGGCACAGCGCGGCACAGGCAGTTGAAGCGGCGCGCCTGATCCGGGCAGCGGGGTTTAAGCTGGTGGCGCATTGGATGCCCAATTTGCTCGGAGCCACGCCCGAGAGCGACCGGGCGGATTTCGCGCGGTTATGGGAACCGGGCAGCATTCAGCCGGACGAGCTGAAGATTTATCCGTGTCAACTTTTACGCAGCGCGGAGCTCTATCGTTATTGGGAAAGGGGAGAATACCAGCCATATTCTGAAGCAGAGCTCATCACGCTTCTTGCGGATATCAAACCCGACGTGCCGCGTTACTGCCGCATTAATCGGGTTATCCGCGATATCCCCTCGCCGAACGTGGTGGAGGGCAACCGCAACACCAGTCTGCGGCAGGACGTGGCGGTTGAGCTGAAACGCCGGGGGACCGCCTGC
Source organism: Chloroflexota bacterium (assembly GCA_029556265.1). Classification (GTDB taxonomy): domain Bacteria; phylum Chloroflexota; class Anaerolineae; order Anaerolineales; family Anaerolineaceae; genus Mesolinea. The sequence continues at coordinate 24,035 of JAKQFH010000063.1, read as the reverse complement.
GCTTGCATCCGCTGCCGGGAAGTACGCCGCGGGAAGGTGGAGATTGACAAGCTGCGGCTGAACGACCTGGTCTACCACACAAAGAGTACCGAAGAGCATTTCCTCACCTTCGACACGCCTGATGATAAATTGGCGGGTTTCTTGCGGCTTTCCCTGCCGCGGGAAGGCAACCTCTTACGGCTGGCGGACCTGGAAGGCGCGGCAATTATCCGGGAGGTGCACGTGTATGGGCAGTCTATTGAGGTGGGTGCCGACTTGCCCGGGGCGGCTCAGCACGCCGGGCTCGGAAGCCGGTTGCTTGTGGAAGCGGAACGCATCACGCGCGCAAAGGGGTTCGCCCGGTTGGCGGTGATTTCCGCGGTAGGGACGCGCCAGTATTATGCCGCGCGCGGGTTTGAACATGGCGCGCTTTACATGGTGAAGCCGGTTGTTTCGGCAGAGGCTTAAAACGAAAGCCGGCAGCGCCCGGTTCTTGCGCCGTTTTAAGCGTCTGAGGGAAAAGAAAAAACAGGCTGTTTGTTGATAACAGCCTGTTTCTATTGTTCAGCGTTTATGAGCTTTTGAATGGTAAGAACGGTTTGAGCCGGGAAGCAAACTCCGACGCGGTCAGGGTTTGCAGGTAGACTTTCCCGGGACCTTCCAGCACGGTGAGGAACAAACCTTCACCACCAAAAAGGACATTGGTAAAACCTTTTACCGTTTCCACATCGTATTTAACGGTGCTCTCAAAAGCTGCCACATTACCGGTATCGACCTTGATACGTTCGCCAGCCTGTAGATCTTTCTCGACCAGGCTGCCGTCAATTTCCAGGAAGACGATGCCCCGTCCGGTCAGTTTCTGCAGGATGAAACCCTCGCCGCCGAACAAGCCGCTTTTAAATTTGGTCACAAAAGTCGAAAGTTCCACACCGGGCGTGGCGCACATAAAGGCGGTTTTCTGGGCAATCCAGGTTTTGGTGCCGTCCAATTCCAGCGGCAGGATGGCGCCCGGGAAGGAGGCAGCCAATGTAATTTCAGCTTTCGGGGCATTAGCCGTGTAAGTTGCCATGAACAGGGATTCTCCGGTGAGCATCCTGCCCAGACCTTTCATCATTCCGCCCTTTACGTTGGTTTCCATAGTGAAGTTATCGGTCATCCAGGACATCCCGCCGGCTTGCGTGTAGATGCTCTCGCCAGCTTCCATTTCGAGTGTGACTGCGGGGAGTTTCTCTCCAAAAATACGGTATCTCATTGTGCCTCCATTAAATAACCATCGATGCTTGATTTGATTGGTTTTAGTATAGCTTAATCGTCTGTTAAAAAACAATTCCGTCCGGGTGAGACTATCTACAGCGGTTGGGTTCCCCAATCCGGTTTTAAACTCTCGGGTTCCGAATCAGGATCTGTTGACTGAGGGCTGGGCGTATCGGTGCCTGGGGAGTAGGCTGGGATGGCGTTGCGCTGCTCGATGCGGGTAATCATATCCAGGCGGCGTTGGTGGCGATCGCCTTCATAGGCGGCATTCAACCACCCTTCGGCAATCAAGGTGGCCAGACCGCTGGCGACTACCCTGGCGCCGACGCAAAGTACGTTGGCGTTGTTGTGCCGTTTGGCGAGTATGGCTGAATAAGGTTCACTGCAAGCCGCGGCGCGAATACCCGAAAACTTATTTGCCGCGATGGACATCCCAATGCCTGTTCCACAAATCAGAATTCCGCGGTCGAACTGACCGGAGAGGATGGCTTTGCAAACTTTTTCGGCTATGCGGGGATAATCGCAGCTTTCCGGAGAGTCGGTACCAAAGTCCTCGTAGGGAATCAGGCGGCTGTCCAGGTAATTTTTCAGCACGTTTTTAAGCTCAATCCCGGAATGATCACAACCAATTGCGAGTTTCATACGAAAGCTCCTTCATCAATATTTCACTCGGGTTATTATACCCAAAACCAATGTGGCAAATTTTCCGCGATAATCATGTGCGATACACAACCTCGTATGCCAATATACCAAGGCCATCGTTATGGGCAGTCTTTCTGATTCGAAAAGGCTGGCTTATAAAAGAGACTCACAAAAAGAAAAAGAAATCAAAAATTAATTTTATTTTTCGGTAATAATATTGTATAATTACTTTATCCATTATTTTCTTTATTGGTTTTAGGCATTGTAAATATTGGTGCAACCTTTTTTGAAGCGGAAAAGTTATGACCGCGGCGTAAGCGTGTATCCTCGGGTTTGGTCTACTGGTGTTTCACGGCGAAAGGAAGGTGAAGGCGAAATGGCAAGACTTCAAAAATCCAGGGAGAAAATTCTCGAAAGCGCTGGACGCTTATTCTCCCAAAAGGGTTATGAGAGGACCAGCATTCACGAAATCTGTATGCAGGCGGGGGTCAGTAAAGGCGCTTTTTACCACTATTTTTCAACGAAAGAGAACTTATTCTTAATATTGATGGAGGGGTGGATTGAGCGGATGCGCGGCGTTTTAGGCGCGGGGAAAGCGGAGGGAGCCGTTTTTCCGGACAATCTTTTAGAGATGACCGAGAATTCCTGTGAAATCTTTGAGACTGTGGAAGAAAACTTTTCGGTTATGATAGAATTTTGCAAGGATGCGCTGCGCGACCCTTCAATTTGGGGACGCAGTGTGCGCCCTGTTACGGAGAACCTGATTGCGCTGACGAATCAACTGTTGAACGCACAGCAAGATGGCCGTATCCGTGATGATATAGACGCTTCTGCGACCGCTCATCTCTTGATGGCCTGCGCGCTGGGGTATTTGTTTCTGGCAGCGCTGAGCCCCGAAAAAAGAGAATGGACGAAATTGGCGCGAAGTGGAATGGAATTGGTAGAAAGCAGTATAAGGAGTTAGATATATGATTTTGGTCACTGGCGCAGCCGGGCATATTGGCAATGTTTTGGTTCGCGAATTAGTAGAGCGCAATGAAAAAGTGCGCGCGATGGTTCTTCCAGGGGAAGACCTAACCCCGCTTGAGGGTTTGGATGTCGAAATCTTCGAGGGGAATATTCTGGACCGCGCGCGGCTGCTTGAGGCGTGTTCGGGCGTAGATCTGGTTTTCCATCTTGCCTCCTTGGTTGCCATAACCAGCGAACAGGTTGACCTGATGCGCCGGGTGAATATCGACGGCACCCGTAATGTAATTGAAGCAGTCCGGGAAGCAGGCGTGCGGCGTCTGGTGTATACCAGCTCAATCCACGCGCTGGAACGACCAGACCCGGACATAACCATCGATGAAAGCCTGAAGTTTGACCCTGAAAACCCTGCCGGTCCTTACGACCGCACCAAAGCGGCAGCGACCTTGTTGGTTCTAGAAGCTGCCAGTCAGGGTTTGGACGCGGTTGTTGTTTGCCCGACCGGCGTGATTGGCCCCTATGACTATAAACGTTCTGAGCTTGGCGAGATGATGCTCTCCTGGATGAAAAAGAGTCCCTCCCTCACCGTTCAAGGCAAATTTGACTTTGTGGATGTGCGCGATGTTGCCATGGGTCATATCCTGGCGGCAGAAAAGGGAAAAAGCGGCGAAGTTTATCTGCTTTCCGGAGAGCAATTGCAAATCAGCGCAATGCGCAGCCTGGTTCAGCAAGCTGCCGACGTGGATACCACTGAAATTAAATTCCCCGCGCGGTTTGCGGCGTTTGTGGCACCACTGGCGGAGTTTATCTACAAGATTTCACACAAAAAGCCGAAGTTTACCCGCTACTCAATTGAAACTTTACAGAGCAATTCCAGGATTTCTTCCCGTAAAGCGCAAGCGGAGTTGGGATATAAACCCCGCCGGCTTTTTGACACTATCAAAGATACTGTGGATTGGTGGAAGGTTAACGTCCATAAGACTATCTCAGCACTGCGGACGAAAACCCAAAAACTCTAAGTCACCAGATTTAACAAGGAGCCGGCATTGGCCGGCTCGTTATCTATTTCGCCTTTCGCGCTACAACAATTAAGTCCCCGCTTTGCGCGGGGTCAAACGCCTCACCTTTCAGGTTCCCATAGAAACGCAATTGTTCAAAGCCAGCCATCTCCAGCGCGTTCTGCATGTCCGCGAACAGGATGGGGAGCAAGTGGGTGGAGGTGAGGGAAATTTCCCAGCGGGAACCTGGCTTTCGGGTGAGGGTCAGGATGGAGAATTGGATTGTCCCGTTTGGTTCAAAATCGTAAAAGCGGAAAAAGAGCCATTCCTGGTCGGCAGTTTGCTGCGACTGCGGTTCCATGAAACGGTTCCTGGCGCGCATCACCGCATCAAAGTTGCGCTGTTGGAGCAGAAGCAGAGCGTTGGGAGCCATCAGCGCGGCGAAATCCTGCAGCGTGTGTTGCAAATCTGCCAGAGACTTCACATGCGGCAAAGAATTCCCGAGGCACAGAACCACGTCAAAGCTTTCTCCGGGAAACGCTTCAGCAATGTTCCCAAAACCAGCTGTCTTAAGCCTGATGTTTACATCCGCCGCGAGGGCGTTGGTGTTCGCGATATTTAACATCTGGGGGTATAGGTCGCTCGCAGAAACCTGATAGCCCAGACGTGCCAGAGCTATCGCGTGCTGCCCGGTTCCGCTGGCTGTATCCATCAGCTTCAGGTTCTCAGGTTCTCCGGGCAGGAGCGCCAGCTGTTCCTGGATAAAAGGCATTTCGAAAGCCAGACGGGATTTCCAGTCTACAAAATGGTCATAGTGCATTGCTAATTTGTCATACATTGGGTTCGTTTCTTTCCGGCTGACAGGCAGGGCAATAATGCGAGCCCCGCTGACCGATAATGGATTTTTGAATTATTTCTCCACAGCGCGAACAGCGTTCTCCGGCGCGCTGATATACCTGGAAATGGTTTTGGAAATTCCCGCCGCGATAAACCCAGTCAATACTGGAACCATGCTCCTGGATTGCCCGGGTGAGTACCAGGCGGATTGCGGTCAGGAGCGCGTCGGCTTCCTGCTCCGAGAGCGAACTGCTGGAACGCAGCGGATGCAGCCCGGCGCTGAACAAAGCCTCGTCCGTGTAGATATTCCCCAGACCCGAGATAAAGCTTTGGTCCAATAACAGCGGTTTGAGCTGCCTGGAACGCGCGTGAAGCATCGCGTGAAATGCTTCCCGGGTCAACGCGGCATCGAACGGTTCGGGACCCAAACTGCCGAGGACGGTTTGCGGGTCTGCTGTCAACCAGACCCTCCCAAATTTTCGGGTGTCGTTGAACGCGAGGTCCCAGCCGGATGCAAAATGCAGGATGAGCCTGTCGTGCGGGTGGAATTCGGTGAGGCTGGGGCGCACGTTCAGATCGCCGCTCATGCGCAGATGAAAAATCAGGAAAGCATCGTCCAAGGCGGTGAGGAGGAATTTTCCCCGACGGCCGAAATCCCGGATGCTTTTCCCGGTGAGATTTCTGGCGAACTCCCGCGCGGACGGAAAAGCGATTGTTTTTTCCCACAGGATGGAGACCGCGCTGACGCGCTGCTTCAACAGGGAAGGCGTCGATGCGTCCCCCGCCAGCAGACCCCGGCGGATGGTTTCCACTTCCGGCAGTTCAGGCACAGCGGCTCACCCTGGGGCAGGCTCTTACTCGTTAAACATCGCGCCGACGCTCGTGCCTTCGTTGGCGCGTTTGATTACTTCGCCGAGCAGCGGACCAATGCTGAGGATTGTGAGCCGGTCTCCAAACAAAGCCGCTTTGTCCGGGCTAATCGGAATGGAGTTGGTGGTGATGAACTGTTTGACAGGCAAATCCACCAGTCGTTCTATGGCGTTCGCGGAGAGAACCGGATGAATGAAGACCACATAGATTTCTCCGGCGCCGTAGTCTTTGGCCAAATTGACTGCCTCACAAATGGAACCGCCCGTATCAATTTCGTCATCAATGAGAATAACATCCCTGCCGGAAACCTGTCCAATAATGGACAGCGCTTCACTATGTTCTTCATTATCCAGCCGGCGTTTTTCGATGAACGCCAGCGGGATGTTCAGGGCCTGGGCGTAGCGCCGCCCGCGCTTGGCGAAACCGAGGTCGGCGGTAAGCATCACCGGGCGGTTCATATTCGGCAGCATGTCCATAAGGAAGGGTTTGATGATGTGATAGCCCGAAAGCACGTCGCCGGGTATGGAGAAAAAGCCTTGAATCTGACCGGCGTGTAAATCCATGGTAATGTAACGATCCGCGCCAGCGACCTGGATCATATCCGCGACGAGGCGCGCGGTAATTGGCACGCGGGGTTGGTCTTTGCGGTCGGAGCGTCCGTAACACATATAGGGAACGACCACAGTAATCCTTCCGGCAGAGTCCAGGCGCAGGGTTTGGGTCATAATCAAAAGTTCCATGAGATTGCGGTGCACAGGTATGGAGGTCGTCTGAATGATGTAGCAGTCTTGCCCGCGAACAGAGGAGTGCAATTTAATGAAAAGGTTTTCGTTGGTAAACTCGATAATATCTCTGCCGCATAATGGCAAACCGAGATAATCAGAAATTTCCCTGGCAAGTTCGGGGGTGGATGTTCCGGCAAAAAGACGAATATTTCCATACAAAAGATCGTGCCGCATATTTGGAGAAGTCATTCTATTCACCTTTCACTCTGTTTTGTGCATCCCATTCCTGACGGAGAACGCTCATCAGGAATACATCGTGATATTTACCAGCCTGATAATGGCCTTCCCGATAAATCCCTTCATGCTGGAAACCGGCTTTTTCGTAAGCCCGCAGCCCGCGCTGATTGTTCGCGTAGACTTGCAGCCAGATGCGGTGCAGGTTAAGGGTCTCAAAGCCGTGGCGCAGCATAAGGCGCATCGCTTCTGTTCCATAGCCCTTGTTCCACCAGGCTTTTTCACCAAGCATGATGCCGATTTCGGCGCAGCGGTCTATTTCCAGGATGGAAATGAAGGCTGTGTTGCCGATGGGCAGCCATTGGCATTCCGGGCAGCCTTCCACTGGCGGAAGTTTGGCTTCCACGACGTAAACATGCTCTGCCGCGGGTCGTGAAAGCATCTGTTCGAACCAGATTTCTTCTTCCGCCAAAGACATGGGCAGGCGCAAAAGCAAATGCTCGGTCACTTCCGGGTCGCTGATCCAACGCACGAACATTGGAATATCCGCGCGTTCTGCCGCCCGCAGGCGAAGCCTTTCGCTATAGAGTGAGGGCATGCATGACTCCTAAGGTTCCAGGCGGTTCGGACCTCTGAAAAGGTACACAGCTTCACGTATATTGGACAGGTCCAGCATGACCATCAGTAAGCGGCTGAGCCCCAGCCCGAGCCCGCCGTGCGGCGGACAGCCATAGCGGAAATAGTTCAGGTAATTTTGGATTGGAGGAAGGGTTAATCCTTTCGCCAAAGCCTGGTTTTTAAGAACCTCGTAGCGGTGTTCGCGCTGGGCGCCGGTGGTGATTTCCAACCCGCGTCCGAGCAGGTCAAAGCTCTTGGTAAGCGCGGGGTTGTCCGCGTATACCATATGATAGAAAGGCCGGACGGCGAGAGGCCAATCTTTGACGAAAACGAAATCGTTGCCGGTGTGTTCCTTGATATACGCGCCGAGCGCGCGCTCCGCGCCCGGGTCCAAGTCGCCTTTGCGTTCAGGGGGGAGTTTGTATCCCTGGTCCTTCAGGATTTGGTAAGCTTCCGCCATGGTCAGGCGCGGGAATGGCACTTCCGGCACCTGCAAGTCCACGTCGAAGACGGCTTTAATCGCCTCGCCGTGCTTTTGCTGTACGCGGCGGTAAGCGTGCGCCAGCCAGCGTTCAGCAACCGACATAACATCTTCATGGCTCTCAATCCAGGAAATTTCAAAGTCCACGCCGGTAAACTCGGTCATATGGCGGGAGGTAAAGGATGGGTCGGCGCGGAAGACAGGGCCGATTTCGAAGACTTTCTCATAACCGGCTGCCATTGCCATTTGCTTATAGAATTGGGGCGACTGCGCGAGGTAGGCTGTCGTCTCAAAATACTTCAGGCTGAAGAGCTCGGCGCCGCTTTCGCTGGGGGCGCCCATAATTTTTGGGGAATGCATTTCGATGAAGCCGTTTTCAAGCCAATATTCGCGCATCGCGGCTTCGAGAGTGGTCTGGATTTCAAAAATCAGGCGGTTGCGCTCGCGCCGCAGGTCCAGAAAGCGCCAATCCAGGCGGTAATCCTGGTCTGGCAGGGTCTCGGCGAATGGGTCAAAAGGCAGGGGGATTTCAGCGTTATTTTCGACGATAAGGTTTTCCAGCTGAATTTCGATGCCGCCCAGTTTGACGACTTCGTTTTCAACCACCTTGCCGGTGACCGTCAGGGCTGATTCGGTACCGAGGGTGGAGATTTGCTCTGCCAGTTCGGGATTGCCTTTTTTCCAGTGAGCAATTTGAACGAGACCGGTTCTGTCGCGCAGGATAAGGAACTGCATGCTCTTTTGGTCGCGCAGGGTTTGCAGCCAGCCTTGCAGCCTGACCACCTCTCCGACGTGTTCTTTCAGGTCTCTGATTGCTGTTTTTTCCATAAATATGGCTCCAATAAATGCAAAATTTTCTTATTCTGAATTATACGCCAAGAGGGCGCGCGCCGCGGCACGCGGCGAGATTTCCCGCTTTATGACCGATTGAAGAATCGTTTCGTAGAGCCCCGCTGGCAGCTTCTTTTTCCAATTCGCGCTGAGTTCCTCGATAACCAGTTTGTTAAGGGATTGGCGAATGGCGCCTGTTTCTTTCGCGTGCCAGGCGCCGCTTGCCCGCAGATACGCGCGGTGCTTTTGGACGGCTTGCTCCAGGTCTTCAATGCCTTGCGCGTTAATCGCGCTGGTTTTTAGGACGGGCGGCAGCCAGCCTTCATGCTCCACCGGTTGAGCCTCCAGGGTTTCCGCTTGCCGGTGGTGCCCGCTGTAAACGCGGCTGGCGCCGCGGTATCCCATCTCTATCATGGAGACGAGATTGCGGAAGGTTTGGTCCGCGCCGGGCAGGTCCGCTTTATTTACAACGAGAATATCAGCGATTTCCAGGATGCCGGCTTTGATAGCCTGGATATCATCCCCCATGCCGGGTGTGTCCACGACTATGGTGGTGTGAGCGAGGTTAACGATATCCACTTCCGCCTGTCCGGCGCCGACAGTTTCAATGAGCACGTAATCATAGCCGGCCGCGTCAAACACCTGGCTCAATGCCAGGGTGGTGTTTGCCAGCCCGCCCAGAGCGCCGCGGGTTGCCATCGAACGGATAAAGACAAAGGGGTCGTTTTGCAGGTCGGGCATGCGCACGCGGTCCCCCAGGATGGCGCCGCCGGAAAAAGGGCTGGTGGGGTCCACGGCGATAATCGCGACACGGCAGTCCGCATAGGCGCGGCGTAAATGCTGCGCGAGCGCGTTCACCAGGCTGCTTTTGCCCGCCCCCGGGGCGCCGGTGACGCCGATTTTGTGCGCTTTGCCAGTAAAGGCAAAGAGCGCGTCCAACGCGGCGCGCCCGCTTTCGTCATCCGCTTCCACGCGGCTTAAAACACGAGAAAGGGCAAGCTTATCGCCCTTTCTGAGTGCTTCCACGGAAAACTCAGTCATAGCTCAGGCGCGTTTCGCCAACGCGGCGCGAATATCCTGACAGACCACGCGGGTATCCGTGCCGGGTCCATACACTTTGGTGACGCCCAGCGCGAGCAGCCCGGGGATGTCGCTTTCGGGGATGATACCGCCCAAGAAAACAAACACGTCATCCTGACCGTTTTCTCTAAGTTTTTCGAGTATGCTGGGGACCAGGGCGTTGTGCGCACCGGAAAGGATAGAGAGCCCGACCACGTCCACATCTTCCTGCAGGGCGGCTTCGGCAATCATCTGGGGAGTCTGGCGCAGACCGGTGTAGATAACTTCCATCCCGTCATCCCGCAGCGCGCGGGCAACCACCTTCGCGCCGCGGTCGTGGCCGTCCAGACCGGGTTTGGCAATCAAAACTCGAATTTTTTTATCAGGCATGCCTAAACCTCCGCGTTGTTATGCTCATTATACTTCCAAACACGCCCGGAAACTGGTGGTTCCAGAAAAATGGCGCGGGCAGGCTGGCTTCATAGGCCGACGAACCTGGGCACCCCGCGAACAGCGAGCATTTCCCCGTAAATCATACGGTGGTAGTCTTGCTGTGGATAGTTGCGCTCAATGCTGTCATCCAAAAAGCGGCTTGGGTCCAAATCCGCCCAGTAGATTATCTTACATTCCATCACCAATTCCGCTTCGGCAAAACACGGCGCGCTGACCACTTCTGAAGCCTGCGGGGTGAGCCTGGTGCGGCTGAGTTTGTCCTCATCCCTGCCGGAATGCGTTCCCAGGTAGAGCACATCATCCTGGTAGGCTTCCGGAAAAGCGCACAGCGTGAAATCCGGGAACCGGGCAATCAATTCATAGGTATAGCGCGTGGGCCGGACTGGCACCACCGCGCAGGGTCTGTTCCACAACGAACCCAAAAAGCCCCAGCCGATGACCATGGAATTGAAATGCCCTTCGGCAAAACTGCCGCTGGTCAGAACCAGCGTCTGGTGTTTAAGCAGCTCGTAAGGCTTTACGAGAAGCGCGGATGGGTCGATTGCTTGAAGTGTCATGGTTCCTCGGCAACTTTGTTTCTGTGCTGGAATTTTATCGCAGATAGAGGCTAAAACCCCAGCTGCGTTATAATATGCGCGGGACCGAAGTCGTTGCCCTATGAAAAAAGACGAAAAAATCAACTGGAATCTGATCATCCGCTGGGCGGGTACTTTTTTGTCCATCGCGATTTTGTATTATCTGTTCAGGCAGATTGGCGCTGAGGAGACCCGGGCGGCGGTGAAGAAAATCTCGCTCTGGCGCGCAGCAGCGGTGTTGGGGCTTGTCTTTGTCTCGCGCCTGGCCACCTGGGGGCGCTGGCACACCCTCTTGCAGGTGCAATCGCTGCGCGTGCGGTGGCAGGACAGCCTGCGGCTGACTTTCGCGGGGCTGTTTGCTTCCAACGTGCTCCCGACCACCATCGGCGGAGATGTCGTGCGGCTGGCTGGCGCGGTCCGCCTGGGGATTGATACCGCCCTGGCGGCGGCTTCGCTTGTCGCGGACCGGCTGGTGGGGATGACCGGTATGGCGCTCGCGCTGCCTTTCGCGATTCCCGCTGTGAGAATTTATCTCAAAGCGAAATCCGCCACCGACGCAAGCGCGAGCCTGGCGTTGTCCGCTTTCTTTCCGGGTTTGATGCAAAAGCTTCAGCGCGCCCTAAAAAAGGTCCTTGATAATTTTGGTTTCTGGCTCAGGCACCCGCTCATTTTGGCGCGAGCTTTGGGCTTCACTTTTATCCATATGTTGGCGACGTTTCTTATTGTGCAAATTCTGGTCGAAGGAATGGGCGAAAGCATCTCATTGGGCAGGATTGCCGGTCTGTGGAGCCTGACCTATTTCATTTCCCTCATCCCGATTTCCATCAACGGGCTGGGGCTTCAGGAACTGACCATTACCAACCTGTTTTCAGCTTTGGGAGGGCTGCAGCCTTCCACCAGCATCACCCTGGCGGTCATCCTGCGGGTGGTTTGGATGATTGGCAGTCTGCCGGGGGCGTTTGTACTTGGCGGCATTATCGGCGGGAATAAAGACCCCAAAAGTGAAATGGAATGTTGAATGGAAACCAGAAAGGTTAACAGCTTCCTGAACCAATTCCTGACCGTCAGTCTGGGTTTGGCGGTGATTTATTTGGTCGGGAATCGGGCTGAACGCGGGCGTTCTTTTTGGGCGGTTGCCGCGCTTATTCCGCTCCTGGCGCTCGGCGGCTGGCTTATCGGGCGGCTGGCGCGGAAGCCGGGCAAGCTGAAGCTGAGCATCCCGGATTGGCTGGCTGGTGCGCTCAGCGCGCTGTTCCAGTTGGGGCTGCTGGCTGCCTTTTTCACGCAGGATATCCAGCTGGTAAACTCCGGTGTTGGCAGGCTGCTTTTAGCGGTTCTGGCTGCCGGCGGAGCGGCGCTGCTGTTCCTGGCGGTCAGGGACCCCAAAGTTCCCCAGCGCAGTTTCATCACGGCGCTGCTCATTTTCGGGGCGCTGTATCGCCTGGCGGCGTTTCTTCCTGAACTTCAGGCAGGCCCATTTGCCTTGGGTTGGTCTGAAGGCAGCCGCTTTTATAACGCCTCGTTGTTTCTTTCTGAACGGATTTATGGACAAAAACTGCCGCTGCCCGTCTTGCATCCTTCCCGCTACCTGATGCAAGCGCTTCCGTTTTTGCTGGGGGTCAAGTCTATATTGGCGCACCGCGTCTGGCAGGTTTTGCTTTGGCTGGGAATGAGCGCCTGGGGGGCTTACCTTTGCGTCAGGCGTTTTGGCAGGGATAGGGGCGTCTCCATCGGACTGCTAACCATCTGGGGGGCTTTGTTTTTCTTCCAGGGCGCGGTGTACTACCATCTGATGGTGTGCGTTATCCTCGTGCTGCTTGGGTACCGGAAGGACAAAGTCTGGCGCACGCTGGCGTTCGTGGTGGCGGCTTCGATGTGGGCGGGCATCAGCCGCGTGCATTGGATGCCGCTGCCCGGTTTGCTGGCTGGATTGCTCTACCTGATGGACCAACCCTTTGATGGGAAAAAATGGCCGCGATACCTGATGCCAGTCTTGTTGTGGGCCGCGGTGGGCTTTGGGTCTGCCTGGCTGGCGCAGCAAGGTTACATCCGCGTTTCTGGAGAGGACCCCGCCTTGTTCAATTCCGCCTTCAGTTCCGCGCTCATCTGGCAGCGCCTGCTGCCAAACACGACCTTCGGGCTGGGCATTCTGCCGGCCGTCTTGATGGTTTGCCTGCCGGGGCTGGGGCTGCTGGGGCAGCTGGTCAAAAGAAAACAGCTGCCGCGCCTGCATTGGCTGCGCTGGATGGGGCTGACAGGAATCCTGTCTGTGTTTTTCCTGGGCGGCTTGCTGGTGAGCCTGAAAATCGGCGGGGGAGGCGACCTGCACAACCTGGATGGGTTTTTGGTCTTGTGGTTTCTCGCGGCGGGGAGCCTGCTGACCGGAGCGTACGCGCCGGACGGGCCGCTCCGCCCGCCGGAACCAATTGCGGCGAAGGTTCCTTTCTGGCTGTTATTGGCAGCCTTGGTACCGCTCTACTTCGCACTTTCTCACCCGGTATCCTGGGGGTACGCAAAGCTGGCGGACCAGCGCGCGGATGTGAAACGAATGCAAGCGGTTTTGGACCAGCTGCGGGAGCAGCCCGGCGAGGTGCTCTTTATCTCAGAACGCCAGTTGCTAAGTTTTCACGAGCTTCAGGGGGTGCGTGTCGTGCCGGAATATGAAAAGGTCTTTCTGATGGAAATGGCCATGGGCAATAACCAGCCCTATCTTCAGAGGTTCTACATGGACCTGGTATCTCACCGGTTTAAGGCGATTATCACCGATACCATTTCCACCCGCCTGCAGGGGGAGGCGAATTCCTTTGGAATTGAAAACGATGCCTGGGTAACCCAGGTTCTGCAGCCGATGCTGTCGGAATATGAGCCGGTTCTAAGCTGGAACAATGAAAACGCGCGGCTGTTGATACCGCTTGGTCAGGACGCGCTGAAAGAGAAACTGCAGCAGTTTCAACCTTAAATAGATTCCGCGGCAAGCTTCAATTTATTTTTTAATGACTTCCCGAATATCGTAAGTGCGCTTATTCTGCGATTCATAATAGGTGCGCATAAGCAGCTCAGCAATTAAGCCCAACAGGATGGAAATGAAGCCAAGGATGAAGGACATTACGCTGATCTGAAACCAGGGAGAGCCCAGGACAGGCGTACCGACAACCACGCGGCGGACTGCCAGCGAGAGAAGCACGATAAAGCTGCCTGCCATCAGACCAAGACCAACGCCGCCGAACAGGTAAATCGGTTTTTTGGCATAGCTGAGCAGGAACTTGATCGTTATCAGGTCCAGGAGGACCTTAAAAACGCGTTCCAACCCATAATTGGCTTTGCCGTGGATGCGCGGATGATGATGCACAACGACTTCGCTGATTTTCCCGCCGGCTTCCGCGGCGTAGACCGGGATAAAGCGGTGCATCTCGCCGTAGAGGTTGATTTTGTTCAGAATGTCGCGCCGGTAAGCCTTCAGCGTGCAGCCGTAGTCGTGCAGGTGAACCCCGGTGACATTGGAAATCAGCCCGTTGGCAATTCTGGAGGGGATGGTGCGGGTGAGCTTGTTATCCTGCCGGTCTTTGCGCCAGCCGCTGACCACATCGTAGCCCTTATCCAACTCTTCCAACAGGAGCGGGATGTCGGCTGGGTCGTTCTGGAGGTCGGCATCCAGGAGGATGACGATATCCCCATCGGAGTGGTCAATGCCGGCGGTGATAGCGGCGGTCTGCCCGTAATTGCGGTTGAGGATCACCGCGCGGACGTGTTCGGGGTCAGCGGCGGCCATTTGCTTGAGAACCGCGGCGCTCTGATCCCGACTGCCGTCGTCTACCAGGGTGAGGTCCCAATCCAGATTAAGCGGCGCGACCGCCTGATAGATGCGTGGGAGCAGCTCGGGCAAATTTTCTTCTTCGTTGTATACCGGTACCACCAGCGAGAGTTTCATATAACGCCTCCAAAGCAGCGGATAAATCTTCCAGCGAATAATAACACGCCAATTATACCCAGAGAGGCGCTTAAAAAGCGCGCGTCTGCGCAGCCTTCCAGAGCGTTCGCCGGCGCGAAAACGGGTATAATTCCGGCAATGAGCGCGAATGATAACGACAGCATCCTTGCGCGGCGCAAACAGCCGGACGACCCGGCCGACATTCCTTTGCGCCCGACCACCCTTCGGGACTTGATTGGTCAGGAGCAGGTGAAGCAGAACCTGCAAATCCAGATTGACGCCGCCAAACAGCGCGGGGAAGCCTTGGAGCACGTCCTGTTTTACGGCCCGCCCGGGCTTGGGAAGACCACGCTGGCACACATTCTGGCGTCTGAAATGGGCGTGCATATCAAAGTGACCTCCGGACCGGCAGTTGAGCGCGCCGGTGACCTGGCTGCCATCCTGACCAACCTGCATGCCGGTGATATTCTGTTCATTGACGAGGTGCACCGCCTGGGGCGCAACGTGGAAGAAATTCTTTATCCGGCGATGGAAGATTTCGCGCTGGACATTATTATTGGCAAAGGGCCGGCAGCCAAATCCGTGCGCCTCAAATTGCCGCGCTTCACGGTTGTTGGAGCGACCACGCGCCTGGCGCTGCTGACCGCGCCTTTGCGCGCCCGATTTGGGGCCGTTTATCGCCTGGATTACTATGACGAAAAGGCGCTTGCCCAAATTATCCGGCGCGGCGCTGACCTGTTGAATGTGCCTTTCGACCAGGCTGGCATTTTGGAAATTGCCCGCCGTTCGCGCGGTACCCCCAGAATTGCCTTGCGCATTTTGAGACGGGTGCGCGACTTCGCGGAAGTCAGAGCTGACGGTTATATCACCCCAGCGGTGGCGGTTGAAAGCCTGGAACTGATGAACATTGACGGCATGGGGCTGGATGAGCTTGATCGGCGCGTCTTGCTGTGCATCATCGAGAAGTACAACGGGGGCCCGGTCGGTCTGAATACGGTCGCCGCGTCGGTCAGTGAAGAAGCGGATACCATCAATGACGTGGTTGAACCATATCTTATGCAGCTCGGTTTTCTGGAGCGCACAGCCCAGGGCAGGGTGGCGACGCTTCTGGCGCACGCGCACCTGGGAAAACCGTACAACGGCACCCGCGAACAGCCGACTCTGTTTAATCAGGGCAGCTGAATTCCCCATGAAATCATGAAAACAGATGACTTTGACTATGTTTTGCCGCCTGAGCTTATTGCCCAGACGCCGGCAGAACCGCGCGACCACTCGCGCTTGCTGGTCTTAGACCGCGCCACCGGAGAAATTTGCCACGACCATTTCTACAATATCGGCAGCTACCTGAAAGCAGGTGATTTGCTGGTGGTGAACCGCACCCGGGTCATTCCGGCGCGCTTGTACGGCAAAAAAATCCCGGGCGGCGGCCGGGTGGAAGTCTTGCTGCTGCGCCAAATTGACGGGAAATGCTGGGAATGCCTGGTGGGGGGCAAGGGTTTGCGCGAGGGCGTATTGCTCAGGATTGAGAACGGACCCGGAGCGCGCGTTGACACGGTTCTGGAAGGCTCAAAGCGCGTTGTGTGCTTTGAAGAGCCAATTGAGCGCTTCTACGCGACCGCGGGACATGTGCCTCTGCCGCCTTACATCCACAACGAGGCGGTGGACCCGGAACGCTACCAAACGGTCTACAATCAGGTCCCGGGTTCCGCTGCCGCGCCGACTGCCGGGCTGCACTTCACCCGGGAATTGCTGAGGCGGCTTGGCGATGCCGGCATCCAAAGAGCGGAAATTACCCTGCACGTCGGCCTGGACACCTTCGCGCCGGTCACGGAGGCAGACCCGGGCACGCATCAGATACACCGGGAATGGTGTGAGCTTTCCGCGGAAACGGCTGAGCAGGTGAACGCGGTCCGAGCCGCGGGGGGAAGGGTCGTCGCGGTTGGCACAACCTCGGTGCGGACGCTGGAAAGCGCCGCGGCACTTGGCGGGGATGGAAAAGTGGAAGCGTTTTGTGGGCAAACCGGGTTGTTTATTTTGCCCGGATATCATTTTCGGGCGGTTGACGCGCTAATCACGAATTTCCACCTGCCAAAATCCACGCTCATCATGCTGGTCAGTGCTTTTGCCGGGCGGGAACGCATCCTGAACGCCTATGAAGTGGCGAAAAAAGAGGCATACCGCTTTTATTCCTTCGGCGACGCGATGCTGATTCAATAATGTTAATTAAATTCTTACTTCTATCCAGTACGCTGTAAACTGGAACAAGTATTGCAACACAATAGTCGCGATACATAATATGGTTAAGGAAACCCAACTATGATGCGTTTTGACAAGTTTTCTGAAAGAGCGCAGGATATTGCCGCGCGCGCCGCGGAGATTATTCAGCGCTATGGACACACACAAATTGATACCGAACACCTCATGCTGGCTTTAATCGAGCAGCCCGATGGCATGGTCTCTCAGATTCTGGATATCCTGAAGATTGACGCGGGAGCGCTGGCAGAGAGCATTGACCAGCTGTTACGCACCAGCCCGAAAGCCAACATTTTTGCCGGCACGACCGGTCAGGTTTTTATGACCCCGCGCGTGAAAATGGCAGTAGACCTTGCCAAAACCGAGGCCAGCCGCTTTGGAGATGAGTATATTTCCACGGAGCACCTGTTTCTTGCCATTCTGGCAGAACGCAATACCGCTCTGGCGCGAATCCTGGAATCCTATGGGGTAAACCACGGCAAGGTTCTGGACGCCGTGTTTGAAATTCGCAACGGGAAGAAGGTCAGTGAAACCCGCGAAAATACGCAATATAAAACCCTTGATAAGTTTTCACGCAACCTGACCCAGGCAGCGCGCGATGGCAAGCTGGACCCGATTTACGGACGGGAAGTCGAAATATCCCGGCTAATTCAGATACTTTGCCGCCGAACCAAGAACAACCCGGTGTTGATTGGCGAAGCCGGGGTTGGGAAAACCGCAATCGTGGAAGGTTTGGCGCAGAAAATCGCGAATAATGATGTACCGGAAATCCTGGAAGATAAACGGGTTGTTTCGCTGGACCTGGGCGCGATGATTGCCGGAACGCGCTTTCGTGGTGAATTTGAAGAGCGCCTGAAGGCTTCTATTGACGAGATACAGAAGTCGGATGGCGAGGTCATCCTGTTTATTGATGAACTGCACACCGTGGTTGGGGCTGGGGCGGCCCAGGGCGCGATGGACGCGTCGAACATGCTCAAACCCGCCCTCGCGCGGGGCGACTTGCAGTGCATCGGGGCAACCACGCTGGATGAATATCATAAATATATTGAGAAAGACTCCGCGCTGGAACGCCGATTCGCGCCGATTTTTGTGGAAGAGCCCAGCGTTGAAGACACCATCCTGATGCTGCGCAGTTTGCGGGACCGATACGAAGCTCATCATAAAGTCACAATCTCGGATGAAGCCCTCAGCGCCGCGGTGAAGCTTTCTTCCCGCTATATGACCGAGCGCAAACTGCCAGACAAAGCAATTGACCTGATGGATGAGGCGGCGGCAAAACTGCGCGTCGCGTTGTATTCCATGCCCGAAACCCTGCGGGAGCAAAAGCGGAAGATTGACCAGCTGGAAGCCGAAGAGGAACAAGCCAGCGTGGAGCGCGACTACGAACGCGCGGTGAAGATGAAAGCGGAGCGGCTGCGCCTTGAACAGGAATTTAATGCTCAGCGCGAAAAATGGGAAGTTGAACAAAAACTGGATGAAGTCGTTGATGTCAATGACATCGCGGATGTCATTCACCAGTGGACTGGAATCCCCCTGACCCAGCTGATGGAAAGCGAAGCGGAAAAGCTGCTGCACATGGAAGACCGCTTGCACGAACGGATTATCGGGCAGGACGAAGCCATCAAGGCAATCTCAGATGCCATCCGACGCGCGCGATCGGGCATGAAAGACCCGCGCAGACCAAACGGTTCGTTTATTTTCATTGGACCATCGGGGGTTGGGAAAACCGAGCTGGCAAAAGCCTTGGCGGAATTTCTGTTTGACGATGAAGACGCTCTGGTGCGCATAGATATGAGCGAATACCGTGAACAACATACGGTTTCGCGCCTGTTTGGCGCTCCCCCTGGCTATGTGGGCTATGAAGAGGGCGGTCAGCTGACCGAAGCCGTGCGCCGGCGGCCTTACCGCGTGGTGCTCTTCGATGAAATCGAAAAAGCCCATCCAGAGGTTTGGAACGCGCTCTTGCAAATTTTGGACGACGGCCGCCTTACCGACGGCCAGGGGCATATCGTTGACTTCCGCAATACCGTGTTAATTATGACCAGCAACCTTGGCACAGAATTCGTCAAACGCGGCGGCGCGCTCGGCTTCCTGGAAAGCACGGATGACGAAGACGAAAAACAGTCCCAGGATAAAATCCAGAAGGCACTGAAAGGCGCATTCAGACCCGAATTCCTGAACCGCATTGACGATATTATTATGTTCTCACCGCTGAGCCACGAAAACGTGATGGGGATTGTCACCCTGCAGCTGGCTGAACTTCAGGAGCGCCTGGATGATTACGGCGTAAAAATGGAAGTCAGCCTCGCCGCGCAGTCCTGGCTGGCAGACCAGGGATACGACCCGCTCCTGGGCGCCCGGCCGCTCAAACGCGCCATGCAAAAATACCTGGAAAGCCCGCTGGCAACCCAGCTTTTGGCAAGCGGTTATCAACCTGGGGATACCGTCCTGGTGGATAAGGAACCAGACAACGGCCTCAGCTTCGTGAAAAAAGAAAAGAGCGCCGCGGAAGATACCCGGCCCAATGCTTGAAACGGTGAAAAACCTCAGGGCTGCCGGCCCTGGCCGGCAGCCGCGGTTCATTTAGCCCGGGGATTGATATCCCAGCGGATTGTCGCGAAAGCGGAGATGTGTACGCATGCAAGCCCAGAATAATGACCTGAAAGGACTACTATCCGGCCACCCGCTGCTCAGCCTGCTGGATGAAAAGGCTTTGCAGGAATTATGCGCACAAGCGCGCCTATTTACGCTTGAGACGGGTAATCTGCTGTATGAGGCTGGAAGTGAGACAAACGGCGCTTTTTTGCTCGCTGCCGGGAAGATGGAGCTCGTTTGCCCCGAAAATACCGCGAAAAGCCGCGAAATCATGCGGGGAGAGCTGTTTGGCGATGAGGGCCTGGACGGCTTGACAGCTTTTTTACAGACCGCACGGGCGCTGACGGAAAGCGCTGTTTGGTATCTCCCTGATGGGCTGCTTCGGGAAGCCCTGCAAAGTAATCCGAGGGCAGCGATGGCGCGCTCCGTGCTTTCGCAGAGCAGGCAGTTGGCAGAGCGCGTGCGCATGCCTTGGATTGAAAAGGATGAGCAGGTACAATTCATCACCCGCAAACATCCTGTATTCCTGCTGATGAGCCTGCTCCTGCCGTTGATGGGCTTCTCGGCGTTGGTGGCAGTCGGCGCCTGGCTCGGAACCCTTCGACCGGATATTACCGTGCCGCTATTCATTGTCGGTTTTATCCTGTGTCTGCTTTGGCTGGCCTGGAACCTGCACAACTGGGCGAATGATTATTACATTATTACCAATCACCGCATGGTTTGGGTGGAAAAAGTTTCAGGTTTCTACGAATCCAGGCAGGAAACACCGTTGGGGATGGTCGTCTCGGTGGGTGTGCAAAGCGCGCAAACCGGCAGAGTCCTGGGATACGCGGACGTGGTTGTGCGCACGATCATAGGCAACGTGCGTTTCAACAGGGTGGCAAACGCGGATATCATTGAACATTTGGTGGATGTTTTCTGGCATCATCGGCAGACTGAAGAAGCCGTTTTTGAAGAGGAAAAAATGCACGCGGCGCTGCGCCAGAAGTTGGGTGGAGCGGACGGCACGCTGCCTGTGGAGGCAAAACAACCTGCTAATCTGCCCAGGGAAGAAGATTTGCCAGCGCGTGAAAAGAGCTTTTTTGCCTGGATATTTGGCGATTTTCTTAAGGCGCGCTATGAAATTGGCGGGGTAACTACCTATCGGAAACATTGGTTTGTGCTGTTGAAAAAAGCCTTCCTGCCCGTGCTGGCGCTGGCTGGCGGCATCGTTTTGCTGATCGCCACGTTTACCTGGCATATTACCTTCCTGCCTTATCAAGCCTCTGTGTTTTTAGGCGCGCTGATCAGCACGGGCGCTTCTTTATGGCTTGCGTATACCTACGCGGATTGGCGCAATGACATTTACCGCCTCACGCCCGACCAGGTTATTGATATTGACCGAAAACCGCTCGGGCGGGAATCCAGACGGAGCGCGCCTCTGGATAAGATATTGGCTGTGGAATACGAACGGCGCGGGATAATCCCGATGCTGTTGAATTTTGGCACGGTTTATATCCGCGTCTCCACCGAAGTGCTCACCTTTGATAATGTTTACCAACCCTCAAAGGTGCAGGAAGATATCTTCCGCCGGATGCAAGCCGCTGCGGCTGCCGCGCGCGAACGCGAAATTGACACGGAACGCGAACGCGTGGCGCACTGGTTTGGCGTGTATCATGCCCAAACCCAAACCCAAGACCCTACAAAAAGATTGAGCCCGCCTCCGCTGTAAGGTACAATAAAATTGAAATAGATTTTATGGAGCAGACGTGGCAGTACGAGAGATTGTTAAATACCCAGCGCCTTTGCTCAGGCTTAAGGCGAAACCGGTTCAGGTTTTTGATAAAACCCTGCAAACCCTGATTGACGATATGTTTGAGACGATGCGGGACGCGCCGGGAGTGGGCTTGGCAGCCCCTCAGATTGGCGAATCGCTGCGCGTGGTGGTCGTGGAATATACCGATGACGAGCGCGAAGACGCGAGACCGAAAAAGTATGTGCTGGTGAACCCTGAAATTGTCCGGGAATCTGAAGAAACCGTCACTGATTTAGAAGGCTGCCTTTCTGTTCCGGGTTTGGCGGGAGAGGTTGAGCGATTTGAGGCGGTTACCGTGCAAGCAAAGAACCGTTTCGGCAAACCCATAAAGCTGAAAGCCAGCGGTTGGTTGGCGCGCATTTTCCAACATGAAATTGATCATCTGAACGGCGTTCTCTACATTGACCGGGCGACTCGCGTGTTCCAGCCCACACCTGAAGAGATGGAACAGATTAAGGACTGATGTACCTCACCAGGCTCGCGCTGACAAACTTCAGGATTTTTTCCCGGTTGGACCTGCAAATCCCCCGCAAGGTTATCCTTCTGGCGGGCTCCAACGCGCAGGGAAAGACCACAATCCTGGAAGCCGCTGCTTACCTGGCGAACTTCTCCTCTTTTTACGCGGCAGCCGACCGCCAATTGTTAAATTTCAACCTGCAGCCCGAACCGGTTTTGGTCGGGCGTATTGTGGGGGAGTACCAGCGCGGGCTGAGAAGCCACACCCTGGAGGTACGCTTCATTCAGGAATTCAACGGCAGCCCGAACGCCCCGCGCTTCCGTAAGGAAGTGCTGCTGGACGGCGTAAAAAAACGCCTGAGCGAGGTTTACGGTCAATTTAACGCCGTCAGCTTCTTACCCCAGATGTCGCGCATTATTGAGGGCTCACCCTCAGACAGGCGGCAGTACCTGGACGAGGCCCTGGCGCAGGCCCAGCCCGGCTATGCCAGGCACAGCGCGGATTACACCAAAGCCTTAAATCAACGCAACGCGCTGCTCAAAATTCTGGCTGAACGCGGGGGGGATACGCGCCAATTGGAAGCCTGGGATGAGATGTTGGCACGCCACGGCGCGGAAATTATGCGCGCGCGCGTCCAAGCGCTGAAGGAGCTGGAGGAACAGGCAGCGGCGGTACATCAGCAGCTGACCCGCGGAACGGAATTGCTGCGGCTGCTGTACAAACCTGCCTACGAACCGCTCCCCGCACCCAAAGGACAGATGGCGCTCCCCGTCCAAGCCGCGGTCGACCGCTCGCAGCTTTCCGTGGAAGACTTGGAGGCGGGCTTCCGCAAGGCCTTGCACGCGGCGTATCGGGAGGATATCAGCCGCGGCATGACCACCCTTGGGCCGCACCGCGATGAATTCCGGTTCATCGGCAGCGGCATAGACCTGGGCGATTTCGGCTCCAGGGGGCAGGGACGGACCGCATTGTTATCGCTCAAATTCGCTGAGGTGCAGTGGATGCGCGCCAGGACTGGTGAGTGGCCGGTGCTCTTGCTGGACGAAATTATGGCGGAGCTGGACCCGCAGCGCCGAGCGGATTTGCTTGTTGTGTTGGGTCAGGTGGAGCAGGCTCTGCTCACCTCCACTGACCTGGAAATGTTTTCCCCCGAGTTTACGCAAAACCACGAAGTCTGGCGCGTGCGTGACGGCATCGTAATGCCGGATTAGCTGGAATAACAGACGCGAGGCAGTGGATGAACGCCGACCTGGAATCAGCTTTGCGGACCAGAATTTGGATTGCCAGGGCGCTTATAGGGGTTGTGGCGGCGCTTAACTTGCAGGCGGCTGTTGCGTACCTGATAAATCCGCGGGTTTTTAGCGCGGGATTTGAGCTCAGCGGCGTTCCAGGCGCTGCGGCAGTGGCAGGCGTCGGGATTTTGTATCTGATGTGGCAGGTGCCGTATCTTTTCGCCCTGATTAATCCGCTGAGGCGTAGAATCTCCTTGCTTGAGGCAATTTTGATGCAAACAATTGGCTTGATTGGCGAAAGCTGGCTGCTGGGGACGATTGGGTCTGAGCACGCGGTTCTTCGCGCAAGCATTATCCGCTATATAGTTTTTGATGGGGGCGGTTTGGTGTTGCTCGCCGCCGCGTTCTTCCTGGTAAAGCCCAGCAGTTCGCGTTTAAAGAAAGGTGATTCAGATGTTTAAGGATTTGGTGTCTAAAAGCCGAAGTTACCGTCGTTTTGATGAAGCGGTTCGCGTCCCGCGTGCGACGCTTGTGGAACTGGTGGGCCTCGCGCGGCTGGCGCCGTGTTCAGCCAATCTGCAGGGGCTTAAATTCTTTGTGGTCGGTGAGAAAGACCTGACAGACAAGATTTTTCCACTCCTGAAGTTCGCGGGCTATCTGCGGGATTGGGCGGGGCCCGCGGAAGGGGAAAGACCGGCAGCCTATATTATTGTGCTTGGGGATGAACGCATCAAACAGCAGTTTGATATGGATGCGGGTATTGCCGCGCAGACCATCATGTTAGGCGCAGCCGAGCAAAACCTTGGCGGCTGTATACTCAGCTCTGTGAAAAGGGATGAACTGGCAGCGCTTTTGGAGTTGCCCGCTTACCTTGAGGTTCTGGTGGTGCTCGCGCTTGGCAAGCCGGCAGAGAAAGTGGTCATCGAGGCTTTGGGCAGCGCGGGGGATATCAAGTATTATCGCGACGGGGAAGGTGTGCACCATGTGCCAAAACGCTCACTGGAGGATTTGATTGTCAACTGAGCGGGCTCAGAGCTTTCTGATGACAAGGACCCGGCTGCACACGGTTTGACAGCCGGAATTGAAAATATAATTCGGTGTACGCGCGGGTGTCTAAATCACTCGCGCTGCAATTTTTTGGCCTTTGCTTCAGGGTTCGGAGCCAGGCGGCGTAGGGGTGGGTGTGCCGGTTAGGTATGGCGGCGGGGTCGGTGTGCTGGTCCGGGTCGGGTCAGGGGTATGCGTATAGGTTA